>NZ_NEGF01000013.1:0-123690 GCF_002135195.1 Acinetobacter terrae
TTCAATTGCTCAACCATTAAATAGAAGGTTGACCATGAGATGCCGGTGTATCGCTTGAACTGAGGATCAGAAAGCTTGTTTGAATCGATGTATTTCATCCGCAGATTATGCACGACTGTTAAAAAATCTGGGGTACAAATATTAATCAAAAAGAAGGTCATTTTTTGATTTATGAAAGAGATCTAATGTTAAAAAGCATTTGTATCAAAATTTAACAAAAAGTAAGCAAATTTTGAATAAAACAAATGCTACTAATATTTTATAGTTTAAATACGAAAAAAACATTAATGATGAAATAAGCCCTTTTGAGGAGAGACACGATGAAAACTTTAAGTACGATTTTAGCAGCAACTGTATTGACAGCTATTGCCGGTACAGCAATGGCTGACGATGCAGTAGTACAAGATGGTTATGCATTTGATCGCAATCAACTTATCCCAACAGGCGTTCGTGCTGAAGTAGGTACAACTGGTTATGGTGGTGCATTACTTTGGACTGCAAACCCATACGTGGGATTAGCATTGGGTTATAATGGTGGTGAAATTTCATGGACTGATGATGTATCAGTAAATGGTACGAAATATGACTTAGATATGGACAATAAGCTAGCTTATTTAAATGCTGAGATTCGTCCTTGGGGTGCCAGTGAAAATCGTTGGGCACAAGCTTTATATATGGCGGCTGGTGTAGGTTATCTTGACAATCAATATGATTTACAAAAACGTATTGGAAATGGTGAAACCTTAAGTATTGACGGTAAAAACTATCAATTAGCTGTCCCTGGTCAAGAAGGAAATGTACGTGGGCAAATGTCTTACGAAAATGATATTGCTCCTTACCTAGGATTGGGTTTTGCACCAAAAATTAATAAGAACTGGGGCGTATTTGGTGAAGTCGGTGCTTATTATACAGGCAATCCAGATGTGAAATTAACACAAAATAATTTAGTTCCAGTAGCAGGTAATACTGTATCAGCTCAGGATGCGGTAGATAAAGAAGCGTATGAAATAGCGAATGATGATAAATTCGCGTGGTTACCAGTAGCTAAAGTAGGTGTTAGCTACCACTGGTAATTTAAAAATTATCATTCTTTAAAAAACGAGCTCCGGCTCGTTTTTTTTTTGAAGATTGAGTTTTGAAAATTAAACACTTTTAGTTAAAAACGATAACCTACTTTGCCCCCATAAGCGACAGCATTATTATTGTTTACCGAAGATAAAGGTCCAAATAAACTGCCTGGACCATTTTGTTCTTGCTGAATTTTTGCTTTATTAAACTTTAAGTATTTTATGCCACCGGCAATAAATAAATCAGAGTGAATATTATAAAAACCACCTACACCAAAACTATAAAAACCATCTGAAGGACTTAAGGTAGAAGCCGGATTACCACTACCCGAATCTAGTCCTATATCCACCGTAGAGGTGAATTTGTCATTAAATACATGAGCGAGACCTAAAGTTGTACTCCACTGATCTGTTTGATAATCCACTAAAGCGATTGGTGTATCACTATCTGAACTGATCAAGGGGGAAGTAATTTTAAAACTCTGCCAATTGACCCAACGCACTGATCCATAAATTAAATGATTGGCTGTTATGCCTGTTTGAAACTCAAGGTTGACTGATTGGGGCGTTTCTATCGTCGTGTTTTGGTCGGATGCTAAATTGAGTAAAGGGATGGCGGGAACTGTGCTTACTTGTTCATTAAATTGTTGCTTATGTCGAATTTTAGAACGATAAGTCAGTGAGCTTTGAAGGGCATATTCAGGCCGTTGATAGCTGACACCTGTAAGCCAACCACTCGCGGAATCTTTCTTTATATCCCCGATATAATCGACCAGTAAGCCCATCGATTGTCCTGAAATTTTCAAATGCGTTTTTAAGCTTTGATAACTTAAACCTGTATATATGTTCCAAGATTGATTCGGCTGGTAGCCGACTAGAGCCGTGAGATTGTTGCTATCCACTTTAAAGCGTACAGCATTGACTAAATCATCGGGACTCGTGGCAACGGGAGCTAAAGCGTAACTGACATCTGTACCAAAAGGTTGGTCATAAATCAGAGCTACAGACCAATTGGAATCGAGTTGTAATTTTAAGGCCGCATTGGACAGATAAAAGTGATTAACGAAATCTTGTGTAGAGGTTTCTTTATATACCGATGGATTACTAGCTTCAGGGCGGTAAGTATTCCCAGAAATATTCGCATCAACAAATGCGATTGAAAATCCAGCGTAATTCTTTGGTTCTAAAAATATAGCAATACTTTGGTTTGAAGTTTCAAGTGCTGCGGAAAATACTTGGGTAGGTAAAAAAATGCACATACTTATGCCAAATGCCGTAGCTTTCATAAATAACCTCAAATTAAATAATGATTTCGCTTATATATTTTGTGCGTAAAACTTGATAACACACCATGTAATTGAATTTTTTTTATGCAGCGTGTGTACTTTATGTCGTTTTATTTAGAATGAGCAAGCCTAATTTTAAGATTATTTATATTTTGATTTTTGAATGGATAATTTTTTTTATATTGCTGATAAGTAAAACAATAGAAACGGTTAGTTAAAATTAAAAAAGGGATATTCGGATATCCCTAATTTAAATAATTATGTGATTTTTAATCTTCTGGGTAAGCCACTCGTTTCAGTGCTTTGATGTCAGCTTCTGGAGAGCATAGTGAAATAAACTCATAACCATAGCCGCGTAGTAAATGACCTTTACGTACCGCAATCCAGGTGGTATTCACACCAAAAATATCGGTTGGGATCTGCTTTAAACGGTAGTCACGTTCTGCGTCATAAGCGACATTATTGACAATACCGACACCCATATTCAGTTCAACATAGGTCTTGATGACATCGGCATCAAGTGCTGACATTACAATATCCACATCAAGTCCTGCCTCATCAAAGGCTTTGTCAATTTTTGAACGGCCGGTGAAACCGCCATGATAAGTAATCAGCGGATATTGCGCCAAGTCTTCTAAAGTAATATCGGTTTTGCTGGCTAGTGGATGATTTTGTGGGGTGATAATACTGTGTTGCCAAGTATAAAAAGGCACACTTGCAAGGTTGTCTTCAGTGGTTAAAGATTCGGTTGCAATACCGATATCGGCTTCACCTTGAAGCAACATTTCAGTAATTTCAACCGGACTTGCCTGTTGCAAAATCAAATGTACTTTTGGAAATTCTTTTTTAAATTGATTCACAATCGGCGGTAACACATAGCGTGCTTGCGTATGTGTGGTTGCAATCGTGAGCGTGCCTTCATCGACGCGATTAAAGTCATCTGCAAGACGTTTAATATTGTCTGCATCGACCAGCATGCGTTCAACAATACCCAGCAAAGACTGACCCGGCTCAGTTAAACCCAATAAACGTTTACCTTTACGGATAAACAGTTGCACACCCAGTTCATCTTCTAAATCTTTAATGTGTTTACTCACACCCGATTGGGATGTGTAAAGTGCGGCTGAAGCTTCAGTTAAATTAAAGTTTTGTCTAACGGTTTCTCGAATAATTCTTAATTGTTGAAAATTCATAATTCTTTGTACCTTAACCCTAAAAGAGGATGGGGCTTTTTTTGCCCCATCTATTTGTTATTAAGCGACGTCATTGGCAAATAAATGCAATGCAGTTGGGCTTAACCACACAGTTTGATTCGGTTTGAATTGATGTAATTTCGCTTCTTCAGAGTTAAGCGAAATTTCAATTAAATTACCTTGGCGATCCTGAAGTTCTGCAAGCACTTTACCGGCAATCCAGATTTCACGTAAGAAAGTGGCTTGAATGGCATTTTCTTGCGGAGCAGCATGAATGCTGAGTTCATTTGGACGCGCAAATGCAATAATTTCACCTTGTGGAGCATCATTCACCTGTGGCAATTGAATGCGGTCTTCACCAAGATGAATGATGCCTTGCTGATTTTGACCTTCGAAACGATTTGCCTGACCAAGGAAATCGAAAACAAACGGCGTTGCCGGTTTTTCATAAACTTCACGCGGTGAGCCAATCTGCTCTACATTACCTTTGTTCATCACGACAATTTGATCCGCCACTTCCAATGCTTCTTCTTGATCGTGCGTTACAAAAATAGAAGTGATATGCAATTCATCATGCAAGGTACGTAACCAGCGACGCAGTTCTTTACGTACCTTGGCATCGAGTGCACCAAACGGTTCATCCAGTAACAGTACACGAGGTTCAACAGCGAGTGCACGCGCCAAGGCAATACGTTGACGTTGACCACCCGATAACTGAGCCGGAAAACGATCCGCCAAGAAGCCGAGTTGAACCAAATCAAGTAAACGGGTAACACGTTTTTTGATTTCCGCTTCAGAAGGGCGTGTCGAGCGCGGACGAACACGCAAACCAAAAGCAATGTTTTCAAATACAGTCATATGACGGAACAAAGCATAGTGCTGGAAAACGAAGCCCACTTGACGTTCACGAACGTGAACATCGGTGGCATCTTCACCTTCAAGAATCACTTGACCACCATCAGCCGATTCTAAGCCTGCAATGATGCGGAGCAGAGTGGTTTTACCGCAGCCAGATGGACCCAGTAATGCCACCAACTGACCATCTGGAAAATCCAGTGAAATGTTTTTAAGTGCATGGAATGCACCAAAGTTTTTTTCAATATTTTTAACTTGAATACTCATGATGTCATTCCTTAAGAAACTTGTGAATCTTCATTACGTTTGTTTTGCTTTTCTTGGCGAATCTCAACCCATGTTTTTAAAATCAGGGTCACAATGGCAAGTAAAGCCAACAGCGAGGACACCGCAAACGCAGCACTAAAGGTATATTCGTTGTATAGAATTTCTACGTGTAACGGCAAGGTATTGGTTTCACCACGAATGTGACCAGACACCACCGATACCGCTCCGAATTCACCCATCGCACGGGCATTACACAGAATCACACCGTAAATCAGACCCCATTTAATATTCGGTAAGGTCACTTTACAGAAGGTTTGCCAGCCAGAAGCACCGAGTACAATCGCAGCTTCTTCTTCTTCAGTTCCTTGCGCTTCCATTAAAGGAATCAATTCACGCGCAACAAAAGGAACGGTAATAAAGATGGTGGCAAGCACAATGGCAGGCACGGCATATAACACTTTGATGTCGTGATCCATCAGCCAGCTGCCCATCCAGCCTTGAGTACCAAAAATCAGTACTAACATCATACCTGCGATGACAGGCGATACAGAGAAAGGGATGTCAATAATGGTGGTTAAAATGGATTTACCACGGAAGTTGAATTTCGCAACAGACCAGGCCGCAGCGACACCAAACACCACGTTTAACGGCACGGCAATGGCAGCTGTCAATAAAGTCAGTTTTACTGCAGATAAAGTATCTGGATTGATCAAGGCTTGGAAATAAACCGCAACACCTTGTTTAAAGGCTTCAACAAAGACCAGAATTAAAGGCAGAATCAGGCAGCTTAAGAAAAAGATCAGCGCAATGGTAATCAGCAGATTACGTACCCATGTCGGTTCACGGGTGGCATCGCGAGATTGCAGTTTTTCTGCTAAAGCATTGCTATTGGTGATTAAGCTCATGGTGCAGTTCTCCCTGTACGGCGGCTTGCCCACGCTTGTAGCAAGTTAATCAGGAATAAAATCGCAAATGACAGCACCAACATCACCACCGCAATCGTCGTTGCACCTGCATAATCATATTCTTCTAAACGAGAAATAATCATCAGTGGCGCAATTTCAGTTTCATAGGGCTGGTTACCTGCAATAAAGATCACTGAACCGTATTCACCTACACCACGTGCAAATGCCAATGCAAAACCCGTCAGTAATGCAGGGAACAGAATCGGCATAATGATTTTGGTAATAACCTGAAAACGGTTGGCACCGAGTGCAGATGCAGCTTCTTCCAGTTCGGTTTCCAGGTCACTTAAAACAGGTTGTACTGTACGAACCACGAAAGGTAAGCCAATAAAAATCAGCGCAAGCGTGATCCCGATCGGAGTGTAGGCCACTTTAATGCCAATCGGTTCCAGGTACTGACCAATCCAGCCTGTAGGTGCGTATAAAGAAGTCAGTGCAATACCGGCAACTGCAGTTGGCAGGGCAAAGGGTAAATCAACCAAAGCATCAATAATTCGTTTGCCAGGAAAGCTGTAACGAACCAAGCACCATGCCAGTAATAAGCCAAATACCACATTGACTAAGGCTGCAATGAGTGCAGCACTAAAACTTAACTGCAAAGATTTTAGAATACGTTCTGAACTTAAAATTTCCCATAAACCGTCCCAGCCAATGCCCAGTGATTTAATAAACACCGCAGAGAGTGGAATAAGAACAATTAATGACAAATACGCTAGGGTAAAGCCTAGAGAAAGACCAAATCCTGGCAGCACTCGGGATCGCTGCGACATGATTACTCCTCAAAAGAGAAAATGCTGACCAATAAAGTCAGCAAAAATAAAAATTTAATTCGGCACAAGCATAATTTGCAGACTTCAAATTGCAAATTTAAAATAACACTTGCTCTCATCAGAAAAATTGATATGTTGCAGTACATTTTCTGAAATCAAATAATCATAAATTTCAGGAAATGGACCAAAACCAGAAGCAACATTAATATGTCCGACTTGACCCAGATTAATAGGATTGAGCTTCCATGCTTTGGCTAAGCATTTGGCATCTTCAAAATTTAACCAAGGGTCGTTTTCACTAATCAGTAAAGTGGTCGGAACGGCAATTTTAAGTTGGTGAAAATAGCGTTGATAATCTTGCTGGCTATTACGTGCAAAGCCAGATTCACCAAAACGTGCAGGATTCGCTGGAGCAACCAAAATCAAATTTTTAATTTTTTGATTTAATTCCGGGTGCTGAGCCAATGCTGCAACAGTGGTTAGGCAACCAAAACTATGCGCAACAATTTGAATATGACCTTGAATCGGACGAACTGTATTTACAAATTCTGCAATCCAATCTTGTAAGACAGGTTTGTTCCAATCTTTTTGTTGCACACGAGAGCATGACATGAGTTGTCGTTGTAACCAGGATTGCCAGTGAGCAGGTTCACTGCCACCTACGCCTGGAACAATTACGGTATGAATCATGTCGATGCTCCTCTATCTTTCTAGCACTTATTTCGCGCTATTGGCTTTTACGATTTGGTCAAAGATGCCACCACTTTCAAAGTGGGCTTTTTGAACTTTATCCCAGCCACCAAATTCCTGGTCAATGGTGACAAGTTTAAGTGGCTTGAATACATTGCTGTATTTTGCTAACACTTTTGCGTTACGTGGACGGTAGAAGTTACGTGCTGAAATTTCTTGACCCAATGGAGAGTACAAGAAGTTCAAGTAACCTTGCGCTAAGTATTTATTGCCTTTTTTCTCAGCATTTTTTTCTACGATCGCAACGGGTGGCTCAGCAAGAATTGACAAGCTTGGCGTTACGATTTCGAATTTACCGGGTTGTTCACGAATCGCTAAGTGCGCTTCATTTTCCCAAGCCAGTAATACGTCACCAATACCACGCTCAGCATATGTTGTAGTTGCGCCACGTGCGCCAGAATCGAGTACTTTGGTGTTTTTATAAATTTTACGAACGAATTCTTGAGCCGTTTTGTCGTTACCGCCGGCTTGGTGTTTCGCCCATGCCCAAGCAGCTAAATAGTTCCAGCGTGCACCGCCAGAAGTTTTAGGGTTTGGAGTGATAATGCCTACCCCTGGTTTAACCAAGTCGCCCCAGTCTTTTAGACCTTTCGGGTTGCCTTTACGTACCAAGAACACAATTGTAGATGTATAGGGTGTTGAGTTGTGAGGAAGTTTCTTTTGCCAATCAGCAGGAAGCAGTTTTGTTTTTTGTTCAATGACGTCAATATCAGCAGCAAGCGCAAGCGTCACGACATCAGCATCTAAACCATCAATCACCGCACGCGCTTGTTTACCAGAACCACCGTGAGATTGCTTGAAGTTGATTTTTTGACCGGTACGGCTTTCCCAGTATTTACCGAACTGTTTATTGACATCTTCATAAAGTTCACGGGTTGGGTCATAAGAGACATTTAGAAAGTCTTTTGCCAGAGCGCCAAAAGATGTTGCAGAGATAACTGCTGCTAAAACCCCTAACTTTAATTTTGCTGAAATGCTCATGCCAACCTCAATATTCTTAACTGTTTTGTAACATGAATGCAGAATAGCGCCATTCTTTATGCATAAAAAATAATAAAAAATGAATTTTATATGAATAAAAAAGATAAATAAAACCTGTTCTGTATCCAAAGCATTGGCCTTATCATTAAAGCCAATGCTGCTTTTGATCTTCCAAGATTATTTGGTGCTATTTGCTTTCACGATCTGGTCAAAAATGCCGCCATTATCGAAGTGAGCTTTTTGTACTTTAGTCCAGCCACCAAATTCCTTGTCAATTGTTACCAGTTTCAAAGGTTTGAATACTGATTTGTATTTTGCCAATACAGCGGCATTGCGCGGACGATAGAAGTTATTGGCAGCAACGGTTTGACCTGCAGGTGAATACAGGTAGTTTAAGTAAGCTTTAGCGACCGTGAGATTGCCATCTTTCTGTGCATTCTTTTCAACAATCGCCACTGGCGGTTCTGCCAAAATAGACAATGATGGTGTGATAATTTCAAACTTGCCCGGCTGTTCACGAATCGCTAGGTGTGCTTCGTTTTCCCACGCCAGTAATACGTCACCGATACCACGCTCGGCAAATGTTGTTGTTGCACCCCGTGCGCCTGAGTCAAGAACTTTGGTGTTTTTATAGATTTTACGTACAAATTCTTGCGCTTTGGCATCGTTACCACCTGCCTGGTGTTTCGCCCAAGCCCATGCTGCTAAATAGTTCCAGCGGGCACCGCCAGACGTTTTAGGGTTTGGGGTAATGATGCCGACATCTGGTTTAACCAAATCGCCCCAGTCTTTAATGCCTTTCGGGTTGCCTTTATGTACGAGGAATACGATAGTTGATGTATAAGGTGTAGAGTTATTTGGAAACTTTTTCTGCCAGTCTTTTGGAAGAAGATTGGTATTTTCTGCAATGGCATCAATATCTGCTGCTAGTGCTAATGTCACGACGTCTGCATCAAGGCCATCAATGACTGAGCGTGCTTGTTTTCCAGAACCGCCGTGTGATTGTTTGAAAGTGAGATCTTGGCCTGTACTTTTTTTCCAATACGCACCAAACTCTTTATTATAGTTTTCATACAATTCACGGGTTGGATCGTAAGAAACGTTTAAGAAGTCTTTTGCTAAAGCGCCAAAAGACGTTGCCGAAATAAGTGCTGCTAAAACCCCGATTTTTAATGAGCGCATTTTTTACTATCCTTTACATTTAAATTATTTATGTTCTGTACAAGGCGGAGAATAGCGTCATCTTTTTTATTAAAAAAATAATAAGAAACGAATTTGATATGAATAAAACAGCTATCAATTCAGCGTCGCTATTTTTAAACTAAGTCATCATTCACAGGATGTTTGCATATGCCATGTTTTAAAAATGCACAGGAAATAAACGAAATTTCATTATTGGATCGTGCTTTCCATTATGGTGATGGCTGTTTTACGACTGCGCGTGTTCGGCATGGCAAAATTGAGCTTGAAGCATTACATACGGCACGTCTGCATTTAAGTTGTGAACGACTGCTGTTAAAAGCAGATTTGAGTTTGATTCAAAAAAGCTTAGGTTTATTGCGACAGCAATTTCTGGAAGTGAATGGCACACTTAAAGTCATCATTAGTCGTGGTGAAGGGCAGCGCGGATACAGTTTGCCTGATCATCCAGCGGATGTATGGGTATTTTTTTATCCTAAAGTGGTGGAAGATTTTCAAATTGAAAAAATTAAATCGGGTGTGCTGCAACAAGCATTGGGACTGACCATGCCCAGTTTGGTCGGTTTAAAAAGCCTGAATCGTTTGGAACAGGTATTATTAAAAAATGAGGCTGATCAACATGGATGGGCGGAAGCACTAGTGACCGATGTGCAAGGCACTGTTGTTGAAGGAGTAAGCAGTAATTGTTTCATTCGTTTAAACAATGCATGGATTACCCCGGAACTTCGTTATAATGGCATCCATGGCGTGATGCGGGCAGAGATTTTGGCGCGTATGCAGCAGCAAGGTATTCATTGCGAACAGCGTTTTATTGATATGGAAGAAATTTCAAAATTTGAAAGTCTGTTTTTCTGTAATGCCTTAAGTCCAATGAAAGTTGTGACTGAACTTAATCAGCAAGCTTTGAATGTTCAAGCGTGTATTGAACTGTTTAATATCCTTCAATTGACTCAGATTCGTTAATATGTCCAGCACAAACAAAAACTCAAAAAAGAAAGCCACAAAAGTATTTCCATTGAAAGGTTTCGTCGTTCTATTCATAGGTTTCGTGGTCATGGCTTCAGTCATCTTATGGTCAAGCTTGTTTAAGGCTTATCCTGTCGAAGGTGAAAAGCAGCTGCTGGCCATCGGCACAGGTGATACCTATTCAGGCTTTATTAATCGTTTAGCCAAAGAAGATAAAGTCAGTTTCCCGATTATATTAAAGCTTTATCAAAAGTTTATCATTCATGACAGCATGAAAGCCGGTGTGTATGAAGTGCGTCAGGGCATGACGATTCGTCAAGTGATGGATATGGTCGCGAATTCTGAAAATGCACAAATGAATCGCATTCTGGTGATTGAAGGCACGACCTTTAAGCAGTTAATTGAACTTCTAAAGAAAGATAATTTAGTCACCAAAGAAGTGCTGAATCTTCCTCAAGATCAAATGCTGCAAGCGTTGGATATTCCGTTTAATCATCCTGAAGGTCTATTTGCACCGGATACGTATTTCTTTGCCAAAGGCGAAACAGATAAAAAGATTCTGACAGATTTATATAACCGCCAAATGAAATCTTTAGATGCTGCATGGGCAAATCGCGCCTCTGACCTACCTTATAAAGATAAATATGAAGCTTTGATTATGGCTTCAATTGTGGAAAAAGAAACCAGTCTCGATCGTGAATTGGAACAAGTTTCTGGGGTCTTTGTACGCCGTTTAAAAATGGGGATGCGTCTGCAAACTGACCCAACTGTGATTTATGGTATGGGAGATAACTATAAAGGCAATATCACCCGTACAGATTTGCGTACACCGACTGCCTATAATACCTATACTAACAATGGCTTACCGCCAACACCAATTGCCTTGCCAAGTCAAAAAGCGATTGAGGCAGCGATGCATCCGGATGCATCAAACAATATTTATTTTGTCGCAACCGGCAATGGTGGACATAAATTTACCGCAAGTTTAGATGAGCATAATCGTGCAGTGCAGGATTACTTGTCAGTTTTAAAATCGAAGAAGGAGTGATGGATGTTTATTAGTTTTGAAGGCACTGAAGGTGTCGGGAAAACCACACTCATTCGTAAAATTTATGACTATTTAGAACAGCAAGGTCAGCAAGTGGTGCTTACTCGTGAGCCGGGCGGTACACCGATGGCAGAACAAATCCGTTCGCTACTGTTGTCGGTCAATCATGAAGAAAGCATGTCCAATGATACTGAGTTGCTTTTAATGTACGCTGCACGTGCGCAACATTTGCAGCAAGTGATTGTGCCGGCATTGGCTACAAGTAAAACTGTACTCTGTGATCGTTTTACCGATGCCAGTTTTGCCTATCAATGTGCGGGGCGTGGATTAAGTAAAGAAAAATTGCAATTATTGAATGCAAATTTTGTCTCGCATATGCCGAATATCACTTTTTGGCTGGATGCACCGACGGAACTGGGCATGTTACGCGCACGTGAACGTGGAGCACTCGATCGCTTTGAACAGGAGAAAGCCACTTTTTTTGAGAAAGTTCGATCAGGTTATCAAGAGCTGTGGGAACAACAAGGTGAACGGATTAAGCGTTTAGATGCTACTCAAAGTCCTGAACAGGTGTTTGAACAGGCAGTGGCTTATCTGAAATAACTTTTTCAGATTGAAACAAAGATCAAAAAGATCAGTGCTTAAGGTGAGTTATTCTTTTATATTCAGTATCATCAGGGATGAAGATGAAATATAAATGAAAAGTACTAAGGCAGAGATTATTTCTTTTTTACAGGCTGAATTTCCACAAAGTCTGGAAAAATGCGAAATAGAAGCAGTGACTGAAAAAGCTGCATCCATTATTTATCATGTGGCTGCTGCTGATTTAAGACCCGGCGGAACGGTATCAGGACCAACCATGATGACTGCTGCCGATTATGCACTTTATATTGCGATACTAGGCGAGATCGGCATTGTTGCTTTGGCAGTGACCACCAATCTATCCACTAATTTTTTAAGAAGGCCATCCGCAGAACAGGATATTCGTGCAGTTTGCCGATTGATGAAAGTGGGCAAGGCACTGATTGTCGGTGATGTTTGGTTATATTCCCTTGATTCGGATGAACCGATCGCCCATGTTGTGGGTACTTATTCTATTCCACCTCAGCGATAATTCTAGTCTATGGTCGAGTTAAAAAGCCGAACATTTCTGTTCGGCTTTTTACGGGTTTTGCCTGTGCTTAAATTTAACTTTCTGCATTAACCAACGGTGTTTCCACTTTAAAGTTGGGTGGAGTCAGTACAGTTTTACGTAATTCATCCGCCAATTCAGGATAGTCCAAGGTGAAGTGCAGACCGCGTGATTCTTTACGCTCCATGGCACAGCGCACAATCATCTCGGACACGAGCACTAAATTACGCAGTTCAATCAGATTCTTGCTGACTTGATAATCTTGATAATACTCAGTGATTTCCCGTTTCAGCATTTCAATCCGGTGTAGCGCACGTTCTAAACGTTTCGTGGTCCGTACAATGCCGACATAGTTCCACATGGTCTGACGCAGTTCATCCCAGTTTTGCAAAATCACCACATCTTCATCAGGGTTCATGACCTGAGAGTCATCCCAGGCCGGTACATCTGGGGAGATGTAATCGGTATTGAACTGACTTTCGATATGTTTTGCAGCACTCATTCCATAGACAAAACATTCTAAAAGGGAATTACTTGCCATTCGGTTAGCACCATGCAAACCAGTATAAGAGGTTTCACCAATGGCATAGAGTCCTTCAATGTCGGTCTGGCTATTTTCATCGACCATCACTCCGCCACAGGTATAGTGCGCAGCAGGAACCACCGGAATCATTTCTGTAGTGATATCGATGCCCAGTTCTAACAAACGGGCATACAGGGTAGGGAAATGTTCCTTCACAAATTCAGCAGGTTTATGGCTAATGTCGAGCCAGACATGACGAATACCCAAACGCTTAATTTCATAGTCAATGGCACGCGCCACAATATCACGTGGTGCAAGTTCAGCACGTTCGTCAAAACGCAGCATGAAGCGTTCACCATCGGGCAGACGTAAATAAGCGCCTTCACCACGCATGGCTTCAGTAATTAAAAATGAACGCGCTTGAGGATGATAAAGACAAGTTGGATGGAACTGGTTGAATTCCATATTGGCAACGCGGCAACCGGCACGATAAGCCATGGCAATACCATCACCGGTGGCAATATCAGGATTGGATGTATACAGATAGGCTTTCATTGCCCCGCCACATGCCAGAGCAGTAGAAGGTGCTAAGAAGGTATGTACTTTTTCAGTTTTTTCATCGAGCGCGTATAAGCCAAGAGCACGATTGCCTTGATCTTTCAGCCCTAATTTTTGCGAAGTAATTAAATCAATGGCAATATAATTTTCAAAAATAGTGATGTTTTGTTTTTCTTGGGCACGTTCAACCAAAGTAGTTGAAATGGCGCGACCGGTTGCATCTGCGGCATGGATAATTCGTCGCTGTGAATGCCCACCTTCACGGGTTAAATGGAGTTGTTCTTGTTCATCTAAGGTGAATTGCACACCATGCTTTAAAAGAAAATCAACCGAAGGTTTACCACCTTCAACCGTCTGTTTTACCGCCTCAATCTCACATAGCTGTGCACCTGCAATCATGGTGTCATCAATATGCTGTTCAATTGAATCGGTTTCATCTAAAACAGCCGCGACACCGCCTTGCGCATAAAAAGTACTGGCATCAGTTAAAGTCGATTTTGCCAAAACTGCAATATTGAAATGATCGGGTAGCGATAAAGCCAGACTTAGGCCAGCACCGCCACTTCCCACAATGATCACATCAAAATGATGCGTAGTGTTTAAATTAGACATGTCCATCAGCTAATTTGAAAAAAAGTTCGCTAATAACAACGCTTTTTTGATCAAAAAACAAGAGTAAATATGCTAATGTATGATGAGAAAAAGTAATAAACCAACAAACTTTTAAGAAAACTTTAAGCTGTTGTTTATACAAATATAATCAAACATATTATTACCCAAGATAGACAAAGTTTATGCTAGAAACTGTCTACACATATTTATAACGAAATGGAGCGAATGCTTGATATGAAAAATCGCTATGTACAAAAAGGAATTTATGCTGCGGTATTTACGATAGCTGCAGCGCAAACACAAGCAGCATCGTCAGTAGACTTTTCCAATCTGGTAGAACAAGTCAGTCCGGCAGTGGTCAGCGTAAATGTCGTTAAAAAAATGACAGAACAAGAATTGCTGCAGCAGCAAGTTCCTGAAATATTAAAACGTTTCTTTGGTAATCGGGTGATTATTCCCCAGCAACAAGCCCCACAAGAAAAAACCGGTTATGGCAGCGCATTCTTTATCAGTAAAGATGGTTACCTTTTAACGAATCATCATGTGGTAGAAGATGCTTCTAAAGTTACGATCATGCTGAATGATCGCCGTGAAATTGATGCGACTGTTGTTGGAAGTGATGAGCGTACCGATGTTGCGCTTCTAAAAGTCAACGGCTCGAATTTCCCTGAATTACGTACCGGTAATGTCGATCGACTCAGAGTGGGAGAGCCGGTACTGGCGATTGGTTCTCCGTTTGGCTTTGATTATTCTGCATCAGCGGGCATTGTCAGCGCAAAAATGCGCAACATGATGGGCGAAACCTCAGTTCCATTTATTCAAACCGATGTGGCTTTGAATCCCGGGAATTCAGGTGGTCCACTGTTTAACCAAAACGGTGAAGTGGTTGGGGTGAACTCACGAATCTTTAGTGGTACTGGCGGATATATGGGCTTGTCATTCTCTATTCCGATTGATGTGGCCATGGATGTGGCAGAGCAGTTGAAAAAGAATGGCAAGGTGACGCGTTCATACTTAGGCATAATGCTGCAAGATATTGATCGTACCCTTGCAGAATCTTATCACCTGTCTAAACCTGAAGGTGCACTGGTGACACAGGTGGCGCCAAATTCACCTGCAGCCAAAGCCGGCTTTAAGTCGGGCGATGTAATCCTGAAATATAATGGCTCACCCATTTCAAGAACTTCTGATTTGTTGAATTATTTAAACCGGACTACGCCTAATCAAGTGATTCAGTTGCAAGTTTTACGCGATGATAAAACCCGTAATATCTCAGCGACAGTGACGACTGCTCCAGATGACACCCCGGCAAAAGTGGAACAAACTGCTGAGCAAAAAGGTCCTGTTATAGGCGTTAGCATTCGTAACCTAACCGCTGCTGAACAAGCACAGCTGGATATTAAAGGCGGTATTTTGGTAGAGGAAGTGAAGCGAGGCGGTATTGCTGCACAGGCACGTATGGCTGCAGGGGATATCATTACTCAAATCAATAATAAAACCATTTTGAATAGTAATGATTTTATTAAATCTGTGTCTGAGTTGAAAAAAGGTTCAATTGCTCGGGTTTCGGTTATTCGTCAAGATCAACGCGCAATTTTGGGAATGCGTATTGAATAGTCTCAATAAATGAACAGCCAAACCACTCTGAAAATGAGTGGTTTTTTATATTTTGCAATTCTACTCGATCTTAAAATTACGTAGACTGTGTTTCCTTGAACGAAATTTTTGCAACGAGTAAGGATTTAAAGAATATATGAGCACAGTTTTTGATTTAGAAATGACCGTTCAAGCAGATCATATTGACAGTTTGGGACATGTGAATAATGTGGTGTATATGCAATGGATACAGGAAGTTGCTACTGCACATATTGAGGCCTTGGGTTTGGGACTTAAGGAGTATCTTGAACTGAAACATGCGATGGTAGCGATTGAGCATCATGTGCAATATCGTAAAGCTGCATTTGAAGGCGAAAAAATTATCTTGCGTACTTGGTTGAGCGAGATCAATGCACTCTATTCTTTCCGTCAATACGTTTTCTATCGTCCTCAGGACCACAGTGTTTTATTCACGGGAAATACCAAATGGGCGTGTATCGAAATTGCAACAGGTCGACCAAAACGCATGTCACCGACATTTACCCAAGCCTATCAACCCATAGCAGCAGATATTAATCCGCTGGATTTCACCAATATTAGTTTGAAAGATTAATATTGATCGCTACATTCCTGTCAATTAAAGCTTAAAAGACCTGATTTAATTGCTGTCATTACATTCATATATCAATACTTGGGCGAGGATGGTTTATAGCAAAGTTTTGCAGAAGAAACGGACTATTTTTAAAAGCTCTCTGTATTTTTAACTATCTACTGCTTATACTGTGCAACATCTTCGGAATATCCTTTTTTGCACGTCATAAATACTTTGTTTGTTCGAGTATGTGATTGTGTGTTTTGATTTAGAGTAGTTTATGGCAGTTGCTAAAAAGTCAGTTAATATCAATAATATACGAAATTTTTCGATTATTGCACATATCGATCATGGTAAGTCGACGCTTGCCGATCGATTCATTCAAACCTGTGGTGGTCTGCAAGCTCGCGAAATGCAAGCACAAGTCCTTGATTCAATGGACATTGAGCGCGAACGCGGAATTACCATTAAAGCTACGTCAGTAACCTTGTATTACACCCATCCAAATGGTCAAGAATATCAACTTAACTTTATTGATACTCCAGGACACGTTGACTTTTCCTATGAAGTATCACGCTCGCTAGCAGCCTGTGAAGGAGCTTTATTGGTTGTGGATGCGGCACAAGGTGTAGAAGCTCAATCGGTAGCGAACTGTTATACCGCCCTTGAACAAGGTCTTGAAGTTCTTCCTGTTTTAAACAAGATTGATTTACCTCAAGCTGAACCTGAGCGTGTCGTTCAAGAAATTGAAGATATTATCGGAATTGAGGCGACAGAAGCACCCACATGTTCTGCAAAAACTGGCTTAGGCGTTGAAGGTGTTTTAGAAACACTGGTCAATGTGATTCCACCGCCAGTGGGTGATCGGGATGCTGCTTTACAAGCCTTGATTGTCGATTCTTGGTTCGATAACTATTTAGGCGTTGTCTCGCTGGTTCGTATCAAACATGGTCGTATCCGTAAGGGCGATAAAATGCTGGTCAAATCGACTGGTCAAACCCACATCGTGACCTCAGTGGGTATTTTTAACCCTAAACACACTGAAACAGGTGAGTTAGAAGCCGGTGAAGTGGGTTTTGTGATTGCCGGGATTAAGGATATTTTTGGTGCGCCAGTGGGCGATACCATTACTTTAGCGGCTACACCAGATGTTGCTGTATTGCCGGGCTTTAAAAAGGTTAAACCGCAGGTCTATGCAGGTCTGTTCCCAATTGATGCCAGCGATTTTGAACCGTTCCGTGAAGCGCTACATAAATTACAAATTAATGATTCAGCATTGTTCTTTGAACCAGAAAGCTCCGATGCCTTAGGTTTTGGTTTCCGTTGTGGCTTCTTAGGTATGCTGCACATGGAAATTGTGCAAGAGCGTTTAGAGCGTGAATATGATTTAGACCTCATCAGCTCCGCACCAACGGTAGTTTATGAATCACTAATGAAAAATGGCGAAACCATTTACATCGACAGTCCATCGAAAATGCCCGATGGTTCAACAGTTGAAGATTTACGTGAACCAATTGCTGAATGTCATATCTTGGTTCCTCAAGAATACTTGGGTAACGTCATGACATTATGTGTAGAACGCCGTGGTGTTCAAAAAGAAATGAAGTTCTTGGGTAAGCAAGTCTCATTGACTTTTGAAATTCCTCTAGCTGAAGTGGTGATGGACTTCTTTGATAAATTGAAATCATGTTCACGTGGTTTTGCCTCACTGGATTACAACTTTGTACGTTTTGAAAGCTCATCACTGGTGAAAGTGGATGTGTTGATTAATGGTGAAAAAGTTGATGCTTTGGCGATGATTGTTCATCGTAATGATGCGCGTCACCGTGGTATTGCATTGGTTGAGAAAATGAAAGAGTTGATTCCACGTCAGATGTTTGATGTGGCCATTCAAGCTGCGATTGGTGCACAAATTATTGCGCGCTCAACTGTAAAAGCAATGCGTAAAAACGTATTGGCTAAATGTTATGGTGGTGACGTTTCACGTAAGAAGAAACTTCTATCCAAGCAAAAAGAAGGTAAGAAACGCATGAAGCAAGTGGGTAGTGTTGAAATCCCGCAAGAAGCGTTCCTGGCTGTATTGAAAGTAGAAAGATAATAAGATTGAGGATATAAGCCCATGGATTTTGATTTTAATTTAATCCTTGTACCAGCCACATTAATTTTCTTTTTGGTGTGGTTGTTGGATAAGTTTGTCTTTAAACAAAGACAAACTCTAGGCAAGGATAATGAAAATTTCATTATTACATGGGCTTATGACTTTTGGCCGGTGTTGGCAGTCGTCCTGATCCTGCGTTCATTTTTATATGAACCTTTTAATATTCCATCAGATTCGATGGTACCGACATTAGAAACCGGTGATTTTATTCTGGTGAATAAATTTAACTATGGTATCCGCTTACCTATTGTAAATACCAAAGTGATTGAGGTGGGTAAACCAGAACGTGGGGATGTGATTGTATTCCGTTATCCACCACAACCGACCATTAGCTATATTAAACGTGTTGTGGGTTTGCCAGGTGATCATATTGTTTATGATCACGGTCAGCTTTCAATTAACGGTAATAAGGTCGCTAAAGTTCCAGTTGAATTTAGCCGTGAAAAAGACATTTTAGATACACCAACGTCGATTTATCATCAAGAAACACTGGGTAAACATACTTTTAAAATGCGTGAGCTTGACGGTGTAAATGTTGCACGCCAAGCACCGTTTATTAATTATGTTGAAAATGGTAAATACTCGGCTGAAAATGGTTTATATTGGGAAGTCAAAGTTCCACAAGGTCATTACTTCGCGATGGGGGATAATCGTGATCAAAGTGCTGACAGTCGTTTTTGGGGCTTTGTACCAGAGGAAAACTTAACAGGTCGTGCATTCTATATCTGGATGCATAAAGAGCCTGGTTTTAAATTGCCGTCATTTAGTCGTAACGGTAAAATTGATTAAGCATGATTGTGGAAAAATAAAAAATGCGTAAAAATCAACAAGGAGCATCCTATATTGCAATTTTAATTGCAATTATTGGTTTTGCTTTTTTAGTGAAAATTGTTATTGCTGTTTGGGGACCGTATGTAGATGATCGACTGATCGATAATCAGATTACGGAGTTAATGCAAAGTAGTCCAAAAAACATTGCACCTTCTGAATTTGAGAAACAGATGGGGCAGCGTTTCGATATGAATGGCATTCGTGATATCAATTTTAAAGATGTTGCTCAAGTCATCAATACCGATGGTCTGCAAGTGAAAAAAGATTATGAGATAAGAAAGCCGTTCTTACTCAATATAGATTTAGTGTTAAAGTTCGAGAAAAGTTTTGATCAAAGGTCAGTCCAAACTAAGTGATATGCACTTAGTCAGCCGTATCGGTTATCAGTTCAAACAGCCTGAATTATTGCAGCTTGCACTGACACACCGCTCGGTAAGTCATAAATCTAACTATGAGCGTCTAGAGTTTTTAGGCGATTCATTGTTAGGGATGATCATTGCCCATTATTTGTATCAAGCCTACCCTCATGAAAATGAAGGGCGTTTAACGCGTATGCGTGCCACATTGGTTCGTCAAGAAGCATTAGGCAAAATTGCAAACGATTTGAAACTTGGTCCGTGTTTAATCTTAAGCACAGGTGAGTTGAAATCGGGTGGACATCATCGAGAATCTATTCTTGCTGATACTGTAGAAGCGATTATTGGTGCAATTTATGTCGACTGCAATGATTTAAAAGTCTTGCAAGAAATCGTACTGAAATGGTATTTACCATATTTAGACCATATTGAGCCTACAGACCAACTCAAAGATCCCAAATCACGTTTACAGGAATATTTACAAGCCCGTAAAAAGCCTCTTCCTATTTACGATGTTGTGGATATTCAAGGCGATGCCCCGAATCAGCATTTCAAAGTGGAATGTATTATCGAGGGTTTGCCTGTATTGTATGGTGAAGGATCCAGCCGTCGCTTTGCTGAGCAAGCAGTAGCGGCAGATATTTTAAAACAATTGGAGCAGTAATCTGCATGACTACACATTCTGATCACATCGATGCTGATCACGAGCCGAAAAGCAACGGCAACGACCTGATTAATGATTTTTTCAGTTCACAAGGCACAACTATTCCTGCAGATTTTAAAAGTGGATTTGTAGCCATTGTTGGACGTCCAAACGTGGGTAAATCTACGTTAATGAACCATATTTTAGGTCAAAAACTTTCCATTACTTCACGTAAGCCGCAAACGACTCGTCATAAGATTGTCGGTATTGATACGCGTGAAAAGTCTCAGGCGGTCTTTGTGGATACGCCAGGGATGCACAAAAAAGAAGTCCGTGCCATCAATAAAATGATGAACCGTGCGGCATCTTCTGCACTACGTGACGTGAACTTGGTGTTATTTGTGGTTGATGCTCAAAAGTGGACTCAAAACGATGAACTGGTTTTGGAAAAACTTAAAAATGCAGAAATGCCGGTTATTCTCGTGATCAATAAAATTGACACTTTTGAAAATAAAAACAGTGCCTTGCCATTGATTCAAGAACGAGCGAAGTTGATGAATTTCGCAGAAATTGTTCCTGTTTCAGCTTTGCGTGCTTCAAATCTTGATCATTTGCGTGACACGATTGAACACTATTTACCGTTTCAGCCACCCTTGTATGCATTGGATCAAATTACTGACCGTTCAGAGCGCTTCCTTGCGTCTGAAGTAATTCGTGAAAAGATCATGCGTCAGTTGGGTGAGGAACTGCCGTATGATTTAACGGTGCAGATTGAGTCGTTCAAGACTGAAGAAGCGACTGTTCATGAAAAAACCGGTCGTCCAAAACCAGCATGTACCTATATCGATGCGACTATTTTTGTTGATCGCCAAGGCCAAAAAGCCATTGTGATTGGTGAAAAAGGCGCGAAGCTGAAAAAAATCGGTATGGATGCGCGCGCTGATATGGAAAAAATGTTTGAACAAAAGATCATGCTGACACTTTGGGTTAAAGTGAAAGGCGGTTGGTCTGATGATGAACGTGCATTGAAAAGTTTGGGTTATAGCGATATCTAAACCGTTTTGATAAGTAACGCTTTTATAGGGAATAGTGATGATCAAGGTATTGGCAGTTGTAGCATGTGTTTTTTTTCTGCAAGGCTGTATTCATAAACTTGTTACTGTCCCTGTAAAAGTGGCTTATAAAACCACGAAGGGCGTGGTTAAAGGAACTGCTGCCGTTGTGGGTGCGGTCATTCCTGATGGGGATGATGAAGAAACAGACTCTAAAAAGAAAAAAGACTAGATTTATTATTCATGCGAAATGAAGAATTGCATGGCTATTTAATCCATCATCGTAAATACCGTGAGCGTAGTCATATCGTGCATCTGTTTACGCAGGAGCATGGTCGCGTTGATGGAATCTTAAGACAAACGCCGCCTCCGCAATATCAACCGATTTGCTTACAAGCTTCTGGAAAATCGGATCTTAAAAATTTTACTAAACTGGAAATTGTCAATCAGCCGGTTTTTTTCTTTGGCGATGCCTTCTTTTCCGGCTTTTATTTGAATGAACTTATTCTTCGTTTGTGTCCAGTTGAAGTCGAAATGCCACAGACCTTCGTGCAATATCATCAGACCTTGCAACAACTACAGCAATTGGCACAACACGAAAATCCTCATCTTTTTCTAAGACAAATTTTGCGTCAGTT
Organism: Acinetobacter terrae; assembly: GCF_002135195.1. NCBI lineage: Bacteria > Pseudomonadati > Pseudomonadota > Gammaproteobacteria > Moraxellales > Moraxellaceae > Acinetobacter > Acinetobacter terrae. The sequence goes on from NZ_NEGF01000013.1 coordinate 22,040, forward strand.
TGAACATGCACTTTTAGAAGAGCTTGGCTATGCACTCGACTTTAGCACGGATGCTCAGCAGCACGAGATTCAAGCAACACAGCACTATTTTTTTCAGCTCAATGAAGGTTTTATTCCCACCGCTCAACAGTCACGTTCAACTTTATCGGGACAGCAAATTCTGTCGATGCGTGATTATGAAAAAGGTAGGGATTTCAACCCAGAGCAGTTACAATTGTTGGCGCAACTGTATCGGCAGATGATCACCTCTCTTTTGGGAGACCGACCGCTTAAAAGCCGTCAATTGTGGGTTCAAAATACTCAATTTAAATCTTAATTTTTAATCATGGTTAGGAAATTGTTATGGCTGCATTGCTTGGTGTAAATATTGACCATGTGGCGACTTTGCGACAGGCGCGCGGAACCACATATCCAGATCCAGTCAATGCTGCATTGATTTGTGAACAAGCCGGTGCAGAAGGGATTACCCTGCATTTACGTGAAGACCGTCGTCATATTCAGGATGATGATGTGCGTCGTATGCGTCCGTTATTGAAAACGCATATGAATCTTGAAATGGCTGTGACCGCTGAAATGGTTGAATTTGCCAAAGAAATCAAGCCGCATCATGTTTGCTTCGTTCCAGAAAAACGTCAGGAAGTCACCACTGAAGGTGGCTTGGATGTTTTAGGTCATTTTGAAGAGGTTAAAGCAGCCACCAAAGCCTTGACTGCTATTGGTTGTGAAGTGTCTTTGTTTATTGATGCCGATATCGCACAAATTGATGCCGCAATTGCCTGTGGTGCGCCGACCATTGAAATTCATACCGGTGCTTATGCAGATGCAAAAACAGCAGAAGCACAACAGCACGAACTTGAGCGTATTGTTCAAGGTGCAGAATATGCCGCCTCTAAAGGTTTATTGGTGAATGCAGGGCATGGTTTAAACCTTGAAAATGTCACGCCAATTGCTCAAATTCCGCAAATTCATGAACTCAATATTGGTCATTCCATTATTGCCGATGCTGTGTTTGTGGGTTTAGCCCAAGCCGTTCAACAAATGAAAGCTGTCATTAAATCAGCAAGATAAGTTTTTAGAATTATGTCATTAATAAATTATGATGATCTGATGAAGCCAGTTCTTGGCTTCTTGGGATGTGAAACGCCTAAAGCATGGTTAGATGAAGCAATGAATAACTTGGAGTTACTCATGCAAGACCATGCCAATTGTGAAAAGAAAGCAGCAGGTACGGCCATGAACCTGATGTTTCGCTACACGTTCTTTACCGATTTGCAGGTTAAGCTGGCACAGTTGGTGCGTGAAGAAATGTTGCACTACGAACAAGTGCTTGAACTAATGACCAAACGCGGGCAGGAATGGCAATCGATTAGTGCAGGTCGTTATGCAGGTGGATTGCGCAAAGAAGTGCGGACTTATGAGCCTGAAGCTTTAATTGACATTATGGTGATTGGTGCTTTTGTAGAAGCGCGTTCATGTGAGCGTTTCTATGCGCTAGCACCGCTTGTAGATGAAGACTTGGGTCGATACTACCGTTATCTTCTCAAGTCTGAATCTCGTCACTTTGAGGATTATTTGGCATTGGCATTGGATGTCGCTCAAACGTCAAAGTTAAAAAATCCTAAAGAAGATATTCAGCAGCGTATTGCCCATTTTCGTGAAGTTGAAAAAAACCTGATTTTAACTCCGGATGATTTATTCCGTTTCCATAGCGGTGTGCCGAGTAAAGTGGCTTAATCTATAGCTTTTTATCTATAATTCTTTAAAAAATCCTCTATTTGAATAGGGGATTTTTTATATCTCAATATTTTCAGAATCTTAAAAACAAAAATGCCAACCTAAATGGATTAGATTGGCATCATTAAATCAGGCTGATTTTTATTTAGAATAAATTAAGCTTCAATGGTTTGTACGGCAATTTTCTTGGCAGGATCGGCTTTACGACGTACTGCTGGAACAGGTTCGCCATAATATTGACGGTCAGCAAAGTAGCTTGAACGAACCATCGGTGCAGCCCAAATGTTTCTGAAACCGAGCTTTTGACCATGTGCAGTGTAGCGTTCAAATTCTTCCGGTGTTACGAAGCGGTCAATCGGTGCGTGCTGCTTAGAAGGCTGTAAATACTGACCGATGGTGATGTAATCCACGTCATGTGCGCGAAGATCATCAAGCAATGCCAGTACTTCTTCTTCAGTTTCACCCAAACCAACCATCAATCCACATTTGGTCGGAATGTCAGGGCAGTACTCTTTAAACATTTTAAGCAGGTCTAATGAGTGCTGATAATCAGAACCCGGACGCATTGCTTTATACAAGCGCGGCACTGTTTCAATGTTGTGGTTGAATACGTCTGGCGGGCATTCCGTCATAATACGTAAAGCCACATCCATACGACCACGGAAATCTGGAACTAGAATTTCAAGTAATGTTTTTGGACTTAAATCACGTGCTTCTTTAATACAGTCTACAAAGTGCTGCGCACCACCATCTCGAAGGTCATCACGGTCAACCGAGGTGATGACTGCATATTTCAAACCAAGATTGGCAATGGTTTCTGCCATATGACGGGGTTCATCTGGATCAAGTGCATTTGGGCGACCATGTGCAACATCACAGAATGGGCAGCGACGGGTACAGATATCGCCCATAATCATAAAGGTTGCTGTACCGCCACCGAAACATTCCGGCAGGTTAGGACAAGCTGCTTCTTCACAAACTGTATGTAATTTTTGTGCGCGTAATGTGGTTTTAATCCGTTGAACTTCATCAGGAGCCGCCATTTTGACGCGAATCCAATCCGGTTTGCGTGGCGTTTCAACCGTAGGTACAACTTTTACAGGAATACGAGCGACCTTCTCTGCGCCACGAAGTTTGACACCCTGTTCTGGTTTACGGTTTTCAGACATATTCAACTTTTCCACTGTTTTTGACGGGGGAGATGCGAGACATAATAGCCCCTGTATTATAGCGAACTTAGGCTCAAATAGGGCAAAAACGATATTCATTTAAAAAATGTTGTTATCACTCAATATATGTCAGCTAAATACACCAAATGCATGGGAATTACGTCATAATATAACTTAGATTGATTAAAGATAGATTTTGATTAAAGGAGCGTTGAATGCCACGTAAAAAAGAGGTCGTTAGTGGAACTTTCGTTAAATACGACGCGGTAGTTCTCGGTTCAGGCCCAGCTGGTGAAGGCGCAGCAATGAAACTTGCCAAATCAGGCAAGCGTGTTGCAATCATTGATATGCGTGAGCAGTTAGGCGGTAACTGTACTCATGTAGGTACTATTCCAAGTAAAGCATTACGTCAAACAGTATCGAGCATTTTACGTTACCAACGTGACCCAATGTTCCAGAAAGTGGGCGACTGGAAACAGTTCACCATGAAACAAGTATTGCGTAATGCACATAAAGTGATTCAGCAACAGGTTGAAACGCATTCGCGTTTTTACGATCGCAATAAAATTGATATTTATCATGGTCGTGCATACATCCAGGATAAAAATACAGTACTGATTTTCAGTGATGATGGTATTAAAGAAACTATTGTTTTCCAACAGTTGGTGATTGCGACAGGTTCGCGTCCGTACCGTCCAGCAGCGCTTGATTTTAATCATCCACGTGTATTTGATTCAGACAAAATTTTGGATCTTGATTTTTCAATCCAGAAAATCATCATTTATGGTGCAGGTGTCATTGGTTGTGAATATGCGTCAATCTTCATTGGTCTGGACCATAAAGTTGATTTGATCAATACACAGCACAAATTACTCAGCTATTTAGATGACGAAATTTCTGATGCCTTGTCTTACCGTTTGCGTGAACAGGGGGTATTGATCCGTCATAACGAACAACTGGATCATCTTGAAACCTTCGATGATCACGTGGTGATGCATTTACAAAGTGGTAAGAAAATTAAAGCGGATGCCATTTTATGGTGTAACGGCCGTTCGGGTAATACTGATGGTTTAGGCCTTGAGAATGTGGGTATTCAACCCAACAGTCGTGGTCAGTTAACCGTAAATGATCAATACCAGACTGAAGTAGAAAACATCTACGCTGCCGGTGACGTGATTGGCTGGCCATCACTTGCTTCTGCTGCTTATGACCAAGGTCGTTGTGCAGGTTCAAACATGAGCGGTGAACATGTTGCACCGGTTAAGGATATTCCGACAGGTATTTATACCATTCCGGAAATTTCATCGATTGGTAAGACTGAACAAGAATTGACTGAAGATAAAATTCCTTACGAAGTAGGGCAAGCATCTTTCCGTCATTTGGCGCGTGCACAAATTACCGGTGACACCGTGGGTGAATTGAAGATTCTATTCCATCGTGACACGCTGGAAATTTTGGGTGTCCATTGTTTCGGTAACAATGCTTCAGAAATTATTCACATTGGTCAAGCGGTGATGAATAGTGGTCACAACACGATTAAATACTTTGTTGAAACCACCTTTAACTATCCGACCATGGCGGAAGCGTACCGCGTAGCAACATTGAATGGTATGAACCGTTTATTCTAAGCTTGATTTAAGTCTTAGATTGAAAAACCCGTAAGCGAAGGCTTACGGGTTTTTTATGCACAGAATAATGTGAAATTTTGACAAGGATAAAATGAGCATTCTGAAGTAGAGTTCATCTTTAGATTTCATCAAATCTGTAGGCTGTATTTTTTGCGATAACCATTTGGGCAATTAACTCATTCCAGTTTTCTGAGTTGTTGAATGTGAATGAGAACATCCATAAATTTTTAATGTTTTTTACTCATTTCAGAGAGTAACTCGAGTTGTATTTCTTGTATTTCAGCCAGTCTATCCCACTGATGCATTAAAAGATGATCTAATTTTTCATGCAAATGTTGAATTTCCAGCTCGGCTTTTAAGTTAATTTGATAATCATTTTGTGAACGCAATCTATCTTTTGCTTCTTGTCTATTTTGGCTCATCATAATCACCGGTGCTTGAATAGCCGCTATACAGGACAGGATTAAATTTAACAGGATAAAAGGATAAGGATCAGCAGGATGTGAGATCATAACCACAGTATTCACAATAATCCAGATGGCTAAAAAAATAGCAAAACAAATCAGAAAGGCCCAACTTCCACCAAAAGATGCAATTTTATCTGCCAGTCTTTCGCCAAAAGTCCAGTTTTGGTCTAGTTTGGTTTCAACATTTTTTGTGATGAGTTCATGCTGTTGCATGCTGTTAATCACTTCATACTCAAGATCAGTCACTTCACCTTTTTCAGACTTTAACAATGAATGAACATACTGAATTCGATACTTGGTTAAATCTGCCTGACAAATATAACTATGAGGTGACCATTCTGGAAAATCCTGTGAAATGGCTTCTGTAATGACTTTGCGTACTGTACCCATCGGGATGAGACTTTTTATCGGGAAATGTTTTCCACAAACTATACATTTATAAGATGCATTTTTTTCATTCATGATCGTGCTCTTTTCTAATAATTCTGAAATTATTGGATAAATACCATCGACTATATTTTAACCGTATTTGGGGTTTTTCACTGCTTATATTATTAATTTTCTTTACGCTTAATATTGGATTCAGCAAGTTGCCGATAAGACGGTTTAGTCATTTTTGCAGCAGGGAGATAAATTCATTCAAAAATGAAATCATATCCAGTGAAGCTTTAATTTTGGCAAAATTTTTGGAATGATGTTTTTATGTAAAATATCTCTAATAGCAGTCATTTATTGCACTTCATTTCCACCAATTTTTATCGTGATTACCTTTGGACTGATTGTGGTCTAACTCACCATCCATAAATAATGGTTACAGTTTCAAAACTAAGGTATAGATGCACCACTAAGCAACCAGACAAGTGAGAGTTACGATGCGAAGTTTGCTGGAATATTGAATTGAGCAATTTAAATTGTGAGATGGGCAGAACAAAAAATTTGAACATCTTGAATCTTAGTTATTGTTATTTCAAGATGTTCAAAACTGGGTATTTTTATTATTTTTTTATTGTTTTTATTTAAGCAATCCTTAGAAAGGACGACCTCCTGCAAGACTGATGCGTTTCAATAAACGGCGTTGATCGGAAGGGAAAGGGCGTCGTGAATGTAGCGTGACTTGATTGTCCCAGAATACGATATCACCTTGTTCCCATTGATGTTCATAGCGGAATTCAGGTTTTAAGATATGTTCACGTAATGAAGCGATTAATTCACTCCCTGCTTGATCATCATAATTCACCAATTCCACTTCACTTCGTGTATTCAGCCAAAGTGCTTTGCGACCACTTTCCGGATGCGTGCGTACCAAAGGATGTGGATAAGCATGCCCAATAATCGGTTGATCTTTAAAACGGTATAAAGGACTTGTGCCATAGCCATTGGTGTCATTGTCTTGAACCTGTTGTCGACGGACAAATGGGTTGTAGGTGATCAGTTGCAACTCATCAATATGTTTTTGAGTATCACGGTCTAAAGCCTCATAAGCCTTAATGGTATTGAACCATGAGGTTTGACCGCCACCTTCCGGAAGTTCAATGGCATAGAGTAATGAACCGAAAGAGGGTTGCGGTGTCCATTGGTGATCGGCATGTGGTGAAAGTTCACCATGACCGGTGTAATCACCTTGACCGACGGCATTAGATACAGGAACGACATCGGGTGGCGTGCCAGTATCCGATTGTGTTGCAAGTACTGGATTGTCTGCACTTGGGCGGAAAATAGAGCCAAAATAACTGGTGAAAGCCAAGTACTGTAAATCATCTAAACTTTGTTTTTTGAAAATTAAAATCAAGTGTTCAGCCAAAGCTTGTTTTAAACGATAAATCGTTTCACCGGCTTGCGCTTTACGGGCATCTAAACCAAAAACGACTGCACCTAATGCTTCACCTTGTAAGGGGATAATGCTGATTTCTTCTGGATTTTGAAATTGTTCTGCTTGATGCCAACGCGGTGCATCATGAATGGCTTGTGATAGTTGGGTGAGGCTGGTCATTTTGTTCTCAAATTATTTTGCTGTGAGAAAAATTTAATCAAAAATGACCAGAATACAAAATCAAAAGAAATGCTAAACTTATGAAATAACAACGAAAAATTATTAAATTTATGATTATTAAACTTTTAATATAAACAGCAAAATAAAGCAGTTTTTTTGCTGTTTAAGTGCTGATTTTTAAGCATTAATGTGGGCAGAACGCTTGATTGAAATATTCAAACAGTTGCGGTGTTTTGAACTACAATAGAATCGCTAAACTAAGTAATCCAATCACAGCCAAGGCAATCATGGTTTTTAATCCAAGTAGAGAATCAGTCATGAATCACAGCCTCCTCATTGACGAAGAAATGCACCACTATACCCAATACACTCAGTAGGATCGAAAACATCCACACCATATTGTAGTTGCCAGTCATGTCGTGATTGACACCACCGAGCCATCCGCCAAAAAATGAACCGACTTGATGGGTAAAAAATACGATGCCACTGAGCATGGAGAGATATTTAACCCCAAACATATTGGCCACAATGCCATTGGTGAGGGGTACGGTAGAGAGCCACAGTAATCCCATAATCACACCAAAGGCATAAATTGTCCATGTGGTTAAAGGCAGTGCTAAAAAGCCAATAATCGCTATACCACGCAGGCCATATAAACCCATCAATAATCGGGGCTTGGAATATTTTCCACCCAGCCAGCCTGCGCTATATGTTCCGACAATATTAAATAAACCGACTAAAGCGAGGAAAATGGTGCCTGTGGTGGCATTGAATCCGTGATCAATCAGATAACCCGGTAAATGAATCCCAATAAATACCACTTGGAAGCCACAGACAAGAAAGCCTAAGGCTAAGAACCAAAACGGGGTATGGTTTTTGGCAATCACCAAGATTTGTTTAAAGCTTAAAGCGGGCTTGTCGGCAAGGGAAGATGCGTTGGGAGCGGCATACATCGGTGCTTTTAACATCCATGCCAATGGAATAATCAGTGCAATGAAAATGGCACTGACCACCAAGGCTGCTGACCAACCAATGTTTTGTAAAAGCAGCAAGGTAGATGGCAACATGATGAATTGCCCAAAAGAGCCTGCGGCACTGGCAATCCCCATTGCAAGGCTGCGCTTTTCAGGATGTGCGGCACGTCCCACAGCAGAAAGTAATACCGGGAACGAGGTCGCAGATAGGGCTAAACCTAAGATTAAACCCACGCTTAAATTTAGCATTAAGCCTGTGGAGCTGACTGCCATAAGCAATAAACCGATGCTGTATAAAGCACCTCCGACAGCAACCACAATTTTACTGCCATATTTATCTGCAAACGCACCCGTGATGGGTTGTACGGCACCCCAGATTAGGTTTTGCATTGCAATAGCAAGACTAAAGACATTATGTCCCCAACCAAACTCATGACTCATGGGTACAAGATATAAACCAAAGGCATGACGCACACCCAGAGACAACGCCAGAATCAGCGCACTTCCAATTAACATGTATATAAGAGGTTTGGAAAAACGTGTATCTGACATAATTCATCCATGTTGCGATTGCGATGTCGCTATGTTATTCGATTTTGAAAAGGGAAACGATTCAATAAAACTTAAACAAACGATAAAATTAAGTTATAGAAATTTTTATGAAATCAAAAAAAGACGACTTTAAGCCGTCATTTTTTCTCACTAAAAACTTAGAAGCGAATACCCACACCTGCATAAGCCAATAATGGGTTGATTTCAATATCGGCTTTAGAGCGGATTAATTCACCATGGGTCGCATCTGTCACGGTAATCGTGGTTTCATTTTTCATGTGAGCATAGGAGACTGAACCGACCGCAAACCACTTGTCATTAAAGTCATAAGTAAAACCAAGCGTTGCGATAGGAGCAAGCGCATCGGTTGCTTCTAGCTTAACTTGAGGATTGGCTTTGCTCAGTTTTCCCTCTAGAGAAGCGCCGGCATTGCCTTCCTTAATATTGGTAATCATATGACCCGCCGCAATTAAATCTTGTTCGGTGCGTGGATTGATTTCCAACTCGTTAAAATAAGCATACATGACACCTAAGCCTACATAAGGGCGGAATTTATTCACACCCGTTTTACCAAAGTGATATTGAAATTCAAAGGCAGGTGTCCAGGCACGTGCTGTAGCAGCAGGACCATTGGCTTCTAAATCAGTAATAAAAATATCGTTTTGCAGATCAATATTCAGAAACTCTAACGGTAACTTGCCAATTTGTGGTGTTGCTATAGCAGAGAAGGGTGCATAAATTTTGCCTTTACCTTGTAAGTCGACTTTAGGGGGAATGCCCGCTTTCATTTCAAAGGAAACATGATCGGTAAAGAAATAATTGGTCATAATGCCGAGTGTAGTGACATCATCTGCTTCTAAACCGGTTCCCGGATTATTCCATTCCTCTAAACCTTGAATCTTTGAGCTACCACTGAGTCCACTGCCTAGTTTTCCATCCGTAAAAAATCCTAATCCTTCCAATGCTACTGCAAGAGCTTTTTGATTCACATTCGGATTGAGATTGTTCAATACGGTATCGACTTGAATATCACCATTTTTGGAAACTTCACCATTTTTAACAGCAGTATTGACTTGGAAGGGTTGAGCTTTACCTTGAGGCATGACATGTAGTGCACCAACAGAAACAGAAAAGCGTTTAAATCCATCACCATCTTTTAGACTAAAATAGGGTGAATCGGCATGACTGATTGCAGGTAGAGCAGCAAGAGACGACATAATACAAAGTAGCGACTTTTTCATTCAGGGACTCCATGTCCATTTTACGTTTATAAGTTTTTTTCTAATTTTAATTATATGGTTGAAAAATCACCTGACTGTTACTTAAAAATATAAATCTAGTTGTGTTCCTGTAATAATTTTGATTATTTGTTATCAATAACATAGAGAAAAATAATTTTTTGTAAGTTGGTTTTTTTTGCTCATTGGGAAAGTTGTTAGGAGTTTATATGAAAAATAATGAAGCAAATATTTATATATTTTTAACGTATTTTGATCCGTTGTTTAAATCTGATGTAGTGATATAAACCACGATACAGGTGCTATTGAAGTGTTGGGCATACACTGAATAGAAGCGATGATATGAACGATCTGAAATCCGATCTCGCACTCGAGTGCATTTTTCCGTACAATATGTCTCAGAAATCCTTGAGTGAATCACATGAGCACCCAAAATACTCCCAAGAAAAAACCATTGGTTAATTTGCCGTTCCCGATTAAAAAAGAGAATGAGCAAAATGCGGATGAAGTGTTAGAAGAGCTGCGTCCACGTCCACAGCGTTATGCTGATCGTACCTGGATGCCACCTCGCGGTACACGCCGTTCGATGGGAAAGCGCTAAGCTTGCAAAGAAAAAACCATGGTCATACCATGGTTTTTTTTATTTAAGTAATGCGATACATGTTGCTTGATTAAATATTATTAAACGTTGGTTTTCTTCTATTGTGGTTCAGATAATAATTTCTTTTATCCTGATACATGGCCATGTCAGCCCGTTTTAGCATGTCTTCCATGCGTTCATCGAGATGATTGGTTGCATAACCAATGGACAGGCTAATCGGTTGATTGGAATAAAACTGATTATCTACTAATAAAAGTTCTTGCAGACTTTGTAAACAGTTTTGTAGCGCTGCTTCATCAGCACCCGGCAACAATATGACAAACTCGTCGCCACCAATCCGGCAGGCAGAATACAGGGTTTGCTGAACCACCTGGTTTAATACATTGCCCATACGTTGTAATAAACTATCACCTGCATCATGACCTAACTGATCATTGAGTTCTTTTAATCCATTTATATCGATAAAAATACAGGATACAGGACGCTGCCTATTGCGTTGTAAGCGATTTAATTCAGTTGTATAAAAAGAACGGTTATACAGTTTGGTCAGCACGTCGTGCTTGCCTAAATATTCCAGATACTTTTCAGCTTTTTTACGCGCGGTGATATCCGTGAGTGCAACCTGAACCATTCCCCAATTATCCAGGTAATCGGGGAAGACTGTAAATTGCAGGAGTACGTGGCGGATGCTGCCGTCAAGGGCATAATTCACGGCTTCACGCTGATGATGAATATTGCCATTCCAAAGCTCGATTAATTGCTCTCGAAAGGTTTGAGTCATTTCTTGGGCAAAAACTTTATGCATATTTTTAAATAAAACGTCTTTATTCGGTGCCCCAAATAATTCCAGTGTTGCCTGATTGACATCAATAATCAAAATCTCTTTGATGCACTCATACACGAAATCATTATGTACATCTAAAAAGGTGCTGAAATCTTCAATACCTAAATCACGTAATTGATCTAATTTAATTTTGATCCGGCTAAAATCTTCCACCCAAAGTGAGGTTGGTGAATAAATAAAGCGTGCTTCCGCGAGATGTCGGCTTCTTTCTTCAAGACGGCAGGCTTCGGTATAAGAAGTAATATCTTCAGTCGTAATTAAAAGTAAGGATAAATCGTGTTCATGTTGTGGCAGTACAATGCCTTTGAGCTGGATATCCAGACGTTTACCACTCAGGGTATAGTTCACCGCGGAATTGGAAAACTGGGTTTCGCCATGCCATAAGGCAAGCAGTTCCTTGACATGGGTTTTGCTCATGTCTTCTTTAAAGACTAAATCAAGATTTTGATATAAATGTTCAAAGTCCTTGGCTTGATACAGTTCCAGAGTTTTAGAATTTACTTTTAATAATTTAATTTTTCTTGCACATTCAAGTATTCGAGCTTCATCTTGTTGTAGAAAATCTAACAGATCTTGGACACCCTGTTCACGCCAAATATCAAATTGTTTTTTGACTTCACTATAGTCTTCAAGCCACATTGCAATGGGAGATAGTTCAAAAAAGGGAGAATCCAACATTTCCATTCCAGAAGCTCAGCATTTTTATTTAAATTTAAGAATGCAGTATAGAATGAAAAAAATGATTTTAAAATAACGTGATAGGTAAAATAATATTTTTTATTAATAACGATTGAATCACAAAAATATAAAATCCTAGTATTAAAAAAGCCAATTCAAGAATTGGCTTTTATTAGCTGGAATTAAAAATTAGCGATTTTTTCTGCGGGCTTTATTTTCAGGCTTGGGTGCAGGAATCTCTCGTTCGCCTAGCCAAACGTCAATAAAATCTTTTTCATTAATATTGTACAGTTCAAGTAAAGCTAAGATCACGCCGCCAAACATCATCGGGCCTTCAGAGTTACTTTGCCATTCAAATATTTTGCCATTTAGAACATGTAAAATATCTGAAATTTCAAAACTACGATCACGGCCATTGCTATCGGTTGGGTAGATTTGCGTATTTAAAATAATTCTTGCGGCACTTTTTTCATTTTCAGATAAATCTAGGCCGGTAACAACATCATCGTCACGTGTTGAAAAAATCACATCATCATTAAAAACTGTTCTTAAGAAATGACGGGTCAGCTTGGGTAAGGCTCTTTCTACAAAAGGACGGAATGAACTTGGGAAAATCACATTATGTGAAATACCCTTAAACATGGGCGCAATTTCTTCGGTTTTGTAGCCTGCAATCCCACAACCAATTGAGGTGATGAAATAGGTCATCTTGGGATGATTTTTGGTGTAAATCTTGAAATCATCAATATAGTGCTGAATTTGTGACAAGGGCATTTGTTGCAAATGCTCATTCATGGTCGGAATGGCATAGCTTTGACCTGACCAGCCGCGACCGACACCTGTCATCGCACCAAAGTGCTCAAGCGCAGTACGTGCAGCTCCACCTGCGTGCTGTCCTGCCATATTGCTGCCAAAAACAAACACAGTATCTTCAGGTAAGCTTTTTATAATATTTTCATCGTGATAGTGATATGACATAGGCGAATACAATCGTGATGGTCTTTCATTCATGTTGCAATTGAAATAGCAGATGGTCAAGTGAAAGATCAGGATTTTTAAAATTAGAATAAAAGATAGCGTCTTTACTGAGTACAAAGATGATTTTGCAAGAAAAGAGGCTTTGCAAAAATTTTATCTAAACTGATGTGATTTGATAAATGCATTTAAATAAGAAGATCAACCTATAGTAAATTTACTGAATCAGCAAAATATAGAAATATAGGGGTGCTGATGTTGCATGTTGGTTTTTAGCCCTCATACTATGGATGTTATGTCGTTGAAGATGGATACTATGCAGGATAGTCAGCAACCTTTTGAATTAGTGACCAGCTATCAACCCGCTGGTGATCAGCCGCAAGCCATTGAAAAACTGGTCAGTGGGATTGAAAAAGGCTATCACGATCAGTTGCTATTAGGGGTAACAGGTTCGGGGAAAACCTATACCATGGCCAATGTGATTGCTCGGACACAACGTCCAACGATTGTCATGGCGCACAATAAAACCTTGGCTGCACAGCTGTATGGCGAATTTAAGTCATTTTTCCCGAATAATGCAGTTGAATATTTTGTCAGTTATTACGACTACTATCAGCCAGAAGCATATGTTCCATCTTCCGATACCTTTATCGAAAAAGATTCTGCCATTAATGATCATATTGACCAGATGCGCCTTTCAGCAACGCGCTCATTATTAGAACGTCGCGATGCCATTATTGTGGCTTCAGTGTCAGCCATTTATGGTCTGGGTGACCCGAATGCCTATATGAGCATGTTGCTGCATATTGTGCAGGGCGATCGAATCAGTCGAGATGACATTATCCGTCGTCTGGTCGAGATGCAATATAGCCGAAATGAACTTGAATTCTTGCGCGGGACCTATCGTATTCGCGGTGAAATTATGGATATTTTCCCGGCCGAATCCGATCAAGATGCAATTCGTATCGAACTGTTTGACGATGAAGTCGATTCCATTCGCTGGTTTGATCCATTAACCGGGAAGATGGTGCGCAAAGTACCGCGTGTCACGATTTATCCAAAAAGTCACTATGTCACACCAAAAGACAACTTGCAGCGTGCCATCGGCACCATTCGTGAAGAACTGAAAGAGCGTTTAGTCTTCTTTCGCGAGCATGACAAATTGCTTGAAGCGCAACGTATCGAACAGCGTACCCGTTATGACTTGGAAATGATGCAGCAGTTGGGCTATACCAACGGTATTGAAAACTATTCACGTCATTTGTCAGGTCGTCCATCGGGTGAAGCACCGCCGACATTATTCGACTATATTCCTGATGATGCTTTATTGATTATTGATGAATCGCATGTCACCGTTCCGCAAATTGGTGCGATGTATAAAGGTGACCGTTCACGTAAAGAAAACCTGGTCAATTATGGTTTCCGTTTACCGAGTGCTCTGGATAACCGTCCAATGCAATTTGAAGAATGGCAGCGCATTGTTCCGACCACCATTTATGTCAGTGCAACACCGGCAAAATATGAGCTGGAAAGATCAGAGCAAATTGCCGAGCAGGTGGTTCGTCCAACTGGTCTGATCGATCCTGAAATTGAAGTTCGTCCAGTATTAACGCAAGTTGATGACGTGCTTTCAGAAATCAATCTGCGTAAAGATATAGATGAACGTGTCTTGGTCACCACACTCACCAAGCGTATGGCGGAAGATTTAACTTCTTATTTAAAAGAATACGGGATAAAAGTCGCTTATTTGCATTCGGATATCGATACCGTAGAACGGGTCAAGATTATTCATGACTTGCGTTCGGGTGTGCATGATGTACTCGTCGGCATTAACCTGTTACGTGAAGGTCTGGATATGCCAGAAGTATCTTTGGTGGCGATTTTAGATGCAGATAAAGAGGGCTTCTTGCGTTCTGAACGCTCACTGATTCAGACTATTGGTCGTGCAGCACGTAATGTGAAAGGTAAAGCGATTTTGTATGCTGACCGTATCACCGATTCCATGCGAAAAGCCATTGATGAAACTGACCGACGTCGTGCCAAGCAGATCGAGTTTAATACACTACATGGCATTACACCGCGCAGTACCAAACGTCAAAACAATAAAGATATTGATACCGGCGAAGTACTGACTGATGATCAAATTGATGAAAATATCTCGGATCAAGCACGTGCTTTAAGTGCAGATGAACGCCATATTCTGGCCGATCCTAAGTTGCTGGCCAAGCACATGTCCAAACTGGAAAAAGAGATGTTGAAAGCATCGAAAGAATTACAGTTTGAACAAGCGGCACGACTGCGTGATGAGATTGTTCGTTTAAAAGCACAGATGCTAAGTTAGCTAGATAAGTAATTTTTTACTGCAAAATCATTACATAACACTACAGTATCACTCAGTTGGAATGGTTATTTTTAAATGGATATTCATTTTTATAAATCTTAAATTTTGACTGAAAAGGTAGCTTTATGACAACGAATGATCTTCCTAAAGCCGGCTTTAAACTGGCTAAGATTGCTGTCGGTGGAGTCGTGCTCATTGGCTTGGGTATGGCCACCATGGCTTATGCAAAAAACAAGCCCTTACACACCGTTGAAAAAGTTGAATTGGATAAGTATCTCGGTGTTTGGTATGAAGTTGCCCGTAAGCCGATGTACTTCCAAAATAAGTGTGATCGTGATGTCTCTGCCACTTATACCTTGAATGAAAATGGCAATATTGGGGTGGATAACCGTTGCTATACTAAAGATGGACAATTAAACCAGTCTGTCGGTGAGGCGTTTATTCAAAATGCGCCATTTAATACCAAGTTGAAAGTCAGCTTTTTACCGGAATCTGTTCGCTGGTTGCCGGTAGGCCGTGGAGATTACTGGGTTCTAAAAATTGACGATGCTTATCAAACGGTATTGGTTGGTGAGCCACGTCGCAGATATCTTTGGGTGCTGTCTCGTTCAGCACAACCGGATCAAGCTGTAGTAAAAGAATATCTGGATTATGCCCAATCGATAGGTTATGACATTGGTGATGTGATTCATACTAAACAAACCCAAAAATAATCTTAAATGATTGATGGATAAAACCATGCTTCGGCATGGTTTTTTTATTGGATGGTCAATTTGAAGGATGAATGATCAAGTTTTATTGGTGTGTAATGTTTATAATACCGGCGAGATTAATCCAGAGATGAAAGATGTATAAAGGCGTAGCTTTGTCTGTATTGGCATCGGTCACTTTTGGGGTTTTGTATTTCTACACCCAATTCTTAAAGCCTTTAGATAGCGAGCAGACGTTTGCTTGGCGTATGTTAGCCACACTGCCATTTTTAACTTTATTTATGTGGTGGACCGGTGATTTAAAACATATCACGGAAATTTTTAAACGCATTTTCAAGCAACCGACTTTTTTAATCTGGCTGATCATTAGTTCACTTTTATGTACGACCCAGCTTTGGTTGTTCTTGTGGGGACCGATTAATGGGCGTGGTTTGGAAGTCTCTTTGGGGTATTTCTTGTTACCGTTGGTGATGGTGCTCATCGGTTGCGTACTTTACAAAGAAAAACTGTCCAAATGGCAAATTGCTGCGGTGATTTTTGCCAGCATCGGTGTTGGGCATGAACTGTGGCGCATTGGCAGTATTGCCTGGGAAACGGTATACGTTGCCGTTGCCTATCCTATTTATTTCTTTTTAAGACGTGCTTTTAAAACCGACCACTTGGGTGGTTTTTGGTGGGATTTATTTTTAATCCTTCCGGTCACTATTTATTTGGCGACTGTGTATAGCGATTCTTTTACTTTAATTGGGCAATTTCTCCACTTAATCTGGGCCGTTTTAGGATTAGGTTTTTTTAGTGCTTTGGGACTGGGAAGTTATATTCTGGCCAGTCGTTATTTACCCTTTGTTATATTTGGATTGTTAAGCTATTTAGAACCAGTATTACTTGCCTTTGCATCCATTGCTTTAGGTGAAAGGGTGGAAGCGGCAGAATGGTTTACTTATATTCCAATTTGGGTTGCAGTGTTACTTCTGGTTGTCGAAGGTTCAATTCATTTGGTCAAGCAACAGCGGAAGCAAAAGGCTTTAGTTCAAAATCTGGAAAATTATCAAGATCGTTTAAAGTAAGCGGTCTCTACTTTTGTAGTGTTGTTTGATTAAACAACATTTAACAATTTTTTTTTAAAAGCCGCTGAAATAGCGGTTTTAAAATTTTAAAAGCAAAATCATTATAATAATTACAACTATTTTGCCTATTTATAATGAATATAGAGCAAAATATTGCAGTCTGAATCAGCTTTTGATTCAAACTTCCCGACAATTCCTTTACAATTGCGGGGTTTTGAAATTTATGCCTAGATATACAATTAATTAGAGGACGTATCTGTGAGCAAAGACACTATCATCGCCCTACATGCAGAGCACCAAGGTCGCTGGAAAAACCGTGAAGAAATCGCGGAGCATATGATTGCCTTAATTGGTCAGTTATATCGTGAAAAAAACATCGTGACTTCTGTATTCGGTCGTTCTTTAGTTAACCGTTCAGTAATCCAAATTTTAAAAGCGCATCGTCGTACTCGTGTGATGGATGTTGAACTTTCTGTGGTTAACACATTCCCAATTTTAGAAGCATTGGCTAAAATTGAGAAAATCGGTTCTGCTGAAATCGATCTAGGTAAACTAGCTGTTGAATTTAAAGAAAAAGGCGGCGACATCGATGCATTTGTTGCAAATGCAGTAGCATCTTTAAAAGGCAATGCTGAAGTTGTTGCACCTAAAGATGTTGTTCTTTACGGTTTCGGTCGTATCGGTCGTATCCTTGCACGTTTGATCATTGGTCAATCAGGTCTGGGTCGTGGTTTAAGCCTTAAAGCAATCGTTGTTCGTAAATCATCTGATGGTGATTTGGAAAAACGTGCATCTTTACTTCGTCGTGACTCAATTCACGGCCCATTTGCAGGCACAATTTCTGTAGATGAAGAAAACGAAGCAATCATCGCCAACGGTAACTTCATTAAAGTGATTTACGCTTCAAGCCCAAGCGAAGTGGATTACACAGCTTTTGGTATCAATAACGCTTTAGTCATTGATAACACAGGTAAATGGCGTGATGCTGAAGGTCTTGCTGAACACTTGAAATGCCCAGGCGTTGCTCGTGTGGTATTGACTGCTCCAAGTAAAGGCGAAATGAAAAATGTGGTGTATGGCGTAAACCATACTGACATTTTAGATGAAGACAAAATCATTTCTGCTGCTAGCTGCACCACAAATGCAATTACACCAGTATTAAAAGTGTTAGATGACAAATACAAAGTGCTTAATGGGCACGTTGAAACAGTTCACTCTTTCACAAATGACCAGAACTTGATCGACAACTACCACAAGGCAGATCGCCGTGGTCGTGCTGCGACTTTGAACATGGTTATTACTGAAACTGGTGCTGCGAAAGCGGTTGCTAAAGCACTTCCTGCACTTAAAGGCAAGTTGACTGGTAACTCTGTACGTGTTCCTACTCCAAACGTATCACTTGCTATTCTTAACTTAACACTTGAGAAAGAAGTTGATCGTGAAGAAGTGAACGAATATATTCGTCAAATCTCAATCAACTCAAGCCTACAAGGTCAAATTGGTTATACAAATTCGACTGAAGTTGTATCTTCTGACTTTATCGGTTCACGTACTGCAGGTGTATTTGATGCGCAAGCAACAATCACTTCAGGTACTCGCTTAACAGCGTATGTTTGGTACGATAACGAAGTGGGTTATAGCTGCCAAGTATTGCGTATCGCTGAACAAATGTGTGGCGTAAGCTATCCAAAAGTTCCTGCTGAAACAAATGCATAATTTGTAAAGTAGTAAAAAAGAGCTTCATTTGAAGCTCTTTTTTTTGCACTGTAGATGCACTTTCACTCTTCAATATTTAAATTGAACTGATCAGCATACAAATGGGTATAAAGATAGACTTCATTTATTAAGTTAAGATTGCTTTCACTTGATCTTTAATGGGTGTGGTTTTGTGGCCAATGATATTTTCTAAATCTTTGCTCTCACTATACATCGCACCTTTTTCAGTCTGTATATCTGCATCGACAATCACATCTACTAAACCGACAGGTAATCCAGCTTGACTGTAATCTTCAGCAGTTAGGTTTTGATAAGTCACAGCTTTGCCTGAAATTTCAGCAATGTCCTTTGCTAGATCCACCAGGGTAAAACTGGTAGAGCCTGCAAGTTCATACGTTTTATTGCCATGACCTTCAGAGGTTAAAACTTTAGCTGCAGCTTCTGCATAATCTTGACGTGAAGCTGAGCTAATTTTTCCTAAACCCGCAGCACCATATAAAGTGCCGATTTCAACAGTATGAGCAACCGAACCTAAATAGTTTTCGCTATACCAGTTGTTACGTAAGAATGTGTATTTTAATCCACTGTCTTTAATTAAGCGTTCTGTTTCACGATGTTCTTGAGCTAAACCTAAAGGTGATGTGTCTGCATTGAGTAAGCTGGTATAAGCAATATAAGGAACGCCTGCCTGTTTAGCGGCATCGATCACGGCTTTATGCTGTGGGGTGCGACGGCCGACTTCGTTGGCTGAAATAAGTAACAATTTATCAATACCAGACAATGCTGAAGCTAGAGTTTCCGGGGCATCATAATCAAAATGGCGCAGTTCAATGCCTTTTGCTTTTAAATCGGCTTCTTTAGATTCATTTCGAACCAATGCCACTATATTTTCTGCAGCGGTATTTTTTAATAGTGAATGAATAACCAATTGACCGAGTTGACCTGTTGCACCAGTGATTGCAATTTTCATTCTAAGAACCTCTCAATTGTTGGTTTTTTATACTTGATGTTCTGATTTTATTATAGTAGCTTACTTAATGTAAGTACGTACCTGAAAGTAAGTTTATTGCAGTTTGGAGAGAATTGATGAGTAACTATGCAACGAGTCATTTACTTGGACAGGTTTTATCCAATGAGTGTCCTTCACGTGAAATATTTGAACACTTAACCACTAAATGGTCTGTGTTAGTTTTACGCTGTTTAAGTGATGGTGTACATCGTTTTAGCGAGTTAAAACAGCGCATAGAAGGGGTGAGTGAGAAAATGCTGGCGCAAACCTTAAAAGTATTGGAAAAAGATGGTTTTCTGATTCGTACGGTTTATCCTGTTGTGCCGCCTAAAGTGGAATATCAGCTGACTATTTTAGGTGCTCAGGCTGCTGAAAAAATGACAATGCTCATTGGTTGGATTGAACGAAATTTACCTGAGATTTTGGAAAATAAACAACGTGTTGCTAAATAATAAGAGTGAGTTACTTAAATGCCGCATGCAATATTTAGGTGAAGGAATGTTTATTTAAAAGTGCTTGTATATTCAGATAAGTCCAAAAAAATGAATTTTTATAAAATGAGAAAAAGGGCGTTATTTTTCATTAAACCTTTTGTGAGCATAAACTGTAATTTGATATTTCACAAAATGCAAAAATGCAATCTTAGAGGAAGAGGGAATACATTTAAGGAAATCATTTAAATGAAGATATCCCTGCATTATTTTTATCAATTCTGAAATATGTAAGCGTAAATTTTGGATTGAAGTTTATTTAAATGATTAAAATATAAAGTAAGTGAAATTTAACCTAAAAGTAGATTTATATAGCTAAGTAGATGGTTCTTTTTAATTTTTTGATTAGTTCATTCAACGAAGCCAAGTAATATCCTCTCAGTTCAAGCCAAATTCATCTTAACAATACTAAAAATCATGTAATGCTGAATAATTCTATTCGAGAAATTTTGTAAAATATGGCAGAATATGCGGTTTTAAAGTATTTAGAGGATTGGCAATATGCGCTTTGTTGATGAAGCAGTCATTACCGTAGAGGCTGGCGACGGTGGCAATGGCGTAGCCAGTTTTCGCCGTGAAAAATTTGTACCATTTGGTGGTCCAGATGGTGGTGATGGTGGTCGTGGCGGTAACATCTATGTTGAAGCCGGTAACGACACCACTACCCTTGTAGATTATCGTTATACACGTAAATTCCGTGCAGAACGTGCTAAAAATGGTCGTGGTGCGAACTGCTCAGGCCGTGGCGGTGAAGACACCGTATTAAAGGTTCCAGTAGGAACAACAATTGTCGATACAGAATCAGGCGATATCATTGGCGATTTAGTGGCTGATGGTCAGCGTGTATTGGTGGCAGCAGGCGGTGAAGGTGGTTTGGGTAATACTCACTTTAAATCATCTACAAATCGCTCGCCACGGAAGTGCACAACGGGTACCAAAGGCGAATACCGTGAAATTCGTTTAGAGCTTAAAGTTCTTGCGGATGTTGGTTTGCTCGGTATGCCAAATGCAGGTAAATCGACCTTTATTCGTGCAGTATCGGCAGCAAAACCTAAAGTTGCAGATTATCCATTTACCACGATGGTTCCAAACCTTGGTGTGGTCGATGCGGACAGTCATCGTTCATTTGTGATGGCAGATATTCCAGGATTAATCGAAGGTGCGTCAGAAGGTGCGGGACTGGGTATTCGTTTCCTTAAACATTTGGCACGTACCCGTATTTTGTTGCATATTGTTGATGTTCAACCGATTGATGGTTCAGATCCTGTTCATAATGCACATGCAATTTTACAAGAGTTGAAGAACTTCTCTCCAACTTTGGCAAAATTGCCAGTCGTGTTAGTGCTGAATAAAGTTGACCAACTCGATCAGGACACCAAAGAAGAATGGTGTAAACATCTTCTGGAAGAAATGCATTGGGAAGGTCCGGTATTCCAAACTTCTGGCTTAATGTCGGAAGGAACGAAAGAAGTTGTTTATTACCTGATGGATCAAATTGAACAACAACGTGAACGCGAAGTTGAAGATCCTGAATACGCAGCAGAAATGAAAGCATTCCGTGATCAGCTTGAAGCTGAAACACGTGAACAGACCATCGCAGCGAAAGAAGCTTATCGTGAAATGCGTCGTCAACAACGTCTTGCTGGTCTATTGGCTGAAGAAGAAGACGATGAAGATGATGAAGACGACGATAACGATGTGGAAGTGTTTTACGTACGTTAAGCTCTTGGGATAGAGTACTGAGGACAAGATGATAGAAGTGGTAGATGGGCAACGTCAGCTCAAGGGTTGTAAACGAATCGTTGTTAAAATCGGATCATCTTTACTCACGGCAAATGGGCAAGGTTTAGATTTGGATGCAATTTCGCATTGGGCGGAACAAATTGCGGATCTACACAATGCAGGACACGAGATCATTCTCGTGTCTTCAGGTGCTGTGGCTGAAGGTATGGTTCGGATGAAATTGTCGAATCGACCCACTGATTTACCGAGTCTTCAGGCATGTGCTGCTATTGGTCAAATGGGCTTGATTCAAACTTGGTCCAGTGTATTAGAAAATCATTCTATTCAAACAGCTCAAGTTTTATTGACTCATGATGATTTGGCAGACCGTCGTCGTTATTTGAACTCTTGCGATGCTTTGCAACATTTAATTGATTGGCATGTGATTCCTGTCATTAATGAAAATGACACGGTATCGACTGACGAAATTCGCTTTGGTGATAACGACACCTTGGCCGCTATGGTCGCAGGTCAGGTTCATGCAGATTTGTTGATTATCTTAACCGATCAGCAAGGCATGTTTGATTCTGACCCGCGTTCTAATCCAAATGCAAAACTGTTCCATACGGTTCGTGCTTTGGATGAAAGCCTGTTCGATATGGCCGGTGGCGGTGGAAAATTTGGTCGTGGCGGTATGTTGACCAAAGTTCGTGCAGCACGCTTGGCAGCCAAATCAGGTTGTCCAACCCTGATCGCCAGTGGTGAAAGTGACAATGTGCTTGCACGCTTAATGTCTGGTGAATTGCTTGGAACATTGTTTATTACCGATAATGACCGTATTACTGCACATCAGCAATGGTTGGCTGCGCATCTGCAAACTGCAGGCCGTTTAGTCTTGGACGATGGCGCAGTGAAAGCGATTAAAGAAAACCATCGCAGTTTATTGCCTGTTGGGGTAAAAGCGGTGGAAGGTCATTTTGAGCGTGGCGATGTGGTTGAATGTGTTGATTCACATGGTGGTCGTGTTGCTGTGGGTCGTGTCAACTTTAGTTCGCGTTCGGCTGAAATTGTGAAGGGTTTATCTTCAGATAAAGTACATCAGGTTTTAGGTGAAGCGCGTTCACTGGAAATGATTCATCGCAATCATATGGCGATTTATTAAGAGTTTATGTATTAAAAAAATCCCGCTTAAGAGCGGGATTTTTTTATGTGTGAATTTTCTGAAATTTAAAAAGGGAAGTCTTTTCCCTTGTGAACTCAGTATATATTCTGAGGATTCTTATCTCCTAAAAGGAGAGGGGGGAATGCTTTAAAGCTTCCTCTCCCTGAGGGAGAGGGAACTTCCCTCAAGAAAATAAATACTTCATAGAAAAACTGTTCTCTTGTTGAAAAAGAGAGGAAGCTATAAAGTCTTATTTAAACTGAATCGTACCATTCGCATTGACAGTAATTTTAGATTCACCCGCTGCTACGTCTTGAGCATCGGCAGCTTCAGCACCTGAAAATTTCGCCATATTGGCACGCATCATGACCGGTTGCGGGTACTGACCGCTGGTATTTAAATTGAGATTAACCAGATTATAACCCGATTTACTCCATGCCTGACTCAGCATTTGTGCACGTTGCTGGAAGTTTTTTGAAGCTTCAACCATCAGCTCATTTTCAACTTTTTTACGTTGCGCATCTGAAACGTTAAAGTTAATTGATTGAGTCTGGAAGTTTTGTTGAAGTTCACCGATTAATTGGCTCGCGGCTTTAAAGTCAGTACTTTCAATTTGAATTTCTGCACGACCACGCCATTCTTTCAACTTGCGGCTATCATTGTCATAAATTGGATAAGTGGTTTGAGAGCCTGTTTCTACTTTAACTTGTGGATATTTTTTTGCTAAAGCCATGGCTTGATTCATTAATTGCGTGATTTGTGATGCAAGTTCAGCAGGTTGTTTGTTGCTTTTTTCAATGTATAAAACAGCATGCATTTCATCATTCGACACTTGGCGTGCAGCTTCTGCTTGTACATTGACGACGTTGTAATTAAGTTGTTCATTTTGTTGAGCAAAGGCAGTTGCACTGAAAGCAGAAGCTAAAACCAGAGTGGAGAGAGTTAAGTAACGCATTTTTTTAGCCTATTTTTGTAAGTAAAATTTGAATCTATATGAGTGATATTAAACGGTGTTTATGGTGAATTTTAGTAGAGTTTGTGGTGGGATTGTAAAAGCAAGCTCAAAAAATAACCTTCATTTTTATTTATGAAATTTAAGAAAAATTATGCACTTATAACTTAATTTGCAAGCAGTTTTACTTTACTACACGACTTTATCAATAAAAGCATAAGAAAATGAGGTTTTCTTTCCCCTGTCACAATGTAAGATGATAATTCAACCTCTAGATTAGCTTGATATTTTTTTTGATGAATTAGGACGGATAAAGTGCCGAAAGTTGTTTATTTTTTAGAAAAATTCGGTATCATCCGCCCTCTAGTTATGACAAATAAATTGAAGTCTAACTAGAACTATAAAGCACCGAGTCAAAAGACCGCAAGTCACCCGACTTATTTCTTTTAACCCATATCAGAGATGGTAATTCGATATGAGCGTTTCTTCTGTAAATCCTGCCCCTAAGTCTACTAACGAATACTATTTGACTCGCCAAAGCCAGATGGAATCCAATGTTCGTAGCTATCCACGTAAATTACCGTTAGCGATAGCAAAAGCCTTAGGCTGCTGGGTTACTGATGTTGAAGGTACTGAGTACCTCGATTGTTTAGCTGGGGCAGGGACATTGGCTTTAGGCCATAATCACCCTGCGGTCATCCAAAGTATTCAAGACACTTTAGCAAGTGGCTTGCCATTACATACTTTAGATTTAACAACGCCTTTAAAAGATGCTTTTACTGAAGCACTACTTGAGCAATTACCAGGTGGTAAAGCTGAGTATTGTCTACAGTTCTGTGGCCCGTCTGGTGCAGATGGTACAGAAGCAGCAATTAAATTAGCAAAAACCTACACAGGTCGTAGTACTGTGATCAGCTTCTCCGGTGGCTATCATGGGATGACGCATGGCGCTTTAGCCATGACAGGTAACTTGTCTGCTAAAAATGCGGTAAATGGCTTGATGCCAGGCGTACAGTTTATGCCATATCCGCATGAATACCGTTGCCCATTAGGTCTTGGCGGTGAAGCAGGGGTAGATGCTTTAACTTACTTCTTCGAAAACTTTATTGAAGATGTAGAAAGTGGTGTAACTAAGCCAGCAGCCGTGATTCTTGAAGCGATTCAAGGTGAAGGCGGTGTGGTTACAGCGCCAACCAAATGGTTGAAGAAAATCCGTGAAGTGACTGAAAAACACAACATCGTGCTTATTCTTGATGAAGTTCAAGCCGGTTTTGCCCGTTCAGGCAAAATGTTTGCTTTTGAGCATGCAGGGATCGAGCCAGATGTGGTTGTGATGTCAAAAGCAGTAGGTGGTAGCTTGCCGCTTGCAGTGCTTGGTATTAAACGTAAGTTTGATGCTTGGCAGCCTGCTGGTCACACCGGTACTTTCCGTGGTAACCAATTGGCGATGGGTACTGGTCTTGCAACAATCAAAACCATTAAAGAACAAAATCTTGCGCAAAATGCACAAGAACGTGGTGATTTCCTGCAAGCTGAATTGAAAAAACTGGCAGTTGAATTCCCATGTATCGGTAACGTGCGTGGTCGTGGTTTGATGATTGGTGTTGAAATCGTGGATGAACGCCAACAAGCAGATCACATGGGTTCATTACCAGGTGATTCTCAATTGGCTGCTGCGATTCAAACTGCATGTTTCGACAACAAATTGTTGCTCGAAAAAGGTGGTCGTAACGGTACAGTGATTCGTTTACTTTGCCCACTCATCATCACGCATGAAGAATGTGTTGAAGCGATTGCTCGCTTTAAGAAAGCAATTGCTGAAGCGCTTATTGCTACTCGAGGCGCATAATACATGGTAGATTTTGCAGAACACCGTAAAGCGTTATTCTGCAATGATGCAGGTTCTATTGCTGACTATCAGTCAGCAATGGACGAAGCGGTAAAAGCCGTTTCAGCATGGTTGCAAAACGACAAAATGTACACTGGCGGCAGCATTAAAGAGCTACGCAGTGCAATTGCATTTCATCCTTCAAAAGAAGGCATGGGGCTACATAAATCTCTTGAGCGTATGGTTGAGCTTTTCTTAAATAAAAGCTTGAAAGTACATCATCCGAATTCACTTGCGCATTTGCATTGCCCGACTATGGTCGCTAGCCAAATTGCAGAAGTGTTGATTAATGCAACCAACCAGTCTATGGACTCATGGGATCAAAGTCCTGCAGGTTCATTGATGGAAGTTCAGCTTATTGACTGGCTACGTCAAAAAGTCGGTTATGGTGCAGGTCAGGCAGGTGTATTCACCTCTGGCGGTACGCAATCGAACTTGATGGGTGTATTGCTTGCGCGTGATGCTTGCATCTCGAAAAACTGGAAAGACGAAAACGGTAATCCGTGGTCTGTACAGCGTGATGGGATTCCTGCGGATGCTATGCGTAATGTCAAAGTGATTTGTTCTGAAAATGCACATTTCTCTGTGCAAAAGAACATGGCGATGATGGGCATGGGTTTCCAGTCTGTGGTGACTGTTCCAGTGAACAAAAACGCACAGATGGATGTTGTTGCTCTCGAGCAAACCATGGCACAGCTACAAGCGGAAGGCAAAATTGTTGCATGTGTGGTTGCGACCGCAGGTACAACTGATGCCGGTGCGATCGATCCATTAAAAGCGATTCGTGACATCACTAACAAGTATGGCGCGTGGATGCACATCGACGCAGCATGGGGTGGGGCACTGATTCTTTCGAATGAGTTTCGTTCAATGCTCGATGGTATCGAGTTGTCTGATTCAGTAACTTTGGACTTCCATAAGCATTATTTCCAAACCATTTCTTGTGGCGCATTCTTGTTGAAAGACGAAGCGAACTACCGTTTCATGCATTATGAAGCTGAGTACTTAAACTCTGCTTATGATGAAGAGCATGGTGTTCCAAACTTGGTGTCTAAATCATTACAAACAACCCGTCGTTTTGATGCGTTGAAATTGTGGATGACGGTTGAGGCACTCGGTGAAGAGCTTTATGGTTCGATGATCGACCATGGTGTGAAGTTGACCCGCGAAGTGGCTGACTACATCAATGCAACTGCTGGTTTAGAGATGCTGGTTGATCCGCAATTTGCTTCTGTATTGTTCCGTGTGATTCCTGAAGGCTACCCAACAGAATTGCTTGATACACTCAACCAGAACGTTGCAGATGAATTGTTTGCACGTGGTGAAGCGAATATTGGGGTAACTAAAGTGGGTGATGTTCAATCATTGAAGATGACTACACTCAGCCCTATTGCAACTTTAGATAACGTGAAGAATCTTTTACGCTTAGTGCTAGAAGAAGCTGATCGTATCAAAGGTCCAATTCAAGCCGGTACATATAAACCTGCCATCGACTAATCGATGTAGTTGTTTATTGTATTAAAGAAAAGGAGATCAATTGATCTCCTTTTCTTATTGTGGGTGTGATTTTTGACTCTACTTAATAAATTCATGTGACGGCACAGTCTCATATTTCAGTAAAAGTTTAAATTGAGTTGCGTAGGCGAATGTTACTTTGAAGGATCAAAGTAACCAAAATCCTTTGTTGCACTGAAGGGATGTCCTTATCCCTCAGTGCAACAGCGACATCCATGTCGCTAATCGCGATAGTAAATACTAAGATAGTGTCGATTTTAAGCATTTTGGAATCATTTTAAGATTGATACTCGTAAAAATTTAGGCCGCAAAGAGTGGACTAAATCCCATTTTCCTAAGTAGTTTTCGGTACATACTCGAACTGCGATCTGCTGGAAAGTGAGCTTCTAATGATAAATCTAGTGGCAAATATTCAGGTTTTTGATTTTCTACAATCAAGCGATCTTCCTCAAAAATTTTTAAATTAAACTCGTAAGCATCTTCAACCGGTAAGTCTTTGTCATAATTTCGGCAAATCGGTGCAAATAGCCGCGTCGAACGCACGGTCATTGGAGATGCAGCATTCATAATGACTTGCTTCGCATCATTCGGGAAATGAATCGTCAGTGTTGCAGTAAAGGGTAGAGTGATTTCAAAATGTCTGAGCCATTTAAAGTCTTGCTGACCACGTTGATCTAGTCCAATCGGATAACGTCCAACACCACTAATATAATCCGCAGAAAAGCCATATTCCGTTTCAGTCGTTGTATAGTCAGGTACTTCTACATTATCCGAATCGCCAAAAGTATCTGGATGCACCCAGGCAAAATGCGCTACATCAATAAAGCCTTCGAGCTGTCTTCCTGCAAAGCAGTTAATGTCTACTTGAGGACAAACCAGTTGCTGATATTCAGCATCTTCCCAAAAGGGCATGACTGGAATATTGGGTTCAGCAGCTTTTGCCGCAGTCAGCGAACACCAAATCAAACCATAACGTTCCACCGCAGCATAAGTTTTTAGATTAAAGCGATCTGAAATTTTGTGTTGAGGATGGGCAGGAATGCGGTTACATTTACCCTCACTGCCAAATCGTAAACCATGATAACGACAGACTACGCCTTGACCATCATTTTTTCCCAAGCTTAACGGGACACCCCGATGAGGACAGGCATCTTTAGCCACAATCAGATCTTCACCCATTTTATAAATCACAAGTGGCATATCTAGCAGCATGGTTCCTGTTGGCTGGTCGGTAATATCAGGGGCAAGGGCAATCGGATACCAATGTTGCGCTAATAAATGCCAGTCATGTTCCTCAAATGTCATATGTACGGGTAAATCAGGATTAAAAGTGGCAATGTTTTTACTATTCATAACTGAATCTTTTTCTTGATCTTGAGTTTGAATATAAAACAGCGCCCCATTCTATGAAATTTCAATTAACTTGATCGGTGATTGCAAAAATTAGAACAGTGAGACGATATTGAAAATAAAATGAGTGAAATGAACATACGTCATCCTGCTTTATTGGGATAGGTATATATACATTTGCAACTGAATAAGGTCATTCTAGTATCATTAAAAGAGCTTTTTTAGACCATTCTTTTGTCAGTAAAAAAATGAATTAGATGCCAGTTTCGAGTTCAAAAAATAAAATAGATATGAAGTAAATCGGTCAAAATGATGAGACACATAAATCAATGATGAAATAATAAGCAATGATTTTTAATGACAGTAAATGAATTATTACAATTGTAATGCTGCAAAAATAAAAAATTAATCAGATTAAATGTGAGGTTATTTATTGATTTATATCAATTTATAATTATAAAAAAAAGGCTGTTTCAATTATCATTAAAACGTCACATAGCTGTAACTTCTTTGTCATATTATAAAATCAAAATGCAACTATCGAAAAAGTACAAAACTTTATAAAAAAGTAGCGTACTTCAAAATTGCATCTAATGAAGAGAGAAAAGAATGCGCTTAAATCACATCGCACTTGCTTTAGCAATTTCAGGGGCAGCTGTAGCAACAACAGCAAATGCAGCTCGTGACACCATCCAGATCGCTGGTTCTTCAACTGTTCTACCTTATGCAAGTATTGTAGCAGAAGAATTTGGTAACACTTTTCCGCAGTTTAAAACACCTGTTGTAGGTTCTGGTGGTACATCTGGCGGTTTGAAGCAATTCTGTCAAGGCGTGGGTGATAACACCATCGACATCGCTAATGCATCTCGTAAAATTAAAGATTCTGAATTAGCTGCATGTAAAAAAGCAGGCGTGAATCAAGTGATTGAAATTAAAGTGGGTTATGACGGTATTGTATTTGCATCTAATTCAAAGAAAGCCTCTTATAAATTACGTCCACAACATGTATTTGCAGCGCTTGCAGCAGAATTACCTTCGAATGGTAAATTGGTTGCAAACCCGTATACACGTTGGAACCAAATTGACAAATCACTTCCAAATGAACCAATTACATTGGTAATTCCAGCATCTAACCACGGTACACGTGAAGTGTTCCAGGAAAAAATGGTTGAAGCAGGTTGTGAATCTTACGCATATTTCAAAAATTTAGATAAAGATGCACAGAAGAAAGCATGTTCTACTTTCCGTAAAGACGGCAAAGTGATTGAAATTGCAGGCGACTATACTGAAACACTGGCACGTTTAAAAACTTCGCCAAGTGCGGTAGGTGTATTTGGTCTAGGTTTCTATGATCAAAACCGTGACAAATTACGCGTAGCGACAGTAAACAATGTTGTGCCATCAGAAAAAACGATTCTGAATGGTTCTTACCCAGTATCACGTCCATTGTACTTCTACGTGAAAGGTGAACACCTTAAATCAATCAAAGGTTTACAACAATATTCTGAATACTTCTTAAGTAAGAAAGTTTCAGGTAAAGGTTCTAAGCTGGAAAAAGCGGGTTTGATTTCAATGTCTGATAAAGAACGCGCAAACACTCTTGCAGCTTTGAAAGCTGGTAAAGCGGTTAAGTAATTAGGATGAACGAGCTGGTGCTAGATAATTTCTAGCATCGGCTTTTTTGCAAAGACAAGGTTTTTTCAAAGCATGAAAATTGAAAAAATGCCGGAGAATACATGAATCTGCTACTCATAGGTGTGTTATTGGCATTGATTGCCGTAGCCTATCAAATCGGGTTATCTAAAAGCCGTAGCCTGGCAGGTAAGGGAAATAACTCTGCGAAGTTGCACTCTCGTCCTGGATATTACGGTGCGTTGGTGGCTTTATGGTGTGGTATCCCTGCTTTTTTAATTTTACTGGTTTGGAATATTGTCGAACCGAATATTTTACGACATGTGATTTTAGATAATGTACCTGCAAATATTGCGGCAACATTAGATCAATCTGGCATGGAAGTTGTGATTGACCGTGTTCAGGCGATTGCCTCTGGCTTTGGCGTGAGTGATCAAGCCGCAGCCTATGAAATTGCGGCAGCACAACAATTATCCAGAATTGAAACGATTAGTTCTTTTGCTAAATTGGCAGTGGTGATCTGTACCGCTTTAGCGGGTCTGGTTTTGGCAAAAAAACGTGTAGCTCAACAATATCGTGCACGTAATCAGGTCGAAAAAACCATTAATATCGCTTTAGCCTTATGTTCTGGTGTAGCAATTTTAACCACCATAGGGATTGTGATGTCGATGTTTAGTGAAGCCATGCGCTTCTTTAACTTCGTCAGTCCACTCGATTTCTTTTTTGGTACAGAATGGAATCCGGGTTTTAGTACATCAGGAAATGCTGAAGGAAGTTATGGCCTGTTGCCGCTGCTGTGGGGCACACTGATGGTCAGTGGTATCGCTTTATTAGTCGCAGTACCAGTCGGTTTGATGATTGCAATCTATTTGGCTGAATATGCATCCTCTGGCTTTCGCTCTTGGGCTAAACCCGCGATTGAGGTTTTAGCCGGCATTCCGACCATTGTGTACGGTGTGTTTGCACTGATGATTATTGGCCCATTCTTTAAAATGCTTGGAGCAAGTATTGGGCTAGAGATTAATGCCACCAGTGCCTTAACCGCAGGTTTCGTGATGGGGATTATGATTATTCCATTCGTCTCTTCACTATCAGATGACATTATTACCCAGGTGCCTCGCGCGCTACGTGATGGCTCTTTAGGACTCGGTGCAACCAAGTCTGAAACGATACGTCAGGTGGTGTTACCTGCAGCCTTGCCGGGTATTATTGGTGCATTTTTACTTGCAGCATCTCGTGCGATTGGTGAAACCATGATCGTGGTTCTGGCCGCAGGGAATAGTCCGTTACTGCATGCCAATCCGCTGGAAGCGATTTCGACCGTGACCATTACTATCGTCAATCAACTTACAGGTGATACCGACTTTGCCAGCCCACAAGCATTGGTGGCATTTGCATTGGGTTTAACCTTGTTTGTGATTACTTTAGGTTTGAACATCGTTGCACTGTTTATCGTGCGTAAATATCGCGAGCAATACGAATGAGTACTTCTAATACATCTTCCATGGATCAGGCACGTGATCCACGCGTTTCTGCTGAATTGCGCGAAAAACGTAAACAAAGAATTAGTAATTCTTTGGCAAAGCGTCATCGCAAAGAAAAAATGTTTCGTATATTCGGCTTCTCTGCAGTCATTACCGGTCTGTTCTTTGTGGTACTGCTATTCGGAAGTATTCTGGCAAAGGGCTTACCGGCATTTTGGCAAACCAGTATGACGGTTCCAGTCTATTTTGACCCGACGGTAATTACTGCTGGCGCGAAGCCTATCAAAAAAGCAGGCGAATCTCCTGCCCATTTTCAAGAGCGCTTTATCGCTTGGCAAACTGAAATGGGGATGGTTGATTGGGATGCTTTAATCGTGAATGGATTAATTGCAAAAGACCCAAGTATTGCGTCTAAACGCGATGAGCTTGGAAGTCTGTATACCAGTTCAGAAGCGTACCGTATACGTGATCTGGTACTTGCAGATCCAGCATTGATTGGTCAAAAGAAAGATTTAAATATTTTGGCTGATGCCAATGTTGATGTATGGTTAGCAGGTAATATTGATCGCTCATTACCTGATGATCAGCAGCAATTAAGCCCAGAAGTTCGTCAACTGGCTGATGATTTAAAAGCCAAAGGTGTGCTTGAAAATACCTTTAATACCAATATTTTCACCAATCCAGACTCGCGAAGTTCTCCGGCAACTTCTGGTTTGGCCGGCGCATTCATGGGCTCATTGTTTATGATGCTGATCGTGATTTTTATCTCGATTCCAATCGGGGTGGCATCTGCCATTTATCTGGAAGAGTTTGCACCGAAAAATTTCATTACTGATGTCGTGGAAGTGAATATCAATAACCTTGCAGCCGTACCATCCATCGTGTTTGGTCTGTTGGGTGCTGCCATTTTTATTGGCTGGATGCAGTTACCCATTTCTGCGCCTTTGGTCGGTGGTTTGGTACTCAGTCTGATGACACTCCCGACTGTGATTATTACGACGCGTGCATCGCTTAAAGCTGTACCGCCATCAATTCGTCAGGCGGCATTGGGTTTAGGTGCTTCTCGAGTACAAACGGTATTTCACCATGTATTGCCACTTGCGATACCGGGTATCTTAACTGGTGCGATTATTGGTGTGGCACAAGCCTTAGGTGAAACAGCACCGCTGCTCCTGATTGGTATGAGTGCCTTTGTTGCGAGTGTTCCAGCTTCCCCCTTGGATCAATCAACAGCATTACCGGTACAAATTTTCTTATGGCAGGGCAATGAATTACGTAACTTCTTCGAAGGACGTACCGCTGCCGCAATTATTGTCTTACTTGCAATGATGGTGGGCTTAAATAGTCTGGCAATCTGGTTACGTAAGAAATTTGAAGTGCGCTGGTAAGAAAGGGCAATATATGAATACTGTAACAGCGATGTCAAAAACAAATTCCTTAGAGCAGGATGAATCCGTGAATCAAGATCAGAAACAATTTACCTCACCCGAAGTAGATAAAAAACGTCAAGGGACTTCATTTGTTTCGCAATTTGATACCCATCCTTCGGCTAAAAAAGAAAATGAAACATCCAATGTTAAAATAAGCACTACGGATGTACATGTTTACTATGGTGAAGCAGAAGCCATTAAAGGTATTGATATCAATATCTACGAAAATGAAGTGATTGCTTTTATTGGTCCATCTGGTTGTGGTAAATCGACTTTTCTACGTACTTTAAACCGTATGAATGACACCATTGATTCGTGTCGCGTGACGGGTAAAGTAATGCTAGATAACCAGGATATCTATGATCCAAACCTGGACGTGGTATTACTTCGCGCTCAAGTCGGCATGGTGTTCCAGAAACCAAATCCATTCCCGAAATCAATTTTCGATAACGTGGCTTATGGTCCAAAACTTCACGGTTTGGCACGTGACAAATACGACCTTGAAGAAATTGTTGAAAACAGCTTGCACAAAGCTGGTCTTTGGGATGAAGTCAAAGACCGTTTAAACCAACCGGGTACGGGTCTTTCCGGCGGTCAGCAACAGCGCTTGTGTATTGCACGTACTATTGCAGTTAGCCCGGAAGTGATTTTGATGGACGAACCATGTTCAGCACTGGATCCAATTGCTACGGCAAAAATTGAAGAGCTGATTTCAGAACTTTCGACGCAATACACCATTGCCATTGTGACACACTCAATGCAACAGGCTGCGCGTGTATCGGATCGTACTGCATACTTTCACTTGGGTGATTTGATTGAAGTGAATGCGACAGAGAAAGTATTCACTCAGCCAGATCATCAATTGACTGAAGCTTATATTACCGGTCGTTTTGGTTAATGAAGTGATGGTATAGAAAAAGAGCCGAAAGGCTCTTTTTTATTGAATCATCAATTTTTTAATCAAATATTTTTGTCTAAAAATGGAATACAACGTGTTCAGCTAGTAATCATTTAACCTTTATTTTTTATCCGATTATTATCTTTAGACATGTGGTTTTATGCTGAGAAAATGACTCAAGGTATGAAGCGCTTAAATGAAAAGAATCTCTGCAATTGGATGATTTATAAAATTCATATTGAATTTTCAATGTTTTGACCTCATGTTAAAGATAACTGCACATACAATTAGAGAAATCATTTTATATGTTATTCCATAACCCTAAATTGCCGGCTGAAATTCGAATTAGCCATTTAAATGCGCGCGTAAATGAACAACGTAAAAAAATTGCGCAAGCCACAGCATCTAGATTTGAACTGTTGCAACTCACTCAACAGCTTTCAAAAGAAGCCAAGTTACGTAAAAAGAATAATCAAAAAATTTATGTGCTCGATTTTAAGGGTGATACCGCTGCATCTGCAGTAGAAAGTTTACGTGAAGAAATTACGCTTATTTTAGCGACAGCAAAAGCAGGGCGTGACCGTGTGGTTGTTCGCCTGGAAAGCCCGGGGGGTATGGTGCATGGCTACGGTCTAGCGGCTGCACAACTGGTGCGTCTGCGTGATGCCGGTTTTAACCTGACGATTTGTGTGGATAAGGTTGCAGCAAGTGGCGGTTATATGATGGCGTGTATTGCCAACGAAATTGTTTCTGCGCCATTTGCCGTTGTGGGTTCAATTGGTGTGGTTGCTCAAGTGCCCAACTTCAACCGTTTATTGAAAGACAAGCATATCGATTTTGAGCTTTATACAGCAGGTGAGTTTAAACGTACCGTAACTATGTTTGGCGAAAATACCGCTGAAGGTAAAGCGAAATTTGAAGAAGAATTGCAACAAACCCATGAGTTGTTCAAGCATTTTGTTGAAAAATACCGTCCACAATTGAATGTTGAAAAAGTCGCAACAGGCGAGCACTGGTATGGAAAAGATGCGCTTGAATTAAACCTAGTCGACAAACTGCAAACTTCAGATGAATATCTACTCGGTTTATTGACACAGCATGATGTGTATGTGCTTGATATGCGTCGTAAACCAACTTTGGGTGAAAAGCTGGGCTTGCAAGCTGCACAAATGGCAGATGGTTTAGTGCCTGCAGTGATGAATAAAGTGATGGAAACATTGTCAAAAGCAAGTGCGAATGTTATTCAACTGCGTGATCCAAAACTTTAATTTAAAGTGATCTTCTGATTTTAAAATGGCGCTCTAATGAGCGCCATTTTTTTGACTGTATCTTAATATTCAGCTCAGCTTGAGCTGCTATGCTGCAACTAAAATACAGTCAACCAAGGTTTTTTATGACCCGGAACCCAACAATATCTTCTACAGATTTACTGATTCGATTTCTGCATATCGTCATCATCTTGAGCTTTAGTGGGGCTTATCTCACGGGGGATGCAGAAAAATGGCATCAAGTGCATATGGCATTTGGCTATACACTTGGTATTAGCCTGATTTTAAGAGTTTTATGGCAATTTTTTGCTCCTCGACTTGCCCATACTCAGCCTTCGGGAGTGAACCGTCGATTTCATGTGATCAAGCCATTTGTACAGCGCTATTGGGTGCAACCCCAGCAATGGCTTTCCCCAACATTTTTAAAAGCAGCCAGTTCCAGCTTGTTTCAGCTAAGCATACTGGGTATTTTTTGCTTGGTGCCTTTAACTGTGCTGGCAGGATTTTTAACAGACTATACGCATAGCCACAGTTTAAAAGAAGTGCATGAGTTATTTGCCAATCTGTTTTTAGCGAGTGTATTGCTACACTTGGCAGCACTGACACTGAATAGTGTTCTGCTTGAAAAATGGCTGGCAAAGCGTATGTTTTGGGGGGCAGAATCGCATTCATGGTTCACCCTGTTTACTTTAGTTCTGTCACTGAGCGTGTTGGTCGCTTTCTGGTTGTGGTACTTTAGCTAGGCTTTTATACTGACACCAGCACAGATGAAGCAGACCGTAGCTTGCAGCCCCGAGTGTTGCAAGCAGCATATCCATATGTGCATCCCAGACATCGCCTTGCTGGCCGTTGTAGTTTTCAGCATCTTCAGGTGATAAACCAATTGCAATCAGCCATTCAAGCCATTCATAAATTAAACTGGTGGCCATGATAAACTGGACCACCAATAAAAACAGCGTGAAGGGTTTAGCTTCAGGCAGCCATACATGAAACAGTCGCAGTAGCACGGGGTAGAGCAGTACACCACAGGCAAGATGCACTAAACGGTCATACATATTGCGTGACCAGCCCATCGATTGATTGAGGTCAAAACTGAACAGCTGAATTAGCCATTCGTTATAGGGCACATAGGAATACAGATAATGTGCTCCCACAATATGAATCAGTAAAAAAATAAGATAGAGCGAAAAACTGTAAAAACTTAAGCCGATTTTCTTTTGGGTAAACAACAAGGCAGCGAGCATAAATATTGTGCCGAGCTGATGCAGTATATATGCTTCAAATTCTAAAGGACGAATACTTGCGATCACTATGGCAATGGTTATAAAACCTAAACCAAGCCAGTGTTTTAAGGTGAATTCGTATTCAATCATCTTATTGTTTTCGACTATAAAGTAGTGGAATTATAATAAAAAAGCGAAGCCGAAGCTTCGCTTTTTCTGACTAAAATTTAATTAGATTTTAGCAATTAACTCTTTAATTTGTTTTGCTTGCTCAGCTGCATTACCTGTATACGTTGCAGGTGTCATCTCAGCCAAACGTGCACGATCCGCAGCAGGAACAGCTTCAAGTTCATTACCATTTACGAAATCTACCATCATTTCGCGAGTCATTGCTTGACCACGAGTCAGGGCTTTTAATTTTTCGTATGGTTTTTCTACGTTGTAACGACGCATAACTGTTTGAATTGGTTCAGCCAGTACTTCTTGAGCATGGTCTAAGTCTTCCGCAATACGCGCAGCGTTAAGCTCTAATTTGCCAATACCTTTTAAGCAAGCTTCAAAAGCAATCAAGCTTTGTGCAAAACCAACACCCATGTTACGAAGAACAGTAGAGTCAGTTAAGTCACGCTGCCAGCGAGAAATCGGAAGTTTTTCACCCAAGTGAGCCAATACTGCATTGGCCAAGCCCAAGTTACCTTCAGAGTTTTCGAAGTCAATCGGGTTTACTTTATGCGGCATAGTTGAAGAACCAACTTCACCTTCTTTCAAACGTTGTTTGAAGAAACCTAAAGAGATATAACCCCAAACGTCACGGTTAAAGTCGATCAAGATAGTGTTGAAACGACGAAGCGCATCAAAAAGTTCCGCCATGTAATCATGTGGTTCAATTTGAGTGGTGTACGGGTTGAAAGCTAAACCTAAAGATTCAACAAAAGCTTGCGAATGAGCAGGCCAGTTAATTTCTGGATACGCTGAATAATGTGCATTGTAGTTACCTACAGCGCCATTGATTTTACCCAGTAATTCAACATGGTTAAATTGTTTGATTTGGCGTGCAAGGCGGTAAGCCACGTTTGCCATTTCTTTACCCAAAGTGGTTGGGCTAGCAGTTTGACCATGCGTACGAGACAGCATTGGTTGTTCAGCGTGAGTTTCAGCCAAAGTCGCAATTGAGTCGATGATGCTTTGCATAGAAGCAACCAGAACATCACGACCATTTTTAAGCATTAAAGCGTGAGACAAGTTGTTGATGTCTTCAGAAGTACATGCAAAGTGAATGAATTCACCAGCATCTTTCAATTCATCAATGTGTGCAATTTTTTCTTTAAGAAAGTATTCAACCGCTTTCACATCGTGGTTAGTAGTACGTTCAATATCTTTAATGCGGTTTGCATCATCTTCAGAGAAATCAGCCACAATAGCATCTAAAGCAGCGTTGGTTGCTGCTGAAAAAGCCGGAACTTCAGTGATTTCAGGACGGTTTGCAAGCGCTTGTAACCAGCGCACTTCAACAGTCACACGAGCATGGATTAAACCAAACTCAGAGAGGAAAGGACGTAGAGCATCACATTTGCTCGCGTAGCGTCCATCTAATGGAGAAAGTGCGGTTAAAGCGTTCATAGCGATTCCTTAAACATTGGAATTAAACGTAAAACAAAGCCCGCACAGCATCAGTTAAACTACCTGATACTGTAAACGGGCAAGATCTTGAATATCTTGGAGCAGCTTGCGCTTACTGAAAATCATACCCCATGAACTGCCGCCCATCTGACGCCATAAGTGCGCCAGTTGCAGGCCAGTAAACAGGGAAGCGCGAATACGATTGGTATGAGAAGTATCTTTAAACGCTTGGGCATTACCTTTGACCATAATGCGCGGATTAATTTGTCCCGCGGTTTCAATATAGGCTTGGGCAAGGTTGGCAATAATGCTGGGATGTAGATAATTATTATCGAAGAACGACAGTTGTTTCAGAATTTTCTGCTGAGACTGTTGAATAATTTCAACGAATTTTGGATTGCTATAAACTTTTTTCTCTAACTGTAACAAGGCCATGGCATAGCTCATCGGCAACTTGGCGCTAGAGAGTTTGGGTAAACGAGATTTGGGCGAGGTGTTAAACGGTTGGTTAATACTACTTTCTAACGTTTTTAAACCGAGGGAAATGTCAGCAAGTTGATTAAAAAAATCTAAGGTTTGGCAGGATTCATTGGCGGTTGGACGGATATTCAGGCTGGCTTTGATGAGTTGTTCTAAATAGAAACTACCACTTTCACCAATACTCTGCTGTCCCGACATGGCGGTCATATGGGTCAGCTGTGTCGATTGAAACACAGCTGCCAACGCCAAAGCACGGTTTTGGCGTATATTCAAAGTTTGAGGCTGTTGAAAGGGTAACTCAGCCATGCCTATCGCTTCCTTTTAAATAAAATCAGGTTTTGGTGCATTGGTATGATGAATCACACCGCCACCTAAACAAACTTCATCTGCGTAGAACACTACACTTTGTCCTGGAGTCACCGCACGTTGCGGTTCGTCAAATTCAACACGTACGCCATTTGGCATATCGGTATCTTTATAAATCACACAGCCTTGATCGGGTTGGCGATAACGCGTTTTCGCAGTGCAACGGAAACCCGTCTCTGGAATCTCTTGTTCACCCGCTACCCAGTCAATCGCTTCACTCCAAAGTATAGTACTTTGCATCAGTGGATGTTCATGACCCTGACCAATGACGAGGCGGTTGTTTTCAATATCTTTATAAAGAACAAACCATGCACCTTCAGATTCGCCTTTAAGACCACCCAAGCCGATGCCGCCACGTTGACCGAGCGTATAGTACATTAAGCCGTGATGTTCACCAACCTCTTTACCTGTATCTAGATAAATTTTTCCAGCTTGGGCAGGCAAATACTGTTTTAAGAAGTCATTAAAACGACGTTCGCCAATAAAGCAAATGCCGGTTGAATCTTTTTTCTTGGCTGTGGCTAAACCTAGCTCTTCTGCAATTCTACGAACTTCAGGTTTTTCAATTTCACCCACAGGGAACAAAGTCTTGTTAATTTCACGACCATGTACAGCATGTAAGAAATAAGTTTGATCTTTATTTTGGTCAAAGCCGCGTAATAAAGGTGCGTATTCTTCACCACGCGAGTTGGTCATGGTTTCACCGCGACGGCAGTAATGACCTGTTGCAATAAAATTTGCACCCAGGTTAATCGCATGATCCAGAAAGGCACGGAATTTGATTTCTTTATTACATAAGATATCTGGATTTGGTGTGCGACTGGCAGCGTATTCCGCTAAAAAATGCTCGAATACACGATCCCAATATTCCATGGCAAAGTTGGCTGTATGCAGTTTGATGCCAATTTTGTCGCAGACGGCTTGCGCATCGGCAAGGTCTTCCATCGCCGTGCAATATTCCGTGCCGTCATCTTCTTCCCAGTTTTTCATGAAAAGTCCTTCAACTTGATATCCTTGTTGAAGAAGAAGTGCAGCAGAAACAGAAGAATCTACACCACCAGACATACCGACGATGACACGTTGTTGCATAGGATTAAGCATCCAAAGTTGAAATTAAGGGAGAATTTTTGTGCTCATAAACGAGCGATAAAGGATATTTTTGACCAGATAATGCATCTTCCACGGCTTTAATCACTAAGGGACTACGTGCTCGTGCAGATTCTTTTAACTCATCCAAGGTCATCCAGACTGTGCCCACTATATCTGTATCGAGCTTGGCATCTGGATGATATTGAACATCACGTGTCAAGAAGCAAAAACGATAGTAAGTACGGTCGGGAAACATTGGAGGAGTATAGGTATATATGCCAAGCAATGATTCGATTTCGACATCATGCCCAGTTTCTTCCATGGTTTCACGAACAGCCGCTTGAATGAGGGTTTCACCACATTCGACATGACCTGCAGGCTGGTTGAATACGGTGTGTGTGACACCTTCTGTATGTTCTTCAACAAACAGAAATTTTCCGTCTTTTTCAACAACAGTTGCAACAGTAACGTGAGCAGTCCAAGCGGTCATTGAAAAGCACCAAGGAATAAAAGGGCTATTCTACAAAATTTAGAGCGTGGTGGCTATGTTGAATTTGGAGGATATAACTTATAGTTTTAAACTATCTTTTAGAATTTCAATTTGTTCTTTGATTTCTTTAGTGAGATCATTTGATACGCTATGAAAATTTTGGAAGAAATGGAGGAAATTTTGAACATTATTCTTTTCGAAATAGTCACACATATTGTCTAGTAAGCGAATATAACTATTATTAAGGTCATAGATTAAATCAATTTTTTTCTCAGGTAGATTGTGGGAGTACAAATCTATAGACGAATAATATCTTAGAGTGTTGATTGATAACTCTCGTCTTTTTTGGATTAGTTCATTTTTATCTTCTAGATAATGAGGCAAGAGTACTTCAAAGCTATTTATTCTATTTTTACCTATCTCTAGGTAGAGATCATTTAAATGTATATCAAAATATTGAATATTTTCTTTTAATACTATAATCGCCTCTAATACTTTTTTTAAATCATTTTTTTCTAACTGAATATTGTATTGGACCTTCCATGAAACAAATCCAATAATTGCAACAATTGGGGTTAATACATAAGCCGTAGTTGTGATAATTGAGTTAATCCCTTTCATATCAAAAGCACATGCTAAAGACTTTCCTTGGCAAACTGCCATGCAATGGTAATCCTCCCATAAATAACCGAAGTTAAAAGTAGAGGTTAAGCAGCCATTAGAGGTGGCCTTCCTTTGTTTGCTTGGTGTGGTCTTTCATGGTTGTAATGCCACAGCCAGTTTGTTGCATAATCTTGTACTTCATCCAAAGTATCAAATAAATGTTTGCTCAGCCAACTATAACGTATGGTTCGATTATAGCGTTCAATATACGCATTCTGCTGTGGTTTACCTGGTTGAATATATTCAATACGAATACCTTGTTCAGTTGCCCAGCGTACAAATTCGTGACTGATAAATTCCGGGCCATTGTCACACCGAATAACTAACGGTTTTTCTCGCCATTCCAATAACTGATTCAATGTGCGAACAACCCTGATTGTGGGTAATGAGAATCCTGCTTCAATAGCCAAACCTTCTCGACGGTAATCATCAATTACATTCAATAGCCGGTACTTACGACCATCAGAAAGCTGGTCATGCATAAAATCCAGTGACCAGACCTGATTTGCTCGGATCGGCTCTTTCAGTGGTTCTGGTGCATGCCGTTTTAGTCTTCTTCTCGGTTTAATGCGCAGATTCAGTGCTAACTCACAGTAAATGCGATAAACACGCTTATGATTCCAAACATGGTTTTCAACATGACGTAGATAAGAGAAACACAGACCAAAGCCCCAATCTGTATTTTCTTCAGTGAGCTCAATGAGCTGTTCTGCAATTAATGCATTGTCATCGTTTAACTTGGACTGATAACGGTAGCAGGTTTCACTGATACTAAAAGTTCTGCAAGCCAAACGAATGCTAATGGCATAGTGGGTAACTGCCCGTTGTGCCATCTTACGTCGGCAAGATGGCCTCACCACTTTTTTTCCATCGCTTCCTGAATGATCTCTGCCTTTAAGCGTTCCTCAGCATACATCTTTTTAAGTCTGGTATTTTCTGCTTCCAGTTCTTTGAGTCTTGCCATTAATGATGTATCCATACCGCCATATTTAGCACGCCATTTATAGAAGGTCGCATTACTCATACCGTGTTCACGACAAAGGGCAGCTACAGGTGTGCCAGACTCCGCCTGTTTCAAAATGGACATGATCTGACTGTCAGTAAATTTAGATGTTTTCATGCAGAATCTCCTGCCTATACTTTAAGAGAAAATTCTACTTTTAGGTCCTATTATTTTCAGGGGGGATTACCTATTGAAAGAAACCACAGATAGATAAAATGATTACATAAACTAAGAGGTATAGTCCCACGTACTTTTCAATTTCCTTATGCATAAATCCTCATAGGAGTGTATTCTCGTTAAGTTCAAATACTTTTAGAAATCATAAGTAGTTTACGAAATAAGATTATATAAATAATGGAGGAAAGTCATTATTTATAATTTCCTGCCACCTTCACATAATGCCTTGCTGAATAAGGCAAAAATTCTTTTTCTTTATCGGTCAAAGGACGGACTTTTTGTACCGGACTGCCTACATATAAATAACCACTTTCAAGACGTTTACGTGGTGGAACTAAAGAGCCTGCTCCAATCATCACATCATCTTCAATAATCACATCATCTAAAACAATGCTGCTGATGCCAACCAATACACGATTACCAATGGTGCAGCCATGTAGTTTTACGTGATGACCAATGGTGACATCT
Source organism: Acinetobacter terrae (assembly GCF_002135195.1). Classification (NCBI taxonomy): domain Bacteria; kingdom Pseudomonadati; phylum Pseudomonadota; class Gammaproteobacteria; order Moraxellales; family Moraxellaceae; genus Acinetobacter; species Acinetobacter terrae. Next base: position 65,104 of record NZ_NEGF01000013.1, read on the forward strand.
TCGCCAATAATAAGTGGTGAACCTTCAGGCTTGTCGGCTTTTTTATGACTCACATGCAACATGGCATGATCTTGCACATTACTGTTTTTACCAATATGAATATGATTCACATCACCACGAATGACAGCAAAAGGCCACACAGATACATTTTCAGCCAAAGTCACGTCACCAATCACCACGGACATTTCATCAATGTAGCAAGTAGCATCAATTTTAGGATGGTGATCTAAATAAGGGCGAATATTCTTTTTCATCATGCGTATTCAGTGGCAATGGTATTATGTAGTCATTATAAAATAAAAAAGCACCCATACCGAAGTATGCGTGCTTTATCTTTAGTTTAAGGCTTAATTAAAATTTAAGTTTAATTAGAACAAATTGCTAAAGAATTGTTTGATGTGATCCATCATTTTTGCAAAGAAACCTGCTTCTTCAACATCTTGAAGTGCAACAAGTGGTTTTTCTGAAATGACTTTACCATCAATGCTGGCTACCAATTTACCAATCACTTGACCTTTTTTAAGTGGCGCAGTGAGTTTTGGTTGAACAACCAATTGGGTTTTGATCGCATTTGCCTGACCTTTCTGCATGGTCACATTGAAGTTTTCAGCTAAACCAATTTGTACGTCATTGTCTTTACCGTACCAAACTTTCGCTTTCGCTAAAACTTGATTTGCAGGTTGTACTTTAACGGTTTCAAAGTTTGCATAACCCCAAGCCAAGATTTCACGTGTTTGAGATGCGCGCTCGTTCATGCTTGGCGCACCAAAAATCACTGAAATTAAACGCAGTGGACCGCGTTTAGCAGAAGTGGTTAAACAGTAACCGGCTTCGTCAGTATGACCGGTTTTTAAGCCATCTACACTTGGGTCGGTATAAAGCAATGCGTTACGGTTACCTTGTTTAATGCCGTTAAAAGCAAATTCTTTTTCAGAGTAGATCGGGTAATACTTTGAACTGTCATGAATGATATGTTGCGCAAGCGTCGCCATATCTTTTGCAGTCGAGTAGTGACCTTCAGCTGGCATACCTGTTGAATTGATAAAGCTGGTATTGGTCATGCCGATACGTTTTGCTTCTTCATTCATCATGTGGGCAAAAGTGCCTTCATTCCCGGCAATATGTTCTGCCATGGCTTTAGAAGCATCATTACCTGACTGGATGATAATCCCGCGCAGCATTTCCAATGCTGTTGCAGTACCGTTAAGCGGTACATACATACATGATTCCGTGCTACTGCCACGACACCATGCCGATTCGTTCATACGAACTTTTTCATCTTCCGTGAGATCACCGCTCAACAACTTCTGTTCGATGATGTAACTGGTCATCATCTTGGTCATTGAAGCAGGGGCTAATTTTTCATTTTCATTTTTTGCTGCGAGGATTTGCCCCGTCTCATAGTCCATCAAAACATAAGATTTATTATTGAGTTCTGGTGGTGCAGATAAGACAGTTGCTGCGTATGTGAAACTAGGTAAAAGTAATAAGGCAGCAAGGGCGCTTTTTCTGGTCATTCTAGGTGGTTCCAATACGTGAATAAGGCACAAAGAGCCTAGCATTCTAGGATAAAGCTAGGCCGACTTCTATGGGGAAATCGGCTTATTTCAAAAGTATTGTAACCAATTTGTGTTAATTATTATAAGTCGTCAGTTCTTGGCAAATTTCTTTGTTTTTTGAGTCGCCGGCTTTTTTCGCATCAGTACGCGCTTCGGCTAAAATTGATTTAAATTTTTTCTCTTTGCTGAGCTTGGATAAAGCGGAAACAGCATCTTTTTCCTGGGGTAAATATTCCTGCGCAAGTTTAGAATATCCTCTCGAAAACTGCGCATCATCTTTCACCAGACTTGGGCAGACTTCTGACAGCACATAAATGGCAGCAAGTTCTTGTTGGGTCACTTTTTGAATCGGTGTGACTTCAATATTTTCGTCTTGTTGTTTTGCTGCGTGAGTCACTGAAAGTGACATTACAGCAGTGGTCAATAGACCTAAAGAAAGAGATTTGAACATGGATGATTTCATTTAAGCAGACCTAAATTATTTAAAAATATAACAATATAAATAAGCTTAACGATATTTTTAGTAATTGTAAGTACACAAATGTATTGAAGCTGTTGAAAATTGAAGAATTAATGAATGAAATTTGACTTATATTTATTTTATAAAAAAAAGGGCATGAAGGTGGATAATCTGCATGCCCATTTATAGAATGCTCGATAAGTTGAGTATTCTAGATAGATGATCTGTTGTGAATTATGCGTCGTAATTTACCACGTCATCACAAACTGATTTTTGTTCATCTTTACTGGTTTCTTTTGCAGCTTGGCGCGCTTCATCAAGAACAGACTTATATTCTGTATCTGCTTGAATTTTATCATAACTCATTGATTTATCTGAATAGTCTTGCAGGTAAGACTGAATGAGCTGATGAATATTGTGATCAAATTTTGCATTTTTACCCACAATTGCAGGGCATACTTCAGCCATAACTTGAGTCGAAGCAATGTCTTCTTTAATAATGGTATTGGCTTCTGCTTGAGTTAAGCCTTCATCGGCTAAAACAGCTTGTGATAAGAATGCTGCAAAACCTAAACCCAATAAGCTACGAAATGAGATCGTTGTAATCATTTTTTAGTCACACATTTTGAATGGATGTCGAGGGTTAAATATATATAATTCTTTATCTTATTCAATCAAATGTTCTGACCAGTCATTTTCCAAACCGTTACGAGATTTTTAAGTGAATATATTAATTGCCAATGATGATGGTGTTTTTGCTCCCGGTATCCAAGCGCTTGCGCATGCTTTAGCTCCTTTAGGACGTGTTGTTATTGTTGCACCTGAAAGTGAGCGCAGTGGTTATTCCAGTGCCTTAACTCTAGATCGACCTTTACGTCCCATTCAAATTTCTCCCGATGTTTGGGCAGTCAATGGCACACCGGCAGATTGCGTGTATCTGTCTATGAATGGTTTATTTGATTTTGAATTTGATCTGGTGGTCAGTGGTATTAATAGTGGCGCCAATTTAGGCGATGATGTTCTTTATTCTGGAACCGTTGGTGCAGCTTTTGAAGGTCGTCTAATGAAACAGCCTGCAATTGCGGTCTCTATGGCAGGGCAAAATGTTCGTTCATATGAGCACCCGAAAGATTATGCGGTTGCTGCACAATGGGTGCATGATTTTATTGCGTCGGGTTTGCCCGTTTTACCTCCACGTCACATCTTTAATGTCAATATTCCTGATGTACCCGAATTACAAGGTTCAAAAATTACCTATCAGGGTAGACGCAGTCAATCCAAACCGATCACCAGTCATGTAGACCCACGGGGTCGTCAAGTTTATTGGATTGGTCTGTCAGGTGAGGCAGTTGCGGAGCCTAAAAAAGGCCTGACTGAAATAGAGTCGGATTTTTTTGCCGTGGCAAATGGCTATGTCAGCATCACGCCGATTCAAATGGATGCTACAAATTATGACATTTTGAGCACATTACATGCACAGTTTTCCAAATAGTTGCAAGTAGTGTTATAACTTTGTGAAAATGTAGAATTGAAATAATTTTTTTTATATTTTTTTGCTAATCTTGGCGCAAATCAATAAATACATTTGTATGTAGAGAGGAAGATTAATGCACGTGGTGTCACAATATCGCTTATTTGCTGTGCCTTCAGCCTTGCTGAAAACCATTGTGTTGTCTACAGCTGTTATTTCCACTGTCATTTTGAGTGGCTGTGCTTCAAAACCACAAATTCATAATGCAACCCGTTATGCAGCTGCACCAGACTACTATACCGTTCGATCTGGAGATACTTTAAGTGGGATTGCCGCACGTTATGGCTTAGCTTATACCAGCGTTGCTGATATGAATGACATAACACCGCCGTATCGCATTTATGTTGGACAGTCTTTACGTTTAAAAGATTCTGGTTCACGTCGTACCACCACGACGCAAGCTGTGACACAAGCTGCACCGATTCAACGTCAAACCGTTCAACTTCCAACTACTCCAGCGAAAACCACTGCACCAGTTGTAGCCAATGTTCCAACTGCACCTGTGGCATCTTCTAAAGCATCTGCGTTACGTTGGGTCAAACCAAGCAATGGGTCTGTGCTGCAAAACTTTAATTTAGCCAATAATATTAAAGGGATTCGCTATACAGGCAATGTGGGTGACGCCATTTATGCAGCAGCAGATGGACAAGTGGTTTATGCAGCAGACGGCTTAAAAGAATATGGTAATTTGATTCTGATTAAGCATATTAATGGTTACATTTCAGCCTATGCACATAACAGTAAAATGAACGTGAAAAGTGGAGAAAATGTGACGGCAGGGCAAAAGATTGCAGAAATGGGTTCATCAGGTACAACCCGTACTATGCTTGAATTCCAGGTTCGTCTGGACGGCAAGCCTATTGATCCGACTAAGGTATTACCGATTAATTAAATAAATTAATGCATTACTTAAATTTCACCGTATAATACAATGAGTTGCTTTTATCGAAAGATAAAGCATCTCATAAGTTCAGAGGGAAATTTATGTTAGATCAACTTCGGGCAATGGGTGTTTTTGCTTGCGTTGTCGAAAAAAACTCGTTCAGTGGTGCAGCCCGCAATTTAGGTATCACCACCAGTGCTGTAAGTCAGCAAATTCGTTCTTTAGAACATGAGATGGAAGTTACACTTTTACATCGTTCTACCAGAAAGTTGAGTTTAACTGAAGCGGGACAAGCTTTTTTCCACAGCTGTCAAGAGATGCTCGCTGCTGCAGAGCGCGGAAAAATACGAATTAATGAGCTGCGTGATGATCTTGTTGGCGATTTACGTATTGCAACTACGCCAGAATTAGCTGCAAATCATGTCATTCCAGCATTGTCACATTGGATGTCTGCTCATCGAGGTTTGGCAGTTCATGTAGAAGCTGACAATCAATATATTGACCTGATTGAAGGTCGTATTGATATTGCGCTACGCATAAGTTCAAAAATTGAAGATAGTAATTTGCATGTGGTGCCGCTTGCTCGAGTTGAGCAGGTTCTAGTGGCTTCACCGAGTTATTTGAATCAGTCGACACCTATTTCACGTCCTGAGGATTTAAAGCATCATGATTTAATTCCAATGAATGTGATCAAAAATTATCAATATTTGTCATTCCAGCATGGTGTGACAAATGAAGACATTAGTTTGGAGATGCGTTCGAGATTGACCTCAAATAATGTCTTGGTTGCCAAAGCATTATGTCAGCAGGGACATGGGATCGCTCGAATTTTATATTTAGATGCACAAAAAGATTTAGTAAATGGCGCTTTGGTTGAAGTTTTACCGGAGTGGAAGTTACCAAGTTTTACCTTGTATGCGATTATTTCAAAACATGAACAACAGCCGATGAAAATTCATCGTTGTTTAGAGGCATTAAAACAATATTTCTGCCAATTACCCGGTGGTAGAATTTATCAAGAAGCTTCATAAAAGCCGATGAGTATGAAAAAAAGCCGCTATAAGCGGCTTTTCGTTTTTGAACGATTAAAGAATTAAGCTAAAAAGGCTTTAATCATTTTTACAAGACGAGAAATCAATTGATCGGCTTGTTCTTGAGTAATGTTTAAAGTAGGAAGTAGGCGAACAACAGAACCCGCTGTAACATTAATAATTAAATGATATTCATCACGGGCAATATTCACCAGTTCACCACATTCTTTCGGTAATTCAATACCAATCATTAGACCGAATCCACGGACTGTCACGTTTTGCTCGCTCAGCTGTTGAGCCAGTTGATCAACGATATAGCTTCCCATTTTTGCAGCATTTTCAACCAGATTTTCTTTTTGAATAAGATCAATCACGGTATAAACAACACGTGAACCTAATGCTGTACCACTATAGGTTGAACCATGGCTGCCAGCAGTCAATACACCTACACCACGACCCTGAGTCATCACGGCACCAATCGGGAAGCCGTTACCCAAACCTTTTGCAGTGGTTAAAACATCTGGAACAATGTTGGTATGCTGGTAAGCAAAGTATTTACCGGTACGGCCATTACCTGTTTGAACTTCATCAAGCATCATCAACCAGTTATGTTGGTTACAGATTTGACGAATTTCTTCGAGGTAGCTAAAACCTTGAGGTGCGGTATTTACACCGCCTTCACCTTGAATCGGTTCAACAAAAATCGCCACGATGTCCGGGTGATTAATTGCTGCTTCTTCAATGGCTTCAATATCACCAAACGGTACGCGAATAAAACCTTCAACCAGTGGTCCAAAACCTTCTTGAACTTTTTTATTTCCGGTTGCAGCAAGGGTCGCCATGGTGCGACCATGGAAAGAACGATCAGCAACAATGATTTTTGGACTGGCAATACCTTGCATTGATCCAAATTTACGGGCAATTTTAATTGCACCTTCATTGGACTCTGCACCACTGTTCGAGAAGAAAATTTCTTCCATGCCTGAAACTTCAGCAAGTTTTTGTGCTGCAGCAGTTTGCCAAGGCACTTCAAACAAGTTGCTGGTGTGAATGAGAGTTGCCGCTTGATCAGCAATGGCTTCAGCAATAACAGGATGAGCATGACCTAGACCACATACAGCAATACCTGTAAGTGCATCAAAATATTCAGTGCCATCTTCTGTATAAAGATAAGAACCTCGACCGCGAACAAAGCTGATCGGCTGACGGCCAAATACTGGCATCAAGTGTGAAGGTTGATCAGATTGCACCGGAGCAAGGGTAATGTTATTCATGACTAACTCTTATCTGTTAGGTGGGAAAATAAAAGTTTATATAAGCAAAAACTGCTACAGAATAAAAGCCCAAATGTAAATAAAAATGGAAATATTGCTTTAGTCATACTGTTTTGTTAAGTTTTGGGTATAATGCGAGGCAGATTAGTTGAGGATTTATCAATGACTGAACAAGCACGCGACACTGAAGCGTTAATTCGTGACCAAATTGCTAAACATGCAGTACTTCTTTATATGAAAGGTACGCCGCAATTCCCACAATGTGGTTTCTCTGCACGTGCGGTAGAAGCACTCAGTCAAATTGGTCGTCCATTTGCTTATGTAAACATTTTGGAAAACCAAGACATTCGCGCAACTTTACCGCAAATTGCAAATTGGCCTACATTTCCACAATTGTGGATCAATGGCGAATTAATTGGTGGTAGCGATATCATGCTTGATATGTTCCAAAAAGGTGAATTAAAATCTTTGGTAGAACAGCATAGCCCAGCACCTGAAGCTTAATTCAGTTGCGAAGTGATTAAAAAAGCGCCTTGTGGCGCTTTTTTAATGCTTGTTTTTAATTAAGGATTTTTAAAGAAGCAGATTACTCTACTTCTGCCTTATTCTTGCTGCTGTCTTTAGATTCGACTACATCAGCAGGAAAAGGTTGTTTTTCCGCTTCTTCTTTCAGCTTTTTCTTGGACTTTTTTTTCTTTTTTTTCTTTTTCTTGGTCTCTTCCTCAAAGGCTGCACCATCTTCAATGGCTTGCCAATATTCAAGTTGCTCCATAACCGCAGCATAAATTGAATTTTTGCTATAGCGACCTTTCTTATTTAGAGTGCCGACAGGGCGAGCCATGAGAATTTCTAAAGCCTGGTCGATGGTTTGAATGGCATGAATATGAAATTGACCTTTTTCAACCGCTTCAATGACATCGTGTCGCAACATCAAATGTTGCATGTTTTGGCGTGGAATAATCACACCTTGTTTGCCGGTTAAACCTTGTAATTTACAAGCATCGAAGAAGCCTTCAATTTTTGCATTTACACCGCCAATCGGTTGTACTTGACCGAGCTGATTCATTGAACCCGTAATTGCCCAAGACTGGTCAATTGGCAGTTGGCTAATCGCAGACAATAATGCAGAAAGTTCCGCCACAGTTGCACTGTCACCATCTACCTGACCATAGCTTTGTTCAAAGGCGAGGGCAGCAGAGAAATGTAGAATCTGTTCACGACCAAAATGTGCCTTTAAGAAACTCGACATCAATAACACACCTTTGGCATGTAAGGAGCCACCGAGTTCCACACTGCGCTCAATATCCAGAATATCTCCACCACCTTGATAAACTGAAGCGGTTAAACGTGAAGGCAAACCAAATTCAACATCTGCATACTGAATCACAGAGAGGGCATTGATCTGTCCTAAACGATGACCTTTGGTTTCAATGAGCTGTGTGCCACGAGACAAATCTTCCCAATACAATTCACGTAAATAACCTAGGCGGTACTTACGATGATCGAGCGCGGTATTGATATGCTTGTCGGTAACGATTTTGTCACCTGATTTTTCCGCATGATGATGTGCCTCGCGAATCAAATCACCCAAAGTCAAAGCATGTAATGACAATGAACTTTGGTCTTCAGCTTGACGACTTGAATCGGTCAGTAATGCAGCTAAAGCAGAACGGTCAAAAGGCAATAATTTGTCTGCTTGCACATAATCGGCAATCAGCTGCATATACGCCTGCTCATTACTGTCATTACGTTGTAATGTATCTGTAAAGTCAGCGCGAATTTTAAATACACTACCCAGTTCTGGTTCAACTTCTAGTATTTCATAATAAACTTCAGGTTCTGCAAGTAAAACCACTTTTAAATTCAATGGAATAGCTTGAGGTTCAATCGAAATACTGCCGGTTAAAGTCAGCATGTGTTCCAGTGAAGATAATTTCAGCTGCCCTGATTTTAAGGCGCGTTTTAACCCTTGCCATGCATAAGGCTGTTCGAGCAGTTGCTCAGCTTCGAGCATTAAAAAGCCGCCATTGGCTTTATGTAATGTACCTGGGCGAATCAGGGTGAAGTCAGTGGTAATGGTGCCATTTTGAGTAAGCTGTTCGACATGACCCAATAAATTGTAATGCGTTGGGAAATCTTCAAAAATGACCGGTGCGCCAGAATTTGGCTTGTATGAAACAATGATATTGGCTTGATAACGTGCAGGCACGCGGCTAAATAGACCTGGAGTAAAGTCATCTTCTTCTTGCTCAAGCACGATTTCGACATTGTTAATAATGTCTTCGGCATAATATTTGAGATAGTCTTTTAAGCCTTCGACTTCACCAAATTTATTCAGGATTTGCTCGATACGCGGCATCACCACTTGTTTTGCGATATCACGATTCAAGCTTTGTACTTTGTCGCGTGCATCATCTTCCAAATCGCCTAAATGCAAGCCTAAGCGTTCCAGTTTTTTGTCCATGTAACGCATGTTGGTTGAAATTTCAGCACGTTCTTTGCTGTTTAGCGCATTAATTTCCTCTGAGGTCATTTCTTGAGGGGAATCATCAATGAAATGAACCGGAACAAAACAATGTTCTTCATGACGTGTAATTAATTTCAAATCCAGCGCTTCACCTTCTTTGGTGAGTTCAATCAACGCTTGCTGTTGTTCATCCGCAATTTGCTGGCGAATCAGTTCAATTCGATTGTGATAAATTTCTGCGGTAAAACGACGTTCTAATTGTTTTAAGATAGTTTGCCAAGTCTGATGCAACAACGTTTGAAACTTAGCTGCTTGACCCGATGGAAGCTCTAGCGCAATCGGTTGACGCGGCAGTTTGAAGTTATTGACGTAAACCCAGTCGTTTGGTGTCGGCATTGTTTTGGCGTGTTGTTGCAATAAACGCTTAATCATCGTGCGTTTGCCGAGGCCCGCCGTACCCACAGCAAAAATGTTATAGCCTGAATAAGGTAAAGCAATACCTGCTTCTACAGAGGCACGCGCGCGATCTTGCCCCAGAAAATTATTCAGGGGTTTCAGTCGACGCGTTGACGCAGGAATTTTATCGTAATTAGGAATATGCGTCAGTTGTTCAGATTTCAGTTTGGTTTTTTCTAAAGTGCTTTGTATTTCTGGTTGTTCAAATGCTGAAGTTAAAATGTTTTGGCTCGGTAGTTCAATGTTGCTGATAATATTGGCGGATAAAGAAGAGTTCATTTGCTCGAGTCTTTGGGTCACTGTGAAAATCCAAAACGAAATATTGCGGTAGAGATTTAAAGGTATACAGGTTTGTTTGAAAAATTCAAGCGGACATGATGCTTTAATCGATAAAATAAAATAATCATTTCGTAAATATTGTTGAAACCTATCGCATTACGCGTTTGAATAGCGACATTGAGTTTTTGCAGAACATAATAAATCAATGACAACACAATCTACTGGATGGAAATCGGCCTTTACGGCATTTCTTGATCGCCGTGCCCTTATTATGCTGTTTTTGGGTTTCTCCGCAGGTATTCCAATATTACTGATTTTCTCAAGCCTGTCTTTATGGCTTGGAGAAGCCGGAATTGATAAAAGTGCAGTCACTTTTTTTAGCTGGGCTGCGCTGGGTTATTCCTTCAAGTTTGTTTGGGCGCCGTTAATCGATGAGTTACCGGTTCCGGTATTGACGAAAATACTCGGTCGTCGTCGCGCATGGTTATTGATCGCTCAAGTGCTGATTATCTGTGCCATTTGTATTATGGCATTTTCAAACCCTGCTTTAGGGCAAAGTTATTTGTACCAAATGGCCTTTGGTGCAGTACTGCTGGGCTTTTCTGCGGCTACCCAAGATATTGTGATTGATGCCTATCGTATTGAACTGGCTGAAACTCAAATGCAGACCGTTCTTGCTTCTACTTATAATGCCGGTTATCGCATCGGGATGATTGTGGCGGGTGCAGGGGCATTATTTTTAGCCGCCTCATTGGGTACAGCAAAAGGCAACTATATTTATAGTGCATGGAAAATCACTTATTTAGCCATGGCTGCAGTGATGGTGGTGGGGATTATCACCACATTGATCATTCGTGAACCGCAAGTGAATCGGATCTATAAGGATTACAAACGTACCGATTATTACCGTTTGGTCGCAGTATTTTTTGTGGCAGTGATCAGTTTTGTACTGAGCTATATTTTCTCTGGAAATTTAACTGAAGCTCTTAAATCACAATTTGAAATTTCAGATTCTTTTTTACTTTTTTGCTTTGAGGCTTTACGTTTTATTGGCTCTGCTGCGGTTGCCGTATTGGTCTGTACATTGCTGGTGAAAATGGGAGCCGTAAATAAACAGATGGCCTTTGAAACCTGGGTCAATCCGATTGCCGATTTCTTTAAACGCTATGGCGTGAAACTGGCCTTAGTGTTGTTGCTGTTAATTGGTTTTTACCGTATTTCCGACATTATTGCCGGTGTCATTTCCAATGTGTTCTATCAGGACTTAAACTTCACCAAAGAGCAAATTGCCGAAGCGGTTAAAATTTATGGTGTGATTTTTAGTTTGGTTGGTGGTTTCCTGGGTGGTTTGCTGGCACAGCGTATGAACATTATGAAGTTAATGTTTGTTGGTGCAGTATTGGCCAGTTCAACCAATTTGATATTCATTGGCTTGGTGAAATCAGGACAGCAAATCAATGATGTTAATGTCACAGTTGGGCAGCAGAATTATAAAGTTCAGTCCGATGAAGTGGGATATTGGAAGCTCAAAGTACCGAGTCAGGTGTTGGCACAAGCAGATCAAGTACAGGTCGCTGCACAATATCAGGATGGTTCACAAAATATCGCAGTCACGACATTGCCGTATTTAAAGCAAGGTGAAAAACAGTCCAGCATGCAGATATTGCCTGTGACCAGTGACAATACCATTGCTTTATATGAGAAAAATAACAGTTTGGTGATTCGTGGGCAGTATTTTGGGCAACCTTTATCTGAATCTCAAAAAATTGTCTTAAGTTTAGATGGTCAAACTTTTGATGCAAATCTGGATAAAACAGGCATTTTTAGTGCGGCAATTCCGGCTGAGGTTTTGATCAATTCAGCTTCTAAACAGCTCGTTGCTGAAGTTGTTGAAAATAATCAAGTCTTGTCAACCACCCAGCATCGCTATACGACCAATATGAATTTGAGCACTGCTAAAGATTTAGATGTTGATGTTCAGCCTTTACCAGTCGTAAATGCCCAATCCACTGACGAAGTTGAAATTACAGGCAAGGTGATTAAACCTTATAGTTCTCTTTGGTTATATTTCGCCATTATTGTCGATAACTTGGCATCAGGTTTAGCGGGCGCTGCATTTATTGCATTCTTGTCAAGCTTAACCAGCGTGTCATTTACCGCAGTGCAATACGCTATTTTTAGCTCACTCATGACTTTAACCCCCAAGATTTTAGGCGGTTATTCGGGTACTATAGTGAGCAATATTGGTTATCCGAATTTCTTCCTCATGACCACACTGATTGGTATCCCAATTTTAATTTTAGTGGTGTGGGTGGCGAAGTTATTACGTGAACATCAACATACAAATAGTTAATAAGGATGAATCATATGCGCATGCTGCATACCATGTTACGTGTAGGCAATTTGGAACAATCTTTAAAGTTCTATACTGAAGTACTCGGTATGACTTTGCTTCGTAAACGTGATTATGAAGAAGGTCGTTTCACTTTAGCTTTTGTGGGTTATGGTGATGAAGAAAATCATACAGTGTTAGAACTTACGCATAACTGGGATACTGCAAGTTATGAGTTGGGCAATGCGTATGGTCACATCGCTATTGCTGTAGATGATGCTTATAAAGCGTGTGAAGAAATTAAGGTGCGTGGCGGTAAAGTGGTGCGTGAAGCGGGTCCAATGAAAGGCGGCGTAACAGTCATCGCTTTTGTTGAAGATCCAGACGGTTATAAAATCGAGCTGATTCAGCAAGATAAAGATGCACGCAATAATTAATGAATAATGCGGTATAGATAAACTAAATATTCAACATTGCGTTGAAAAACTGGCTTTATTTAGTCAGCCCAGTAAGATGAAACTTTACCACTAGGTAAATTCACTTATTGGGCTTTTTTATATCTTTCAAATACTACAGGATATAGCAATGTTAAAATTGTTGGCATTGGACCGCTTTACTATTTTGCTGATTGTCATGGTGATCTTGGCAACAATAGTCCCAGTATCAGGTCTTGCTGCGAATATCTTTGGGGTGATTACTTCTGGCGCAATTGCGATTTTATTCTTTTTACATGGCGCAAAACTGTCCAGAGAAGCAGTCGTTCAAGGCATCATGCATTGGAAATTTCATCTGGTGGTGTTTGCTTTTACATTTGCACTCTTTCCGCTTTTAGGATTGATGGCGAAGCCGCTTTTATTGCCTGTTTTGGGGCGGGAGTTGTACTGGGGCTTTCTATTCATGTGCTTCTTGCCATCGACAGTGCAGTCTTCAATTGCTTTTACGTCAGTAGCAAAAGGGAATGTGGCCAGTGCAGTATGTAGTGCTTCATTTTCCAATATTATCGGAATGTTTATTACCCCAATATTGGTCAGTTTTTTTATTTTAGGTCAGTCACAACATGGCTTTGACCCTACATCTTCGATTGTTCAAATTACCTTATTGTTGCTGGTGCCATTTATATTGGGGCAGATATTACGTCCTTATGTTTATCCATACATGTTGAAATTACCGGGTATCGTCAAAGCATTCGATCAGGGCACTATTTTGATGGTGGTCTATGGTGCTTTTAGCGGGGCGGTCGTTGCGGGATTGTGGGAGATGGTGAGTTGGGAAACGCTGTTGGTTTTAACTCTGGCATGTTCAGTGTTTTTAACCCTCATCATGCTGTTTGCTTTATATATTCCAAAATGGATGGGTTTTAATCGGGAAGATCAAATTGCGATGTTTTTTTGCAGTTCTAAAAAAACCTTGGCCAGTGGTGTTCCGATGGCACAAATCTTATTTATCGGACAGCCTTTAGGCATGATTGTTTTACCGATTATGATTTTTCACCAAATTCAGCTGATGGTGTGCGGCGTGATTGCCAATTATTGGTCGAAGCATCCTGTAGATGAATTTAAAGCTGTGGATGAGTTAAAAGAATAATTCGCTATCTGGTATTTTTTGCCGTATAATTACGCCCACTTGTTGTGCTTAGCCCTGGCGGTATCCGTCTCGGTGGGCCAAAAGAATGGTCTGTTATGGTGTTGGTCTCGCTTTTTTTGAAGAAGCTTTTTTCCTCATGAATCATGAGAGTGATCAATTGCGATGACAGCATAAGCCTTTCTTAACTTAGGAGTAATCGACGATGCGCGCCGATATTCACCCAAAATATGAAACATTAGTTGCTACTTGTTCATGTGGTAACGTAATCGAAACTCGTTCAGCGATTGGTAAAGAAACTCTTTACCTTGATGTATGTTCAGCTTGCCACCCATTCTATACTGGTAAACAGAAGAATGTTGACCAAGGTGGTCGTATCGACAAGTTCAAACAACGTTTTGCAGGTATGTCACGTTCTATCAAACGTCCTGACTAATACCGTCAAATGTGAAAAACGGGCAGTATGCCCGTTTTTTTATGCCTGAAATTTATGTATTTCGCAGCAAGAAAATGTGTACAAGACTTATTGGTCTTGTACATCAATCAGGTGATCCAGTTTTTTCTGGAAATAATCACCTTGAATAAAGCGTGCATCCACATTCCATGCGTTGGCGAAGAGCGTCATATCGTTTAATTCACGCAGCATGATTTCAACAGGTTTAATTTCATGGAAAGTTTTGATTTTTTCCTGTAATTCCTCAGTAGATTGTTCTGTATTTAACATTTGAGTCAGTGAGCGATGTAATGTTAAGCAGTTGACATCCAGTTGACGTAAAGCAGATTCACTATAAATGGTATTACCAAAGTCTCTTAAGGAGATTTTAGCGCCAAACTGGTGTAGTTGAGTAATATGCTTTTGTGCATCTGAAATGTTCTGGGTAAGGTCTTCTTCTGAAAATTGTAAAATCAGCGGATGTGTTAATTTACTGCGTACAATCGTGATCAGCTTAGAAATAAATTCAGGGAAGGTACGATCGTGGAATAACACTTCTTTATTCAAATTCACAATCAATTTTGCTTCAGGATATTGCGTAATAAAATTATGTAATTGTTTACATGATTCAACTAATATCCAGCGATCCAGTTTAATTGATAATTCAGGATCTTCTGCCAATTCTCTTAAGCTGGATAAATCTTTCCAGGCATTTTCAAAAATAAAGCCACTGGTGACTTCATAAGTATATAGATTCGTATCTTGCTTATCATAAAGTTGTTGATATTTAAGATGAATATCTCCACGCTCTAAGCTTTTTTCCAAAGCCCTGATTAATGAAGATTCAGGCGAAGAATTTAACGACTTGATTTCTGCAGGGCGAATTTCCATCGTTGGAATATCTAAATGTGTTTCTAACTCAAGCCCTGCAGTCGGCTCATTTTGTGGTAAAGCAGTGTTGTACGCTGAATTAATAAATTGTTCAAAATGGCTTTCGTCACGAATTTCACTATCCAGGATTACATAACCAATTCTTAAATTAAGTGGGTAACTCGATTGATTCACGGTCAATAATTGTGGCTTGGTGAGTGAGCTTAAACCAATAAGCTTGGATTCTAATTTTGCTTTAGATTCTGCCTGGAATAAACCAGCTAAAATACCAGGTGAAACTTTAAATAAGGGAACATGGGTTTGTTCTTTTAAAAATGCTTCTATTTCACTGAAATAGTTTTTTGAAGTGACCCAGTTACCTTCGAAAATAGTTTCAGGACAAGAGGCTAAAGAGAAGAGGACCAGTGCATTAATATCAGCAGGCTGTTTAGTAACAGTACGGTTAATCAACTGATAGGTGTTTGGCTTCTGGGTATTTTTATCAGCTATTCCCGATGCTGCATGACTCGCTTCTGAAGTTTCGATATCGATGGTAATTTGTAATGCATCTTCATCTGTAGCGGGTAAAAATTCGATTTTAAGCGGATTCGGAATAGAAACATGGTCATTTAAGGTAGCGATTTCTAATCGACCTAAATCAAACTGACCTTGAGTAATTTTTTTAAAGCGTAACTTGAAGTCGTTCAAATCTTTCGGTTGTAACAGATCAAGCAAAGGAAGACCTACGATATCGTCTTCATTTTTAATCCCAAACAGTTGTAAATATTCAGGATTAGCCTGAATATGAATGCCTTCTTGAATAAGCGCAACCGCTTTGTTGCTATCATGTACTAAAGATTGTGCATGCGTTTGTGCAGATTCTAACTCATCCATTAAATGTTGTTGAGTAAGCATTAAACGACCGAATGAAAGTGCACGAAGTAGGCCAAGATAAAAACGATCTGGATAATCCAGATTTAAAATGTCGTAAATGCCTTTACGAATATAACCCGCATATTGCTCTGCCTGATAATCCTCTGGTTTTAGAAGGATAATCGGTAAGTTCGGTTGTTTTGATAATTGGATTAAACTTAAGGCCTGTTCGTATTTTAAGTCGTAGGCACGGCCAAAAATGACCAGATCCCAATTTTGATGTAATTGTTTTTCAAAATTTTGTAAATCATCCAGCAATGTTGCCTGTACAACATGCCCACTCGACGTTAAAAGATCACGAATCTGGTTAAAACGTATTTGATTATCATCGATAATGAGTAAACGTGTCTCGGTACGTTTTAACTTTTTAGACAATAATGGATTTCTCACTTCAATGCTTCCCATAAATCGTGATTCTTGATTTCATTCATTTGTTTGTTGATGAAGTTGTTGATCAGGCTTTCTTGCTGATCATTCAGCAACTCAAATTCAAAACGAATAAAACTTTGAGTAATAAGCTGTGCTTTGGTCAGGTAAATTTTGAGTTCTTCTTTTCCTAATCGCAAATGAATGGTTTGTTTTTCTCTAAACATGTGCGAGCCCGATACAATTAAACTGGTCGAAACATGATCGAGTTGAGAGGTTTGAACGATAAGAGCAGGTTGGTAGTTACTGCTGTTGCGCTCAGTTTTTACCATGACTGAGCAGGGGAATAAATCTTGAGCCAATACTTCAAGCCCGAGTTCCAAACTTTTTTCTGTTGACTGTTTAATCCAGCGAACCACACCGCCACGCCAAGGGCTATGGGTATTTTCCTGAATTAAAATAAATTCACCAGTTTTTAAATTTGAAGGTGTAGCGCCGGTCCACTTAATTCTGTAACCATTGACACTGATATCCAGCACATCAGCCGGATAGATTTGTTTTGCTTCGCGATCCAGAACTTTAGCTGTGTTAATTTCAGCAGGAATATTGGAATTCATGGAGTTGATAAAGCTACTTTCATTTTGGAACTGATAATTATTTTCTAAATCCAAAGTTTCGTGAAAGTTTTTACCTTTAGATAAGTAAAAGTGTGCTACAGAAAGGCTAAAACAGATCTGCAATTGTGCTGAATATTCATAGCGCTCATGGCGACGTTCAATATTGGTGGTAAGCAGGTTATGGATATGAAAGTGTAATGCTGGCGTCAGGAATAGCTTTTCATTACGCGACAGATAACCCGCCTTTTTAGTTTGGGTCTCAGACAGATGATCTAATAAATGTTGCGTTGAAATATAAATGGTCGGCTTGTAAAGACTCGCTTGATTGGTGTTAAAAACCGGTGGATGATCTTTATTGGTATCAACAATATAGCGAGAAAGCGTAGTTTCTTTAGGTAAAATGTGAACCAATTTTGCCCAGTCAAAACTACATAAATATAAGCCTTGCATTTCTGATGGGCGAATTTGATGAGTATTGAAAATATCCAATAAAATGAGCTGTGAATAAGCATGAGCAATCGTTTGTAATTGATGCTGCGTATCTAAAATTTGATTAATATTGGTTTGATAAAAATTATTATTAATTGCACATTCAAGCAATTGATGCGCGACCAACCATTGACCAAATAATGGTGTGCTATACAACAAATGTTGTTGGTAAAGTAGTAACGCGAGTTGCTGTAATGCGTAATAAGTCGAAACAATTCTGGCAGTCTGTAAACTTTTCTTTTGATTAAAGGCAAAGATAGAAAACTTTTGCAGACTTAATTGGGTGTTACAGCGTTTTGAAATGTCGATATAAATTTTGGCGAAATGGCTACGTAAAAGCATAGCCAATTCAATGATTTGATCACTACGATCGCTTGTAATAAGACTTTGGTTAAAAAAATGCTTTTCCAGGCTGATCAATACATTATCAATCGTTGGGTGTAAGATTTGAATTAAATCAAAACGCAGCATTTCTGGGCATTTAAGTTCTGATATTTCCAGTAACGCATTGAAAAGTTCTTTTGAAGAATTTCCGAGTTGCAGAATGGATAAATTAGACACCCATTCTTGTAGCCCTTTTGCATTAGATGGACAAAAGCTCAGTTGTTCCAACTTTAATTCTGTTGGTGTCTGGAAGATATCTGAAGTACTCATAAGCATCGTTATTATTTAACTCAAAAAGTTGAAACCCCAAAAAGCGGTGTTTTATTTTTTTCGCCCGCTATTTCCCTAACGAGTTTAGGAACCAAATATCCAGGAAGGTTCTCTAAAACATCTTTATATATAAGATTAATCTGCTCAGGACTCAAGTCAAAATGATGCGCACCTTTTACTTTATCTAATACATGTAAATAGTATGGCATCACGCCTGCATCAAACAAGCGGTAACTTAAATCCACTAAAACCTGCGCAGAATTATTGACCCCATTTAATAAAACTGCCTGATTAAGCACGGTGATTTGTTGTTGAACCAATAGTGAAAGTTTAGCGCAAGTAAAATCATCAAGCTCAGCCGCATGATTTGAGTGTACCACTAGAATAATTCGTAGCCTACTGTTTTTTAATAGAGAAACCAGCTCTTCATCGACACGGTTGGGGATTACGATAGGAACCCGTGAATGAATTCTCAAAAATTTAATTTGTGGTAGCGATTCTAAGCGATCAATCCAGAGCTTTAATTTTCGATTGGATAGTGTAAGTGGATCTCCGCCACTAAAAATGACTTCATTAATATCGGGTTGGCTTTCGATATAGCTTTTAATATTAAGCCAGTCTTCATTTTTTGGCAGGTTTTCTTGATAAGGAAAATGACGACGAAAACAATAACGGCAATGCACCGCACAAGCACCAGTTAAGGTGAGTAAAAAGCGTGATTTGTATTTATGGAGTACACCTGGTTGTTGGTTGGCTTGTTCTTCACCCAAAGGGTCGGTGACATAACCAGGATGATCTTCAAGTTCTAAATGATGCGGTAAGACTTGTAATAGAAGTGGATCCAGAGGATCGCCAACGTTCATTTTTCCGACAAATGCACGTGGAACACGCAATTTAAACTGTTCAGAAGCAAGGATTGCCCCTGATAATAATTGATCAGGCGAGAGCTGAAGGGCTGCAAGTAACTCTAAAGGATCAGTAATCAGGTCACTGAGTTGAGATTGCCAGTTTTGCTCTTGATATAAATAGTTTATCATGCCACATGTAAAAAATAATGCTAGTCTAGCATTAATAGATTTAAGTTAGTAAGTTTGGAGTGAGCCTTTCATGGCCAATTATTCTACAAATGACTTTAAGCAAGGCCTAAAGGTTATGCTTGATGGTAACCCATGTTCAATCATGGAAAATGAATATGTAAAACCTGGTAAAGGTCAAGCATTTAACCGCGTAAAATTGCGTAATCTTAAAACTGGTAAAGTTTTAGAAAAAACATTCAAATCCAATGAAACACTTGAAGGTGCCGACATTGTTGAAGTTGAAATGGATTACCTTTATAACGATGGCGAACTTTGGAACTTCATGGATCCAGTGAGCTTTGAACAAATCACAGCTGACAAAACTGCGATGGGCGATGCTGCCAAATGGTTGAAAGACGATTCAAACGAAAAATGTACAATTATGCTTTTCAATGGTGTTCCATTGTCAGTAAGTGCACCAAACTTCGTGGTATTAAAAATCGTTGAAACTGATCCAGGCGTACGTGGTGATACTTCGGGCGGTGGCGGTAAGCCTGCCAAACTCGAAACGGGTGCTGTAGTACGTGTACCATTATTCGTACAGCAAGAAGAAAGCGTTCGTGTAGATACCCGTACTGGTGACTATTTAGAACGTGCATAATGGTTTTAAAATAGACTATTATCGAAAGGGATGATTCAAATCATCCCTTTTTTTATGCCAAAGTATTAGATGAAAAGTAAGTCATGAGGAGTAGAGTCGCAAAGGAAGAAACAGCTGTATACCGAACAATAAAAATGATCGCTGATTTATGCATTAGATATGAGGGATTTACATGGAAACGATTGAACCGAAGTTAACCATAACTTCAAAAATAGTGTGGCTTCTAGTCGCGATTTTAGGTGCAGTGTCATTCGGGATACTCGCAATTAGCAGAGGTGAGCATGTTAATGCAGTCTGGCTCGTTTTAGCTGCCATCTGTGTATATAGCATCGCTTATCGCTTCTATAGTTTATTTATTGCCAATAAAGTTTTTGAACTCAATGCAAGACGCTTAACACCAGCGCATCGTTTAGCTGATGGTCTGGATTATGTTCCAACCAATAAATATGTTCTGTTTGGTCACCACTTTGCCGCCATTGCAGGTGCAGGGCCATTAGTAGGACCTATTCTTGCGGCACAGATGGGTTATTTACCGGGTACCATTTGGCTATTGGTGGGTGTGGTGCTCGCGGGTGCTGTTCAAGACTTTTTAGTTCTGTTTATTTCTACCCGTCGTGACGGCCGTTCACTCGGTGAAATGGCGAAGCAAGAGCTGGGTTCTTTTGCTGGTGTGATTGTGATGCTGGGTGCATTAGGCGTCATGATCATCATCCTTGCAGTACTTGCATTGGTAGTCGTGAAAGCCTTGACCAACAGTCCATGGGGTGTGTTCAGTATTGCTGCAACCATTCCAATTGCATTGTTCATGGGCGTATATATGCGTTATCTTCGTCCAGGGAAAATTGCCGAGGTTTCAATCATTGGTTTTGTGCTGATGATGCTGGCGATTGTTTATGGTGGAAATGTCGCAGCTGATCCTTATTGGGGACCGATCTTTACACTTTCTGGTACGCAACTGACTTGGTGTTTAATTGTTTACGGTTTTGTTGCTTCAGTCTTGCCGGTTTGGTTGCTGCTTGCGCCACGTGACTACCTTTCTACCTTTTTGAAGATAGGTGTCATTGCCGGTCTTGCAGTCGGAATTATGGTGGCATTACCTGAAATGAAAATGCCTGCGGTAACGCATTTCATTGATGGTACTGGTCCTGTATTTGCAGGCTCAATGTTCCCATTCTTATTCATTACCATTGCCTGTGGTGCAATTTCTGGCTTCCATGCTCTGGTTTCTTCAGGAACGACACCGAAACTCATTGAAAATGAAGTCGATATTCGTGTAATTGGTTACGGTGGTATGTTGATGGAATCTTTCGTTGCTGTCATGGCGATGATTTGTGCCACCATTCTTGAGCCGGGAGTCTATTTCGCAATTAATGCACCCGCTGCCGTATTAGGCACCACGGTTGAAAGTGCTGCTGAAGCGGTGCGTACTTTAGGCTTTGTGGTGACTCCTGAAGCATTGACATTGCTTGCGCAAGAAGTGGGTGAAAGCACGATTCTTTCGCGTACCGGTGGTGCACCAACATTTGCGATTGGTATGGCACACATTATTACGGAAATTTTTAACAACCGTTCTATGATGGCGTTTTGGTATCACTTCGCAATTCTGTTTGAAGCTCTGTTCATCTTGACCGCAGTGGATGCTGGTACTCGTGCTTGCCGTTTCATGGTTCAGGATACCGTGGGTATCGTGATCCCTGCGTTGAAACAATCGCACAATTTCTTTGGTAATCTGTTTGGAACCGCCGTGGCTGTTGCAGGCTGGGGGTTCTTTGTCTATCAAGGTGTGATCGACCCACTTGGCGGTATCAATAGCCTATGGCCTTTATTTGGTATTGGTAACCAAATGCTTGCTGCAATGGCATTGATTTTAGGTACTGTCATCTTGTTCAAAATGAAGAAAGAGAAATATGTTTGGATCACTATTTTTCCAACCATTTTCTTATTTATTACCTGTATGACAGCAGGTTGGCAAAAAATCTTCCATGAAAATCCAAAAATTGGTTTCCTGGCACAAGCCAACCGTTTTTCTGATGCAATTGCGCGTAATGAAATTTTAAAACCAGCCAAAGACGTTGCTGAAATGCAAACGATTGTATTCTCCAATCAAATCAATGCAATACTGTGCGGTTTCTTTATGATTGTGGCGGTTGTGATGTTGTTTGCTGCTATTGGTGTGATTCGTCGTGCATTGGCAGATCCTAATCCAAGTGTGCATGAGTCAGAAGCCATTTATAGTGACGAAGTTCCGGCGGGAGAGGTGAAATGAGTCTAAAAGATCAAATTCGCCAAAAACTGGCTTTGAGTAAAATCATTAAATTTACAGTGCTTGCGCAGCCGAAAAAGTTTTTGATGTTGAATGGTATTAAAACTATTCAGATGATTTGGCAACGTCTACAGCAAAGCTTTCGCTTGATGGTGGGTGTACCTGATTATCAGACTTATCTCGAGCATATGAAAAGGAATCATCCAGACTTGGTCGCAATGGATGCCAAAACATTTTACCGCCACTGCGTGGATGCACGTTATCCAAGCGCAGGGGGGGGGATGAAAAAATGCCCTTGTTAATCTGAGTAGGCATTTGTCAGAAATCTTTTGATTTGTTTGGAAAAATGACAAAACGGTGTATGTTAATCATGCACCGTTTTTTATTGGGAAATAAGTTGTGATTTGGGGTACAAATAAGGTTCAAAAACAGGAACTCACACATGAGCAACAACAACTGAATGATCGAGTTGAATCGTATGCTGCCAAAATTCAGGCATTCTTGAATCAAATCAATAGCATCATTTTAGATAAAGAAAATCAGACCAAACTGGCTTTAAGTAGTTTATTAGCCGGTGGCCATGTGTTGTTTGAAGATTTACCAGGACTAGGTAAAACAACCCTATCCAGTGCCTTGTCCCATATTGCAGGGCTGAAATTTCAGCGCATTCAATTTACCAATGACATGCTTGCCAGTGACGTGATTGGCGTGAATATGTTTAACCAAAAAGAACATCAGTTTGAGTTCAAGCAAGGTCCAATCTTTACCCAAATATTACTGGCAGATGAAATTAACCGTTGTAGCCCAAAAACCCAGAGTGCGTTGCTGGAAGCGATGGAAGAAGGTTTGGTCACGGTAGATGGGGTTCGTTATGAGTTGCCGCAACCTTTTTGGGTGATTGCGACGCAGAACCCACTATTCCAAAGTGGCACTTATAGTTTACCGGAATCACAACTTGACCGATTTTTGATGCGTTTGTCACTTGGCTATCCCTCACGATCAGCAGAAAAACTGTTATTACAACAAAACTCCCGTTATGCCTTAATTGCAACGCTAAAGCACATTTTTAACGAACAAGAAATTTTAGATATGCAACAACTGGTCACGCAAGTTCATATTGCCGATGTCGTGTTGGACTATCTGCTGGATTTGGCTACCGAGACCCGTAAAAGTCGTCATGGTTTATCCACTCGCGGTCTATTGGCTTTGAAAAAAGCAGCCCAAGCACATGCCTTTATCGAGCAGCGCAGCTATGTAACCCCGGATGATGTTCAAGCTGTGTTTGTTGCCGTAGTTTCTCATCGGATAGGATCAAGTGAAGCAGAAACCCTGCAGTTGATGCAGCAAGTGAATATTAGCTAAAGGAAGATCAAATTGAGCAAGCCTTGGCAAAAATGGTTAGCGAAACGCTTTCAATTTGAAAAAATCAAACAGCTCTCGCAAAAAGACATTCTGATTTTTATCTATCAACAGGGCTATCTGTATTTGGTATTGATCTTGATTACGTTTATTGCCGGGATCAATTATGCCAATAACTTGATTTTGGGTTTTTGCTTTCTGATCAGTGCCATTTTATGTATTAGTTTTTATGTGACTTTTAAACAATTACATGAGCTAAGTGTTGAAATATCAGTGAACGAGATCGGGCAAGTGGGGGATCATCTTGAT
Organism: Acinetobacter terrae; assembly: GCF_002135195.1. Classification (NCBI taxonomy): domain Bacteria; kingdom Pseudomonadati; phylum Pseudomonadota; class Gammaproteobacteria; order Moraxellales; family Moraxellaceae; genus Acinetobacter; species Acinetobacter terrae. The sequence goes on from NZ_NEGF01000013.1 coordinate 88,927, forward strand.
TTGCAATTACATTTTCAGCAGCTACAAACGCAGTTGCGTTATTTATGGATTAAAACCGATCAGCATTTAGAAAAAGTCTCCATCGCTGAACTCAAGCAAAAAATCACCCTATCTTTTTTTACCGATAAACGCGGCAAGTTTCATTATCCAACTGTGCAGATTTATGCTGTGTATCCGTTTGGATTGGTTCGTGCCTGGACCTATTTTTATTTAACGGAATATTCATGGGTTGCACCCAAAGCTGCATTTTATAATGCAGAAAATAAACAGCATCAGCACAGTTTTGAACCTGATATGGATGAGTTTCGTGAACTGCGTAATTTCAAATTGGGGGATAGCTTGCAAGCCGTATCCTGGAAGCAGGCTGCACGCGGGCAAGGTTTATATATCAAAGTCTTTGAGCAGCATAATGATCAACCGAGTGTGGAAATCCATTATGCAAATATGCCAAGTGCCGAGCATGAAGAAAAACTGAGTTTAATGATGGGGCTGATTGAGCAATGTGAGCAACTGCAATGTAGCTATGCTGTAGTTTTACCTCAGGCTGAATTAGCCATAGGCGTTGGTGTAAACCAGTTGCTTCAGGCGAAAAAACTTTTGGCGCAGGCTTAAATTATGATTCATGCTGACATTAGGACATCGATTTTAATCACTTTGCTATTATTACTGATTGCACAAGTATTTTTTAATCCTGTTCTGTTAAGTGCAATTTTTGCCCTGATTCTTCTGTGTTTGTTTTTTAGCTTTAAAGATGAGGCAAAAGCAGTATCCAAAATTTGGACATTTGTCTTGATAATTTTGGCATTGGTGACGATTTATTCTAGATATCAGAGTTTTATTGGGATTGAAGCTGGGGTAGCTGTCTTATCCACTTTTTTATTTGCAAAAGCTCTGGAAACCAAGAATAAACGAGATGTGATTATCTTATTTAATTTTGCATTGTTTGTTGGAGCGAGTTCATTTTTATATAGCCAATCCATCTGGATGGCGATTGTGATTCTGCTGTGCTTATTCAGTTGCCTGATCGGGCTTTATCGTTTACAAACCAGTGAATTTAAACAGGCACAGAATCAATCATCGGCATTAAAAACAGATGCCAAGCATGTGGGTAAATTTCTGGTTTTGGCTTTGCCTTTTTTTATCTTGCTGTTTATCTTTTTTCCACGGTTGCCGCCACTTTGGCATATCCCTATCCCCGTTCAAAAAAGTGTCACGGGGATGAGCGATAGCATGTCACCCGGTGATATTGCAGAACTTTCGCAATCCAGCAGTTTGGCTTTTCGCATTATTGGCAATATGGATAAGCTGCCTTCCCGCAATGAGCTGTATTGGCGAGCAATGGTTCTGGACCAATATGATGGCAGAACATGGACCAGTAGTTTTGTGAATCAACAGCCCGTCTTTAATAATACGATTTCGAGAAAGGCAAAACAGGGTTTTGATTATCAATATTTAGCTGCAGATTCACGCGTCATGTGGATAATGGGACTGGAAAAATCCATTCCAAAAGAACCTCAATACCAATTAAAGCAGGATTGGAGTATTACACCTGTCCGTCAAATTGTGCGGAATCAGCCTATTACTTTGCAATGGTTGGGCGATGCACAGATTCAAGGACAGGGATTATCCACGCCAAATTTACTGGAAAAAATAAATACCCAAATTCCAGAGCAACTCGATGAACAATCACGTCAATTCGCTTTGGAAATATTTCAGCAAAGTGGGCAATTGCCAGATCAATATGTGCATAATATTTTGCAGTGGTATAAGAGGAATAATTTTGTATATACCTTAACGCCGGGTTTATTAGGTGGAAATCGTATTGATGAATTCTTGTTTCAGTCTCGACAGGGTTTTTGTGAGCATTATGCGTCGAGTTTTGCCATGTTGATGCGTTATGTGGGGATTCCTGCACGTATTGTCATCGGTTATCAAGGGGGACAACTTGCACTTGATCGAGCAAGTTGGGAAGTTCGTCAACTTGATGCTCATGCGTGGACAGAAGTTCAATTAAATGGAAGATGGCAACGTATTGATCCAACAGCAATCATTGCTCCCCAACGCATAGATGGAGGAATGCAGAATTATATTGAAAATGATCGAAGTATCTTGGGAAATAAAGAGCAGAAGTGGAAGTATCGTCAATTTTCAATGATGAAAAATATGCGAATCTGGAGTGACTATGCGAGTTATCAGTGGCAAAGCAAAGTCGTGGGATATGATGCAGAAAAGCAGCAAAGCTGGTTGTTGAAATTAGGTCTGAAAACTGCTTACGCCAGTACCATGATATTGCTCTCAAGCATTTTATTGGTAGTAATTCTTTATTTTGCCTGGATTTATTATCGTGATAGACAGTACGGTTCTGCATATGAGCGTATGATTCAACAGTTCTCTAAGCAATTGGATGAGCCATTACGTAAGCAGCCAGCAGAAACTTTTTTTACCTGGATGCATCGTTTAGCCGAAGGGATTGAAGATGAGCACAGGATATTTATCCAAACAGCAGAACATTATCAGCAGCAACGATTTTCTATGGCGCAAAATGATCAAAAAATAAAGCAATTTAAAAGAATGCTTAAAACTTGTGCATATGCTTTAAAAAATAATAGAAAGTCCTTGTCTTAAAAAATAAAAATGAATACTATTCACAGCACTTAGGTGTATAGCTCAGTTGGTTAGAGCGCTACGTTGACATCGTAGAGGTCAGCAGTTCGAGTCTGCTTATACCTACCAAGATTTGTTGAGAGATCAACGCATTAAAGCCCATCTATTAAGATGGGCTTTTTTTTTAGGGGATCATTCGGGGTATTTTCGGGGAATTAAGTCATTCCGCTATGTTGATAACATGGCTATTTAAATTTAAAAACGATTATTACCGGTAGCTAACTTTCTCAGGTTTAGGCGCTTCGTGGCCATCAATATAGTGGTCCGTCATTTTAACAGTAGTGTGACCCGCTAATGCCTGCGCGTATTTTTTACCGTACTTCTGGGTGATGTTGTAAATGCCAAGTGCACGTAAATCATGTAAGGATGGTCGAGCTCTTGGTTCAAGATGATCATACGCACCAGACAAGTCACGGTATTTTTTAAACTGTTTTGTGAGGTGATCTTCGGTCACCGCAAATGGGTGTAATTTCGCATTACGATCTTGCTCGGTAATACGCATAGGGCGAGTACTTACAAGAAATGGGCAGCGAAGTTTCATAGAGTGTTCAACACATTCAAGTACGATTTCTCTTAACTCTGGATGCATATCAACTTCAATAAAAACAGGCTTGTCATAATTTAAAGATTTGTGCTGTAAAACAGTCATCGTATTGTCTTTAATATTAATGCTAGCGCGTTCCAATACAACCAGATCGGCACGCCGTTGAATTGAATGCAGAGCTAAATCTATTGCTAAGCATAACCATGGTGGACACACCGCCTTAATAATATCAATTGACTCATTTGAGTGACGAGTACGAAGTTTTTCAGGGCGTATCGGCTTTAAGGTCTTTTCAGCAATATTCTCAGGTGCCCAGCCGTTAGCAACAAAATACTTCCAGATATCGATTAACTGAGAGCGATGCTTTTCAGCCTGAAAGTCTGTCTGCTGTTTTAGGTAATCAGAGACCATCATTAAATTGATTTCATTGCAATAATGCTGACCCCATAAATCATGGTATTTATTTATATTGGCTAGAACAATTTCCAGTGTATTTTTTGCATACTTTTTCTTTGGAATATGAAATTTTTCGTATTCGTTTAAGCCTTGCGTGAATGTTGGGATTGTCGAAGACGTACGAGCTTTTTCAACAGAGCTTAAAATTTTCGATACAAGATCAGGGTTTCTATCTAAAGCGCTATTTAAAGCTTGAGCAGCTTGTACAGCTTCTGATTTATCTTTACCCAAAGACTTGCGCTGACCATTCGGAAGTACATAACGATAGTATGTAATACCGTTTTCTTTTTTATCAGTTTCAACATGGGGAGGGAGATCGCGATTTCCCACTTTGCGTGCGCGTGGTGACATTTAAATCTCCTTTAAAATTCTATCTGCAATTGCATTGCCGGTTGTTGGTGGGCTACTTAATTGCACTTTAGGCACTTCGGTCGAATAGAATATTGGTGCACCCCAAGTTGTGCATTCAACATACCAATGCGTACCGATTTTTTTACCACTTAACCAGCCGCGTTTAATGTGGCTAATTAGTGTTTCACGACATGGGCGAGATTCATCATCTTTCCAGTATCGTTTAGAAAATACGGAAAGCTTGATACGTTGAATATTGTCTTTCATATCAAGAATCCACCTTTATACATGCTTTAACATCTGCAAACTTCATGAAAGTTATCCAATGCGTATTTGCACGTTTACCACTAATGTGTCCAAACACTGGCTTTTGATCTGTTAGTTTTAAAATTTCTGAAACTTTTATTTGTGTTTCATTCCATTTAAAAATCAAAACACCGCCGTTGGCCAACACACGAAAACATTCTGCAAAACCTTTTCGAATATCTTCCTGCCAGTCTTCATTTAGCTTTCCGTATTTCAATGCAAGCCAACTTTGCTTACCGGCTTTAACTAGGTGGGGTGGATCAAAAACAACTAAATTAAATTGGCCATCCTTAAAAGGCATATTGCGAAAATCCATTTCAATATCTGGTGCTACTTCAAGTGAGCGACCATCACATAAAATGTGGCTTTCAGTTCGAATATCACCAAACACCACATTTTCATTGTGATTATCAAAGTGCATCATGCGAGAGCCACAGCAAGGATCAAGAATTTTAGCGTTCATGAAACCTCTCCCAAACTTTGCAAAACACTAAACGGCAATTTCATATCTACATTTGGCTGTTCATTACGACTCGTGAAACCAACAAGGCTGTGATAGATAACACTGATGCTTTCAGAATTAAGCTCCATCTTTGCACCAGTACTACTAATGACATAAGGTGCTAATGCTTCGGTTAAATCCTTTGCAAGTTCGACCATTTGTTCTGTGTTAGTCATTGGTTGGCTCCAAATCGGGGTATTTGATCAAATCCATCAAGTACGCGTCAGTTTCACAGGTTGGGCAACCATCGTGGATTTCACCTGTATCTTGATCAACAAGGTGTTGCTCAAGATCATAATCACTTTCAAATCCAAGTCCGCAGTTGGTGCAACGAATTGTTACTTCACTCATCCCTTTTGCTCCTGTGCTTCGATTGCTTTTAGAACCCGTTTTTCGGCCACAGTGTAGTGATCAAACCATGTTGATGGCTCACCTGTTCTGTCATACACAGATGATGTTTCTTCATTCATCATTGCATCGCCAGCGTTTGAGATTACGTCTCGCAAGTCTTTTATCTCTACCAAAACAAACCCTTCCGGCACCGCTTGAGCTTTGGCTAACTCATCAAACATGCGCTCAACGATTTCAGTAAATGAACAGCCTTCCATATCATGTTCAGCGCCAAAATTGCAAAGTTTATGAATTGTTTTAAGACCTTCAATTTCGATTTTATTTGGATTTTCCATCACGCCACCTCGCTTTCATATTTATTTCGGGCGAAAATTGCGTATGCGTCATCTTCGCCAAAATTGATATCAATTAAGAAAAAACCATTTGGCGCAATTGGTTCCCATTTTGTGATATCGCAGCCATCCATCATGATTTCCCAATCATCAGAATTAACACTGCTTTCCATCCAAAAAGTGACGGTATCTACATTGAAGTGTTTCTTAAGAGCATCCCACCCGCTACGACTTATATACTCCCTGTCGCCTATAATTTTATCGATACAGGCCATATAAATAGGGTGTGACCAAGTACCCATTTCGCTACGGATCACATCCATAGGTTCTAGTTGTTTTATCTCTATCACGCTGCCACCCTCAATATTTTTGGTGCCTGAGCACGCAAAGACTCAATTAACGATTTACCCACTTTTAAATACTGCTTAAGAAAAATCGCATAGCGTTTCTGTGCTGCAGCATTCATCTTTCCAGTGCCATCAATTTCAAGCGTTTCTTTATTTGCCATGCTGTAACGAACAACTGCTGCATGTTTAATAGGTTTAGCCTGGTAGCCGCCGTTTAAAACCCAAGTTTCAAATGGTCCAGCAAGTTGGAAGTGAATATGCTTGGTGCCTTCCGGTTCAATTTCTAGGTATTTTATTTGCATCACTATTACCAATTACTGGTTTAATTAATTTCGTTGTGAAGATTGTGTTGAATAATCTTTTTACGAAAAGTGCCACGGTTAAGACCTAGAATCTCGGCTGCTTTGGTTTGATTACCATGGCAGCGAATGAGCACTTCTTTAAGCAATGGTTTTTCAAATTGAGCCAAGGCTTTGTGGTACGCCGTACCGTGGTTGATATCGAAAAAATCAGCAGGGAATAGGGTTGTCATTATTGATTTACTCCTTTGTATTCAGCCTGGCGTGCCAAAGACTGTTCATTTTGATATTTCACTTCACGTTCAGAGCTGCGCATATAGATATAAGACAAGGCCAAAACCGTGATTACGATTAAAAGGAATGCACAGATATTTGAAAAAAAGTTCGCAGGCTTGCCGTGCATTTCTTCATACGTTGGTTCGCGGTGAAGGATTGCAGTCGTTTGACTTTTGTTATTGCCAAAACTTGGTGTTTGACTGTGTGAAGGGTTTAGATTCATAATTGCCTCGTAAGCTTGCAAGTGTTTACATGAAGCCCTGATCCCGTCGAAAGCATCAGGGCTTTTTAATGCCTAAAATTAAGCTGCGAATGTTCCGATACGAACTGGATTTTCAGGAAGTAATTCGATTACTTTTTCTTTGAATTCCTGAACAATCTCATTGCAGAGCAATTCTTCTTTGACGATCTGAATTGAGAACACAGGCTTTTCATCATTTGTATTAATGATCAGGCGCAAAACGATAAGGCGTTCATCCAGACCTAAGTAAGCAGAATCATAAATTTTGAAATAAGCAGGGGTGAATTCTTCTTTTGAACGCGCTTCAACTTTATCAAAACGAGAACGGCTTTCTGATAAATTGCCAACTGAGTTGTCGACTGTGACCGAAGAATCGATTTTCATATTACGAATTGCAGCAAGGGCCTGAACAGGATTAATTACTGTACCTTCAGCATCAGTGATTTCTAAAACACTTGTCCAATCTTCAATGAACACAGCAAAATCACGTTGCGACAATTTACGATCTTTAAGAGAGTTTAATTTTGACCAAACGACAGTAGGTTCAAGTTTTAAATTAGCCAGGTGGTCGCAATGGCCTTGAGCATGGAATTCTTCAGAGTAGTTTAATACCGCCGTAGCACTTACATTTTTGTGATCTACAAACACTGGTGCAGTTTCTGATTGAGCATCCAATACATAAGTTTTGAAGTCTTCAAGAGAAGGTGTGTTTAGAACACCACGCGCACGATTACGACCATCTTGGTATTTTTCCAAATCCAAAACTTTATAGTTGTCATTGATGGCAACTAGATCGCCACGACCTAAGTTTTCAACTGGTTTTGCTAGTTCAACGATTGTATTTGCTTCTGTATTTTCCATTTGGAATGTTCCTATTGGTAGTTAAAAATTAAAGGGCTAAAGGGGTGCTTAAGATTTTTCGAATTCTTTAAACAATTGACTGGTGTGATTGGCAAAAATGGTGACGCTACCATCGTTGTTTAAATACATCGGTGTTTCAGATGTAGTGTCTTCTGAGCGCTTACCTTTTGCAGTTGGCTCAACATAAGCAAGGGTGTGTGAAATATTGACCTGGTTCGATTCACCAATACGTGCAATATCGATAGTCACTTTAACTTGGCCTTTTTTGCCGTTAGCCACTACGCCTTGAGCAACTTCTGAAATTGCGATACCAAGTTGTTGTGCAAAATTACCGCCTGATAGGTCGGCGACGAATTGAGGTGCATCGGTTTGTTTTGACATGATCTCTTCCCGTATCTGGTTATGATGTGTACGAGGTAAAGATTACTTTACTTTATTGTTCATGTAAAGAGTTCTTTACTTAAAAATGTAAAGTTTTCTTAATTTTGTGCTTTAATAGACAAAAGAAAACCCATCACAGGGATGGGTTGATTGGAGTTTGTTATGGATGTGCAGTGGCAAAGTTCTAAAAATTATATAAATGGAAAGCTCTTAAATAGTGAAGAGACCACTAAGCTAATAAAATCTGTTGAGCTGAATTACAAGGCTGCATATATCCCATATGATGAAAATGGCGATATTAAAATTCAAGGCTTCTCTTTCTTCTGTGACAACTTTCTAATTTATGCTGAGATGGATCAAGATGAATTCATTTTGGGTCTGAACAACCATACTTACTTAGAGTTTAAGCGTGTGGATGCTCAGAGTGACGAGAAAACTAACCGATTCCAATTGATTGGAGTACGTTCGGTAGACTCTCTAGACCAGCATCAAGTAATTTTGTTGCAAGGTGTGTTAATGAATCCGCAGGTAGATTTTTTATCGCTGAAATAACCGATTGCTTTTGTGTTTCAGGTAAATCCATTTGGCTAATTTTATCAAATAGTAGTGTTCGAAATTGCTCTTCATCAATCTTAATGAAAATAGTGTTGAGCTTCTCATTCACTTCGCGAGTTAAGCCGCCATTAGCTTCCAGAAAGTCGTAGCCCTTGGTTGTTAACTCTGAATAACCGAATTTATGCTCAAGATCGGATAGATCCTTGGTTATCAAACCATGATCAAGAAGATATTTAATATTATATTCAACTTGATTTTCATGAAATCGCGTAATTAGGCCATCTAGATAAAGTGCTTCACCTTTAGATTGACTTTGGGATGTTAGTCTTAGGATTTCCATCCATATATTTTTATCAATCATACTTTCTCCACCCGATCCAAAGGACTGCGTCGGGTTCGTAGTTTAAAAAATCATTGAAACCCATGCTAGGACTACTCCTATAAGAAGTAGCACTAGTTGTATGTAGTCGGATTTATTCATCTTTTTTACTAATTATCTTTTGTCCAAGTTTGCCTTCATCAACCAACTTAATAATTTGTTCATTGCTATAAACGGGAACAAATCGCGTACTACCAATTCCTTTTGCTAATATTTTTACATCTGGTGCAGATAGGGAGATTTCTTCATTATTGGCAGCAGCTTCGATGATTCTTTCAATAATTTGATTGATAGGTAATTTTGAGTTATCCATTTTGTTTCCTTGTCATTATCTAAATTTTTCTATACAGCCCAACAACCTTTCCAACTAGGCGGCAGTCTTCAGTTAGTTGCATTATTTTTTCTTGCCATAGTGGGTTTAATGGCTGTAGGTATTTTTCATCACTTTCGATAATCAATTTTTTGAATGTTGTTTCATTATCACCAGTGCAAGACACAATCACTAGGTCATTAGTTTTTAGGTCAAATGTCTGAATATCTGGGTTCACGTAGATACGATCTTCAGGTTCAAATTTTGGTGACATAGAAAGACCCTTAACTACCAATGCATAACCATTCTTTCCGCAATCTGCATTAGGTGGGAGCCATTCATTAAATTCTGTATCGCGTGGAACACTCTCAACACCAGTCCAACTACCTGCTTGAACCCAAGAGATAACAGGAATAGGGCGACCTTCAATAGCTATTTTCTGAGACAGGTCAACATTATTATCAAATCGATGGTCTCCCAAAACCATTGGGGCTTTTTCGCCAGCCAACCATCTTGAATTTACTTTCAAGTAGGTGGCGGCTTTTAATAGATTTGATCCTTCAAGCTCTTGTGTTGGTCCCTTGAACCACAAACCAACATTTACCTTGCTTACACCCACAAAATCAGCCAATTCAGTATTTTTGAATTTTTTACCAGTAACATTTTCATAGTGTGCTTTTGCTAGGGCCATGCGCTCTTGCAACGTGCTCATTGGGTTGTCCATTTCTATTCCTTTTGTAAAGTTAGCTTAACTTTTTTAAAGTAAAGTTTGCTTGTACCTATAAAGTAAAGTATTCTTCACTTAATAAAGTTGACTTAACGGGGTCGAAAAATGCGAATTGAGATGAAAACAAGTGATGTTTTAGCTCGATTTAATGCGCCAGAGGTAGCTAAAACACTAAAAATCACTCGTCAAGCTGTTTACCAGTGGGGTGAATTAGTTCCTGAAAAATCAGCTTTCAAGCTTTTGGATATCGATCCAAATATCCCACATCAAAAAGTCACATAACTTTTAATTTTTCGCCAACAGGTAACGCTAAAAATGCTCAACAAACTTTTATGGCTTGCATTACGCAAGCTGCCAATTGAAGGGGTAACTATCGCAATGAATGTACGTCGCCAAAAAAAGGAATTTTGCGTTTCTACACACTTAACAGAAACCGAAGCACTGCATGTAGCCGATATGGCTGGGGAACGTGAGTGGTCTAATTCTGCATACATACGCCACCTCATTAAGAAAGATATAGAACGTCACTTAACTGATTCTTATCTTAACGATGAGTGTTCGATTGGTTCTACAAAACATTTCGATTTTTCCGTACGGAATGAACAAGCACAAAAAAGCCCAGTTGCTGTAACAACTGAGCCGAATGTTCGTTAATTTTTGGGATCAAGGAACATGAGTATTTTAACACAATTTACGCAAAATCAAAAAACTATGTCGACTCGAGTAATTTCGGATCTTTGCGAAAAAGAGCACTTCAATGTTAAGCGCGACTGCGAAGTTATGTTTAAGGGACTTAATTTAGATGTACTCAAATTTGAAGGTATCTATTTTGACTCAATGAACCGCCAACAAACCGAATATTTGTTAGATGAAGAATTAACAATGACTTTGGTTACTGGGTACAACATTGTTTTGCGCAATCGAGTTATCAAACGCTGGAAAGAATTAGAAAGCCGCGAATTATCCAAAATGGAAATTCTGCAAATGGCTTTGGAATCCGAACAACAAAAATTAGTTCTTCAAACTCAATTAGAACTACAAGCCCCTAAAGTTCAATATTTTGACAAGGTTGCTGATACCAAAAACCTTTTAAATGCTTCTCAAGTGGGTAAAAAGATTGGTCTTTCAGCTGTAAAGCTTAATCAATACCTTGCTGATCTAGGCGTGTATGACCGCCGTATTGCAGGTCGCACTTTTGCTGACTGGTTTATCAAAAAAGGTTACGGCGAAGTTAAGCAGACAGAACAAGGCTATCCACAATCCAAATTCACCAACAAGGGCGAACAATGGGTTGTTGAAACACTGACAAGTGAAGGGGTGGTGGCATGAGTAGTTTTATCCCCAATAGTTTTCAGGTTCCAAATGCCTTTGTTGATGAAGTCATGTGTCAGATCGGTGACGTTGCTGCAAAGCTATACTTGATTATCTGTCGCAAAACACGTGGTTGGTATAAAGAGGTTGATTCAATTTCTTTGAGCCAATTCCAAAAGATTTCAGGTAAAAGTCGTCCAACTATAACTAAAGCACTTGCTGAATTAATCCAGGTTGGATTGGTCATTGAGTGCGAGTCTACTGTGTACGGAAATTCATTCAAATTGAATGATGATTGTGCGGTTGGATGGATGCTTAAATGCCCTAGTAAAAAATCTTTACTAGTAAAGAAATTTAACTACGCTAGTAAAAAATCTTTACTACCACTAGTAAAAATTCTTTACACACAAAAGACACTATCAAAAGACACTCTACAAACTAAAAAAATAAATAAAAAAAGTAAGGGTGAAACAGCTATTCAGAATAAAGAAATTCTTAATTCTGAAAAATCAAAATCATTTGATGCAAAAGCAATTGAATTACCAGTGAACGTAAATCGTGATTTATGGATTCAATTCGTTGATATGCGTAACAGCATTAAAAAGCCACTTACTGAAAACGCAGTAAAACTTTTGATTAACAAATTGATTGGTTTTGGTGAATCTGCAAATCAATCACTGGAAGCTTCAATCATCGGAAGTTATCAAAGTGTTTTCCAACCTAAACAACAAGCTCCAGTTCAAAACCAACAGCAGCCACAACGCCGTCGTTTTGGCAGCCAACCAACTGAAAACCAAATGCGCACAGTAGGGGATCAAAACTAATGAACGAAATTCAATTATTTGAAAATGCTTTTGCTGTGACTTTCCCGGTTGAAGCAGCGGAAATGGTTTTAAACCGCATTGGTGATGTATACGGCGCTGAATTCAGCAAAAAATATGCAGGTTATTCGGATGAAGAGCTTATTCGTTTGGCATGCACTGTTTTAAGTGGTCTGAATCACGTTGATATCGCTCGTGGCGTACTTCGAATGAATTCTGAGGAGTGGTGCCCAAACCTTCCGAAATTCCGCAGCTGGTGTGAACAGGGTGGCGATTGGTGGACTGCTGATCAGGCTTGGGCAAAAGCAATGCAGTTTGAATCTGATCCATCTTCAAAAATTACAACTTTGGCAAAACGTGCACTGGAAGAAGTTCGTCATATTTTGACAGTTGAAGGGCAAAAGTCTGCTCACTATGCGTTTAGAGATATCTATCAGGATTACTTGCGCCGTGCGAAAGAAGCAGGTCGTGTTCAGGAGATGTGGGTGAAGCCAAAAGCAGCAAAGGCAATTAGTTTCGATGAAGGTAATCGTAAAGGTGTGCTATGCCCACCAGATCTACTTAAAAAATTAAAAGGTGTGAATGCTTTTACTCGTAAAGGTGGTGCAGCATGACCAGACTTGAACATTTAACCCAATTCAGCAATGCGGTGCTCAGTCCTGAATTGAATACGTGTGAATTTCCAATGAAGAAGGGTGGCTCTGGTCATGCTGTGAATTTCCCCAAAAAGGGTGAGTGGAGAGCAGATGAGACAGCATTTTGTAAAGCATGGTGTGAACAGCAAATTGCCTTGATTGGTGAATTTGGCGCGGTGATGGAGGCGGTGGTGTGAATAAAAACAAACAGGTTCGTGCGTGGCTAGAAATGGGTGTTGGTCGCGCCACAGCATTATCGGTGGTTTTGAAATGTTCACGCCAATTCATCAGCAAGGTTTCCACGTTGACTAAGGGTATTTCAGAAAACCAATGGAGCGCGATTAGCTACGGTATTTCAATTATCGAGATGGATGAGAAAAGTAATCAGAAAAAGATAGAGCAAATCATTGTTAAAGCTGCTCACTTAAGCCACAGCAAGGATTGTGAAATTAAGCAGTTTGCTCTGGTTGAGCTTGATAAGTGGATTGAAGCATTGGGGGTGATTGAGCGATGAGTGACATTGTTTATGAATTTTCAGGTTCAAGTAATTGGTTTGTAGTGCATGAGCGCCTATGTGGTTATGCCGTTTTTATGGATAACCAATTTCAAGCCGAATTTCTCAATCAAGAAGATGCAGAAAAATTTATCTCAGATGTAGAGAATTGCCAATGAAAGAACAATTCGAAAAATTCTTTATGAGCCAACCATTTTACCTGCAGTTGAAATATATCCACGGCGACAGGTTATTTGATTTTGATGTGGGGATTGGTTATCGCAATTTAACCGTTCAAGTTGGGTATGTGTGTTGGTGTAAAGAAGATAGGGAGTTTGTACTGTGAGCGAAATTAATCTTGAAGAAAAGTTATGTAAAAACCTAGAGGATAGCTGTATCAAGGCCTATAAAGCAGGGCAACAATCTATGCAGGCCAAGATTGATGAGCTACAAAATCGGGTTGATGAAATTTCTGGTTATGCCACAGAGCTTGCTGAATATGCCTCTTATGCTGAAATAATTGGATCTGTGTCCCATAACAGACATGCGATTCGACAATATTGCGACAAAATATTTGCATATAACAGAGCTATTGATCTTGAGGAAGAAAAAGCCCTGCGAGGTGAGCCATGCCAATAGCTAAAAAATTAAAATACGATTGGACGAGCGTGCCAGCCCATATTAATTGGATTGCTACATATGAATTTGGAGATGTAGCTTGGGGTTATGTAAATAAGCCATGCAGAAAACCAAATTCGGGTATTTGGTATGAATCTGGTGGGGAGTGGCGGCATCGCATCCGGTTAGCTCCATATAAGGGACATTGGACTCAGTCTTTGGAAAAACGACCATTAAGAGGTGCTAATGACTAAAATCCTCATCGGTATCGATACTGGTGTTCATACAGGCTTCGCCGTGGCATTCGACCATGGTGAAGGCGGTGTGCTTCAAAAGGTGGAAAGCCTCAGCATTACTCAAGCCATGCAAAGTGTTCTTGAATTTGAAGATGAGCATGATCTTAAAGACATCATGCTTTATATCGAAGATGCGCGACAACGTAAATGGTTTGGCAACATGGATGAACGTCAAGCAAAAAGTGGCGCTGGAGTACGAGAGGGCATTGGATCGGTTAAACGTGATGCGCAAATTTGGGAAGATTGGTGTATTGAACAAGGTCTTAATTTCAAGATGATTCACCCAGCAGCAAATGCAACAAAAATGAAAGCACCAGAATTTACACGCAAGACTGGTTGGACTGGTCGCACGAATGAGCATGCACGTGATGCAGCTATGTTGGTATTTAAAAGATATTGGAAGGTTTAAGGGGATGGGTATGAATGCAGTAGTAGGATCACGTAAACATTTTTCTGTAGCTATTAATTGGGCTGCTCAGCCTATCGAATGGCATTTAGAACAATATGGATCATGGTTGTTGATGGATGATCATTACACCGGTTGTTTGGGTGCATCAAGCGTGCTGGGTCATTTGATCGACACGGTGAATGGTGTATGTGTTGATAAGCGTGAACGTGTGGCACCACGATGCAAGATCAATGATACACATGCTGATGCTGTAAGTGACATGCTACTCAGCCTAATGACAAATGAGAACTTAAAAGTTCAGAAATGGCTCAAGATTGTGATTATGTTTTATGTTGAATTTAAGTCTGAAGCTACAATTGCCAAGCAGCTCGGAATATCAGAGTTTTCAGTTGCTCGAGACAAAATGTTAGGCATGGTACGACTAGCAACCAAATATCAGTTTAGAAGTCGAATAATTGGGGCTTGAAAGTCAGGGTGTAATGTGGCATATTTCTGTTATAGTGATCGAAGTGTTATGTAAAGCACTAGATTAATTAAGAAGCTCGCCAAATGGTGGGCTTTTTTATTGCTATTTTCTAAAAATAATTTTAATTTAATAACTTACAAATATATGTTTTTAAATTAAAGTGGGATTTATGGGAATTAAGAGTAGTACAGAAATCAATGATTCAACAAACATCTTTAAAGACTTTAAAATTGAGAAATTGACCCCTGAGCAAGAAGAAAAACAACTTAAAGAGATGTTTAATGAGGTAAAAATTAACTCAATTGCATCAGATATAGCTAAGTTTCTTTATTCTGCAAAAGCTAAAATTGATGTTTTAGAATATAAAGTTGGCGAAAAAAATAAGGGCAAAAGCCCTAGGCATGATGATTTAATTTCTTATAGAGATATAGTAAAAAAAGAGATTGAATCTAATTTAAGAGTACAAGAAAATTTTGAATTGGATAATTTTAAAGAAGAATACACCCAGAACTCATACGATAGAGTTAAAGAAAAATTAAAGAATCTCAATAATGCTGAACTGCTTCTTGGGTTTGAGTTTATTTTGGATGAATTGATTCATGAACGTGCTTATAAATATCACATTAAACAGTTTGAAGAGAAAGTAGATTTGGAAGACTTATTTGATGCAGAAGCAATTTCAAATATTGAAAATCATTTAAGCCGTTAGGGATTAGAAGTAATAATTAAAAGCTCGGTCATTTGATCGGGCTTTTTTAATGCCAGGAGAAAAGTCATGCCCAGTTTCAAAAGTTTGCTAATTAGATAAAGACTGTTTAAGCAAACGCGTTTAGATCCCACGAAAGAGGGTACAACCCATGCAGTTCATCAAGCATGAATAGGATATGCAGGAAAGTGATTATCTGATTGGGAGTGATGTCCCGCCTTAAAATGACAACGAAACCGAAAATTGATTAGTACTGTGCCTATTTAGTGGCAATCAAAGTAGGGGGTAGCTATGGACCACAGCATAGAACTTCTGTGGTGATCAATTCAAAATCAGATCAGTTGTGAATTAAACGTGATATTTATCAAAAAATTACGAAATAAACTGTTTGATTGAATAGCAAATATCGAGTAATTTTTCCATTAGGTTAGATGAGGTTATAGATCATCTAACTGAGCGAATCGATTGACACTCGGAAAGACGAGAATTACCACAAATGCTTACAGAAATGTGAGCATTTTTAATGCCCCGAGAAATGTTTTTCGTGTAAGCAATATCGGGGCTCCTATGGCGGCTTTCTTTATTCCTGGTGGTTTGTATTGAATGCCGCCTCCAGATTCTAATTAGGGTTAATTCATGAAATATTGGTTTATTTTTAATTCTTATTAATTTTTTCACAAAAAATTCACGAATAAGTATGCATGATTGCTGCTAGAAACAGCTGTAGTTTCTGAATGACCTTCCAAGGTCCTTAGTTTATAAGCCCACACCCAACTACTACTGGAGTGGGCTTTTTTTTGCATGGAGAAAAGAAATGTTTTATTTTTTGCGTAAATTATTCTGCTTTCATGCTTATGAGTTTGATTACGACCATAAACGCGGATATATACAAGAATGCCGTAAATGCGGTAAAGATGATTAAGTGAATTTTGTCATTACGTAACAGCCGCACCGTATACATACTTATCTAGGTATATTGGGAATCAAAGCTCAATAAGACCCAGAGATATGAAAGAGTGTACAAAAATAGCCGAGCTAATTTATAAAAGAGTTCGGGATAAAAAAAGTTTTGTTTTAGATAAATCAAAAGGTTTAGATTTGCTTTTGGCAGAACTTAAGAAGGTTATTGGAAAAACTAAGCTTAAGCTTAAATATGATTTTAATAATATTAATGATTTGATTGAACAGATAAACCTAAAAGGTGGTAAAGAGTTAGACCTGACTCTTGCTCCAAATAGATATCAAGATAAGGAATTCATACTTTGGTTAGCAGTAATCATTGAAAATATAACCGATGAAATTACTCTTGATCAAAGAAGGGAAAAACCTAATCTACCTATAAAGCCTCAGGTACAAGATAATGGTGAAGCTATCCAAGCTTATTTAAACTCTAAAGAATTCAAGCAACAGTAGACTTTTTAGTTATACCTTTCGCTACATTTCCTTTGTCATTTGCCGGATGTATTACGGCACCTAAAGCCCCGCTCAATATCTATTATTGGCGGGGTTTTTCTTTATAGAATATAAGGGTGTTATTTATTTGAACTTTCCGTCGAGATACTTGCTGATCTTGCGTAGCGCCTTTTCAACAAATTCATCTTCGGTTTCATTTTTCTCAGGAACACCGATCAAAGAGCTAATATTTTTAATCGTTTCTGTTGAAGTAAGTTCGGTAACTAATTCATTTTTAAATTTATCGGCTTTTGAGTTGGATCCTAGAGCGCCAATTAAGTTAATTGAACTTAGAGAATTGCTTAAACCTTGTTTTGCAGAAGTGATGGCTTGTTGATTAACTGGTAGATTGCTTTTTTCGTCATTAATGAAATCTTCAAATGTAAAATCTTTATCACTCATTTTTTTTCTCCTGCGCCACCGTTTGATCGGTCTTGATCTTTTCTGTAATAAGCTCTAATTAAGTCTTCAAGCATTTTGCGGCACTTTTGTTTAATTTTATCTTTATCCTCATCAGATAAATTTCCCCATAATTGATATAACAAAGAAGCAAGGATTTTAACGACACTGAATAACCCCACAATTTTCTCCTTTAAAGTAGGAATGTTTTATTAAAAGACAATCATATATGGTTTTTAAGAATAATTAATTGAAATTAAAGTCATAAATTTAAAAAGTTTTTCTTATTGGTGGTCTTAGGACAGACAAAGTACAAGCGAAATAAGACTTAGAATTTTGCAGTGCTGAGCTGTCTAAGTATCAGAATCTCAGCAGATCAGGTTTAAGACTTAGTGAACTGGTCGCTATGGACATATTATGATTCGCCTAAAAGAGTGTATTGCTAATTTGCGTGCGGTTCTACATGCGTGATGCTAACAATAAGCTTGTTATTAAAATGCAACGGTATGCATGGGAAACTAAGAACCTTTGACTTATAATTAGGTATTAACTTAAGAATTAAGAAAAATGGCTGAAGAGTGGGTAAATTTTTGGGGTGTAATTGCTGCGGCTTTTATAGGAGCACTTGCTTTACTTGCTACCGCTACAATGGTTCAAGGTAATTTTAAGGCAGATAAACTTGCGGAAGCTAAAAGGGATGTCTTTTTAGGTTTGGTTGATCATTGGATGGATTATTTAATGGTGGTAAATACCTTTAGAACTAACCCACAGGAGGAATATAGGGAAGCTATTTTTCACGCAACCAAAAATTTAGTTTCTTCCTTGCATAAGTCTAGTTTTATATCCAAGCCAAAAACTAAAAAAGAAGTGGTGTTATTCACTTTAAATTTTACTAAAAAAAATATTGAACTAAATAGAATCGTAAATGATTGGTATGGTTTAAAAGAACAAGATCAGCGTGATTTGAATTATAAATTATTTCAAATTCTTGATGGTATAGGTTATGAAGCCTTGGATCTACAGAATCTACTAAGAACAGAATTAGGAATTACTAATCACCCGAAGATTGATTCGTTTTTATTAGGTAAACAAAAAGAATTTGCCGCTGAGATAAAGAAAATTTTGCTTGGGGCAGTGTGAAAAGTGCTTAGTTAGTAATCTCAACCTCCTCCGGGAGGTTTTTTAATGGGCAGAATTTATGACATGTGCATCGTGCCAACAACGCCGTGAATGGATGAAGAAACAATATGATAGATCAAAAGAAAGAATGCGGTTGTGTATCGAACGACTTACTAATCCAGTTGATCCAAAGCAACCAGCAGCTATCAAAGACGATGGAAGCACAGAATCATTTAATGGGCCAGATCGTCGAACAGAACAACAGTCTGATGGATCGGCTTGAGACTGAGCTTGATGATGACGGCGAACCTAAGTCAGCTTATTTGGATGGGTAGATATGGCAAAGCTGCAGCGACTTCAACCCAGACTTCAAACGGTTAAAGCTAAGCGCGAAGTGATACAAACAGGGTTTCGTACTGAGTATCAAAAGATGTATGGCCATGATTGGCGCAAAGCCAGAGCCAGATTCTTGCAAAGTAATCCATTGTGTGTTTACTGCCGAGATAGATTCAACAGGGTTACAGCTGCAAGTGTTGTAGACCATATCATTCCACATAAAGGAGATAAGACTTTGTTTTGGGATGAGTTGAATTGGCAGCCATTATGCAAATATTGTCATGATTCTATCAAAGCAAAAGAAGAGATAGAACAAGGGTTTATATAGTTTTATGGCGTGATTGTTAGGCAAAATAAAAGCCTGGAATGCTTCGAACATTACAGGCTTTCTAATCAGATTTATCTATAAGGAGATAAACATGACTGCGGATAATTCTGCACGATTTGATGCATCAAGTAAATCATTTATTAAATGTGTAATTTGCAATAACCCTTTCACACCTAAGAGGCAAACCACTACTTGCTGCTCTACTCCATGCAGAGCCAAACACAAGTACCAGTTAAAAAGGGTTGAGGTGGTCAAACAGTGTATACATTGCAGTAATGACTTCATTAGAAAGCAGGGTCAATCAAAGTTCTGTTCATCATCTTGCAGAAACGCACACATAGCATTACAAGGCAAGAATGCGCGAGAGTTATTCACATCTATAGCAGAGGCACACATTAGGGTTTCCTTTTGTGTGGTATGTAATGCCTTTTGTGAGGCTCCATATCAAGGTCATATTAGGAAACTGTGCTCCAAGAGTTGCGAGAACAAGCTTGAGAGATCTACACCGCGATATAGAGCTAAAAGAGCAAGGCGTGATGCCTTAAAAAGGAATGCTTTATCTGCTGAGTCGGTTGATCCAATATCAATTCTAAGTAGAGATAATTGGCATTGTTACTTATGTGGTATACACACACCGCAAGAGCTGCGTGGAACCTATAAAAGCAACACGCCTGAAGTTGATCATGTTGTGCCCTTAAGCAAGGGTGGTTTGCATGCTAAAACCAATCTTCGTTGTGCATGCAGAAAATGCAATAGATTAAAAAGCGACAAAGTTTAGTGGGTGGAATGGTGAGACAGCGGGGGGGCTTGTTTAGTTCAAAATCCCTCGATATAAATTATCACCTGCCATCTCACTTGTAAAAAAATTTCCCTTTTCAGAAAAAGTTAACTTTTAAAGTTGAGGAATCGCAATGGCTTTAACAGCAAAAAGTAAAGCGTTTGCTCAAGCCGTTGTTGATGGTATGAGCAACAAAGATGCAGCAATATCAGCAGGATACAGTGAAAAAACTGCAATGCAGCAAGGTTCAAAACTTGCAAAACTACCTGAAGTAATCGCCTATATTGCAAAGTTAAAGGCTGACAAAAAGTTAACTTCTACAGATGAAAAGTTAACTTCTTCAAAACCAAAGCAGAGCAGCAATGTTCAAGTCGTAAAAGTTGAAAAAATAGAATCAGGTCCTGAACAGGCGCATGGTCAATTTGTTGGCCGTGATGAAATTCCAATCGGCACGTCTGAAGATCCGCTTGAATATTTAAAATCAGTCTGGATGGATAAGAAAGAAGATCCAAAACTTAGACTCGATGCTGCAAAAGCTGCAATGCCATACATTCATGGCAAGGTTGCAGAGAAAGGCAAAAAAGAAACTAAAGCTGATGAGGCTAAGGCCGCCGCTAAAGGTGGCGGCAAATTTGGAACACTGGGTTCACAGTTGAGGAGTTAAGATGCTATCTGAAGCTATTAAATCAAATGCTCCAGCAGGTGCTGAATTTTATGTGAAGCGTGATGGTTATTACTATAGGTATGACGACTACGAAGAACTTTACTATTGGTGCTCTATTTATAAGAAATGGATAGAGCTCAAGAAATACTTTCCAGAAGAATACGAATTAGAACCAATCAAATAGCCGCCCATTGAGGCGGTTTTTTAATGAGTAAAATTTATGTCAGCAATGCTCCCAGACTGGACAACCGCTTGCCCAGATTGGGAGAAGCGTATTGTTGCAAAAGAATCACTCATGCCATGTAAGCCGTTATTTCCTGAAGTAGCGGATATTGCTTTAAAGATTTTTAATGAATTAATCCTGGTCGATGTGATGGATAGCCCAAAAATGGGTGATGTCACATTGCAATGGGTATTGGATTTCGTTCAGGCAATCTTTGGTGCCTACGATCCAGTAGAAAAGAAGCGTTTAATTCGTGAATTCTTCTTACTGATTTCCAAAAAAAATACAAAGTCTACGATTGCTGCAGGAATCATGATGACTGCTTTGATCTTAAATGATCGAATGTCAGCTGAATTAATCATTCTTGCACCAACAAAAGAAGTTGCAGACAACTCGTTTAATCCGATTCGTGACTTTATTCGAGCGGATCCAGAACTGTCAGAGATGCTTAATATCTCTGAGCACACTAAGACAGTTACTCATTTGGGTACCGGTGCCACATTAAAAGTGATTGCAGCTGAAAGTAATGCTGCAGCCGGTAAAAAAGCCTCAATTATTTTGATTGATGAGATTTGGCTCTTTGGTAAACGTGCCAATGCAGAGTCAATGTTTCGTGAAGCAAAAGGTGGTTTGGCATCACGTCCCGAAGGTTGTGTGATTTATCTGTCTACCATGTCGGATGAAGTGCCATGTGGTGTGTTCAAACAACTTTTAGATTATGCCCGGGATATCCGCGACGGCATCAAAGTTAATAAACAGTTTTTACCGCTGATTTATGAGTTTCCGAAATGGATGCTTGAAGCCGGTGAACACTTAAAGATTGAAAACTTTTACATCACCAATCCAAACCTTGGTGCATCGGTTGACCTGGATTACCTGATCAATGAGTTTGAAAAGGTTAAGGATGCAGGTGAAGAATCATTAAGAGACTTTTTAGCCAAGCATTTAAACGTCGAAATCGGCATGAACCTACGTGCAAACCGTTGGGCAGGTGCTGAATATTGGCTGCAACAGTCCAAGAATTTCACTTTAAGCAAACTGATTGATCAATCAGATGTGATTACTGCCGGTATTGATGGTGGTGGTCTTGATGACTTGCTTGGATTTGCTGTACTTGGGCGACATGCAAAGAGCCGTAAATGGTGGCTTTGGAATCATGCATGGTGCTTGCGAATAGCTTTAGAGCGTCGAAAAGAGAATGCACCTAAATATTTAGACTTTGAAGTTGAGAAAAGTTTAACGATTGTGGATTCAGTAGGTCCTGATATTGATCAGCTTGCCCAATATGCCAAACAAGTTTATGACAGCGGCAAGCTCGATAAGATTGGACTGGATCCTTTGGGTCTTGGTGGTCTTTTAGATGGCTTGCTTGCTGTTGGTATACCACAAGAACAAATGATTGCTGTGGCGCAAGGGTACAAGCTCGCAGGGTACATTCAAACGACTGAACGCAAGTTAGCGGAAGGCAATTTATATCATGCAGGTCAAGACTTAATGACCTGGTGTGCCGGTAATGCTCGAATCGTGATGAAGGGTAACGGCATGATGATTTCTAAACAGGAGTCTGGCACAGCAAAGATTGACCCTTTGATTGCTACTTTTAACGCCGTGGCTTTGATGAGCTTAAATCCAGAGCCGATAAATAAAGATTACGAAATACATTTCATATAACCGCCTTAATTGGCGGTTTTTACATTTTAAGGAGAGCCTCATGTCTGCTCTACATAAAACGTTTGGCTCTGTCGAAATTAAGAGTTTAGATGAGCAAAAGCGAACCTTTAAAGGGGTTGCAAGCACACCCAATCAAGATCGTGCCAAGGATGTGATGGTGCCTAAAGGTGCTTACTTTGATTTACCAATGCCCTTGTTATTTCATCATGACCCTAAGCTTTCGGTTGGACATGTGACAAGTGCAAAAGTCACAGCAAACGGTATTGAGGTTGAGATCCACATTCCTGAAATTGAGGAAGAAGGCGACTTAAAGCGCGAAGTTGATAAGGCTTACCAGTCATTGAAATATAGCCTTGTAAAAGGTCTATCCGTTGGGTTTATCCCGAATTGGGATGAAGCGGAAATGATTAAAGGTGGCGGTGTCCAATTTAACTCATGGGAATGGTACGAGCTTTCATTGGTGACTATCCCTTGTAACCGTGAATCAGAAACAGAATTTTCAAAAGCATTTGAGGCACACAAAGCCGCGTTGGGCGAAAAACCTCGAGACGTTCCAGGTGGCGATTCATCTGAACAAAAACACGTAGTCGTTAAATTAAATTGCCCAACAAAGGGTGGAGTGAAATTATGAAAGAGTATTTAGCGAAGTTGCTTAAAGCATTGGCTGAAAAAAACCAAGCAATGCAAACAGCATTATCTAAATCAGCAGCAGCTGGTAGTACGCCTGACGAAGCTACTGAAACTGAAATTCAAGCAATTGAAAAAGATATTTCAGCGATTGAAGTCAATATTGAACGTACTAAAAAGCAAATTGCTGCGGTAGAAGCAGCGGCAAAAACCGCAACTCCTGCCGCTGGTCAGACTGCTGAAGAAGCTAAAAAATCAGCTGAAGGCAACCCAGATCCTGAAGGTAAAAAGCCGAAAATTGAAATTGTGCCACTCGCTAAAGGTGTCGGCTTTGCACAATATGCACGTGCAAAAATTTGCTCTCAACTGGATGCAAAAGAAAGCCGCTATATTTCCCCACTCGATAAAGCTAAAGAGCTGGGATTTGGTGATGAAGTTCAAGACCTTATTGCAAAAGCAACTTTGGGTACCACAACTGATGGTGGTTTTGCATCAAAGTTAGTAGCTGAAAACCGTTTAGTTGGTGAATTTGTTGACATGCTTCGTGCTGCAACTGTATTTGATCAGCTTTCTGGTTTCCGTGCAGTACCGTTTAATTCGAAAATTCCTAGCCAGTTAACTGGTGGTACCGCTTCATGGGTAGGTGAAGGTGCAGCGAAACCTTTAACTAATCCAACTTATGGTGAAGTGGAAATCAAAGAGCATAAGCTTGCTGCTATCACGGTTTACACTCAAGAATTAATGCGTCGTTCTGATCCTGCAGTCGATGTGCTTGTTCGTGATGATTTGATTGAAGCGTCAAAAACTTTGATTGATAGCACTTTCCTTGATGCGGTTGCAGCAAGCGCGGTTCGCCCTGCAGGTGTTTTGAATGCCGTAGTTGCTACTGCTAACACTGGCATCACGGCAGCAGCATACGAAGCCGATTTGATGGCATTAATCAATAGCTTCGTAACTGCAAACCTTTCTCTTGATGGTGCATATCTCATCATGTCAGAAACACGCGCAGCGCAAATCAGCTTATTGCGTGATGCATTAGGAAATACCTATTTCCAAGGCATGTCATTGCGTGGTGAACGCACGCTGATGGGTATTCCTGTAATCACATCGCAGACGGTTGGCAATAAGATCATTCTTGTGAAGACCTCTGAAATCTTGCTTGCGCAGGATGGTGGTGTGGATGTGTCTTACTCTGACCAAGCAACCTTGGTCGATGGCGGTACAACTCACCACTTATGGCAAGAAAATAAATTTGCAGTACGTGTAGAGAAGTTCATCACTTGGTCAAAACGTCGTCCAGTTGCTGCAGCATTCTTAGATTACACACCAGCAGGTTAATCTAAAAAAAACAGCTCCTTAATTGGGGCTGTTTTTATATCTAAGCAACCTAAATTGTTTAGCTATGAGAACAGTCTTATGAAGATTAAATATTTAAAACAGGCACCCCAAGGAATGCCAGGTGATGTATCAGAAGTACCAGATCTACAGGCAAATATTCTAATTAAATTGAAGTTTGCTGAACCTGTTGATGATGGTCCACTCATTGAATTTTTGAAAAATTTAAACGGTACTTCGGTTGTTGATGATTTTGGGAGTTTGGTTGAGGTTCAAAAGGCCGATATTGGACTTGAAGCTATTGCTCAAGAACAAATTCAGAAAGCAAAACCAATTAAACCCAAACAAACACGTGCAAGCAAAGCAAAATAAGGCGGTAAATAATGGGCATTTTTGGCAATTTATTTAAGAAAAAATCGCTTCAAGGTGTCCAATCTGGTGGCGGGTGGAGATCTATTTTTGTTCAAGAGCCTTATTCTGGTGCTTGGCAAAAAAATGATGAATTAACACGTGAAGATGTAACTGCACACCATGCTGTTTTTGCTTGTGTATCTTTAATTTCACAAGATATTGGCAAGATGCCGATTCAATTAAAGAAGCGTGAAAAAGGTGTACTTGTTAACGCAGATATACCAAGCAAATTCAGAGTATTAAAGAAACCGAACCGCTTTCAGATCTGGCAACAGTTCAGTGAAAATTGGACTACATCACTTTTGCTTCGTGGAAATACTTATGTCCTAAAACGCCGTGATATTTTTGGTGAAGTGGCTGAGCTGGTAGTTTTAAATCCGGATATGTGTAAGCCGTTGATTGATGATAATGGGAATGTGTTTTACCAGCTGGGTAATGATCGTTTAACACAAACTGATTCAGTCATTGTGCCAGCATCTGAAATTATTCATGATCGTATTAATTGCTTTTACCATCCATTGGTAGGTCTAACACCAATTATGGCGTGTTCACTGGCAGCAGGTCTGGGTATTGAGATTCAAAAAGGCTCACGTAACCTTTTTAGAAATAATAGCCGACCATCTGGACTATTAACTGCACCAGGGCCAATTTCCAAAGAAAATGCTGAGGATGCGCAAGCACGATGGAATGCAAATTATTCTGGTAGCAATTTAGGGAAAACAGCAATCCTTGGCGACGGCATGACATTTAGCACCATTGCAGTAAATGCTGATGATGCTCAGCTCATCGAGCAATTAAAAATGACAGCTGAAGTTATTTGCTCGGTCTTCCATGTGCCATTGTTTAAAGTTGGTTTAGGGCCTACACCTACAGGTAAAATTTCAGATTTAAATGAAATTTACTATTCTGATTGTTTGCAAAGCCCCATCGAAGCGCGTGAAAATTTGTTAGATGACGGATTAGAGCTTAAAGAAAGTGGTGTTGAGGCTTTCTTGGATATTAATGTGCTGATTCGTATGGATTCAACCTCACAAATGGCACGTTTAAAAGAAGGTGTAGGTGCCGCAATTTTAACGCCAAATGAAGCACGGGTAGAGGTTGGTTTATTGCCAATACCTGGTGGCGATACTGTTTATATGCAGCAGCAAAATTACTCACTTGCAGCATTAGCTAAACGTGATCAAAAAGAAGATCCATTTAACACTAATTCAGCACCAAAAACAGAGCCAAAACCTACTGAGGCAGACTCGAAAAGCTTATATAAAGGCGTTTTTAAATCTGAAAATCAGTACGAAATTGGGCAGTTTGTCACTAAAAATGGCTCACTTTGGCATGTGGAAAAAGCTCATTTAGGTGAGTTTGATCATGAAAACTTTAAATTGGTGCAAAAGAAATGGGGTGAGTCATGAGCATAGTTACTTTGCCAGAGGTTAAAGAGCATTTGCGTTATGACACTGACGATAATGATGCAACCTTGAGTATTTATATTAAAGCCGCTGAAAATGCGGTTTTAAATTATGTAACGGATACGTTTGAAAACAATGTTTATCCCGATGTGGTAAAGCATGCAGTATTGCTTATGGTGGGTATGTTTGATACCGATCGAGAGCCAAGCAAGGAATCAGTTATTACCGACAATTATTTGCCGGCACCAGTTCGAGCTTTGCTTTATCCATATCGCACACCAACGGCTATATAGGTGATTTATGAAATGGCTAAAACAATTTTTTAAAAGTGGTTGTGATTGTTGGGCATGTAAGAATATTCGTGCAGGCGGGGGCTATCAACCTTGCCACAACATTAAAAAAACAGGTGAACCTAAAGCGCCACCACGAAAACGATAGGTGATTTATGCAATCAGGAAAATTACCCCATCGAATCACCATCGAATACGAAACGGAAGGTGAGCAAGATAAGGTCACAGGATATGTGCCTACCATCTGGGCTGAGTTCGCCAAAGTTTGGGGAAAGCTCGAAGCCTTATCCACAAAAGATCAGCTTCAAGCTCAAGCCATTAATTCAACCATGACAGCACGTTGCCGTATTCGATACAGCACAAAAGCAAGTCAGATTGATTCAACCATGCGTGTGTTATTCCGTGGCAAGTATTGGAAGATTGACGGTGATCCGATTCCAGATAATGAAAGTGGTCTTGAATGGCTTACTTTGAATTTAGCTGAAGGTGAAGCGGAATGACAGTCGAACTAAATATTCAAGGCATGGATCAGTTAAAACGCAAGCTTGATCAGCTTTCAAATCCCAAAAAAACCAAGCAAATTGCACGCAAAGCAGGTCGGCAAGCCATGAACCTTGTCCGTGATGCTGCACGAACAAATGCCAAAGCGATCGATGATCCTGAAACACGCGAAATGATTCATAAAAATATTGTGACTCAAGGCGGCAAAAGCCGAAATTCGAATGAGATTGTTATTCGGGTTGGTATGAGAGGTGGGGCAGCAATGAATCAGCACTCTAACCGAGCGGCATTATCAGGATTGTCGGGTGGAAACACCACATATTGGAGGATGCCTGAGTTTGGTAATTCACATCAGGCAGCCACACCATTCATGCGCCCAGCTCTATCTCAGAATATTAATCTGGCTACAGCTAAGTTTGTTCAAGTATTTGATGCTGAAATTACAAAAGCATTAAGCGGGGCACTATGACAGCACCTATTTTTATGTTGCTCGATGCAAGCGATGAAGTTAAATCCTTTTTAAAAAAAGGAAATGAGTCGCTTCGGGCTTATGAGTTTGGTTTAGCAAAAGACAAACCAACCACGCCGTATTTAGTTTGGCAGGATATCTCGGGGATTCCGCAGAACCATTTAGATTGCCCAGCAAATACTGACCATTTAACAATTCAAATAGATATTTACACCACGGATCCTACTCAGCTTTCTTTGATAAAAGAGGCGGTACGAAAGGCTCTTGAGGTTGATAACTCATGCACAGTGACAAGTTTGCGAGGCAATGAGCGAGAGCCTGAGACAAAGCTTTATCGAACTGGTTTTGATAGCAATTGGTTTGTAGATCGGTGATATAATGTGAGACCTTGAACCAAAAAAAATGGATGGATTAGAGTGGAAATAAATGAAGTCACCGCCAAGCAAATACAAGAAGGATTTAGAAAGGTTGCGGAATCATATCCAACAGCGGAACAAGCCGCGGCTAATTTGCGTAATGCCTTAAAGAGTCAATCACCATATTTTCAGGAATTTGCGATCCAAAAAGAAATAGGTCGCATGAGTGCAGTTCGTGATTTCTTAAATAAATTCAAATCTTAATGTTATCAATTAAACCCCAACTGCCTACATAGCGGTTTTTTATTACCTAAATTTTCACATAGCACCCAACCGGGTGCTTTTTTTATGCCAAAAATTTGAGGAGTAGCTACTCATGGCGAAAAAAGGCGTTTTATCAAACGGTACAGCAGTATGGATTGTCCATGGTACTGCCCCAACATTAACAAAAATGGGTTGTATTAAAGCTTTAGCTCTTGGTGATGATAGTGCCAGTGAAGTTGATACAACATGCCTAGAAGAAACAAGCACTAAAACCTCTGAATTTGGTCTAAGTACACCAGGCGAAGGTTCAATTCAAATTGATACCGATCCTAAAAACTTATCACACATGACTTTATTGCAGCTTGCTGCTGATAAGGAAAAAGTAATGGTGTATGTAGGTTGGTCTGATGGTATTGCAGAGCCGACATTAACCGGAAGCGATATTACATTGCCTACGACTCGCACATGGTCGAGCTTTGAAGCAATTCTTCGCAAAGGTCCGCCGGTATTTGCGGTTGATGCAATGGTAAACCACACAATTCCTATGAAGCGTCAAACTGAAGTAACTGAAGAATTCAAGGTGGCTCCATAATGGCTAAATTAACTTTAGATAAAGCAAAAAAAGCAGTCGGGATTGGTAGTCTTGTTGAGAAAACTATTAAGTTCCGCCATGTCGATGGCAATCCATTTGAAGGTGAAATTTTTATTAAGGTTTTATCTTCTGAAGAAGTGGCTAATATCACAGATATTTTGAAGCTTAAAAAAGACGAAAAATATACTATCGATCAATATCGTGCTGCAATGCTAGTCCAAGCTGTTTTTGAAGGTAAAGACAAGCCATTTTTCCCTGACCTGGAAAGCACTGGTCAGATCTCTGATGAGATGAAAGTCGCTATGTATTTGGTTGCAGATGAAGTAATCAACTTCACGGGAAAGCATTGGCTCTTGATGAAGAGTCAGAATTCTACTGCGAACTCGTCAGCTGCGGAATCGGTGGAAGCACCATTGCAGAAGCAAGAAGAAACCTAAGTAATACTGAACTTCAAACATGGAAAGCCTTTCGTCAAAAGAGAGGTTCTTTGTTTCTTGGTAGGCGTATTGAGCAGGGTTTCGGTAACTTGATGGCGCATTACACGCGGTTTAAAGTTGGAGAGGGTACCGAGGTTGATGCTTATAATTTTATGCCCCATGAAGAAGTTCAGGAATTGACTTTTGAAGAACAAAGAATGAAAGATATTAAAAAGAAATCATCCTAGGTTGGTTTCTTTTTGTTCATAAAATTAGTATGTTATCAACTTAACTAAAAGGGGATAACATGAAACAATTATTAATAATCACAACTTTATCTTTAATTTCATCTTTATCCTTTGCTGCTAAGCCAATAGTTCTTCAGCCTGGTGAGCCGTTACCACTGGATGCTAAGATTGCAAATGCGCAACAAAACCCATATGAATCGCACAATACAAATACATTGAATAATTTATCACTAGCTGCAGGTTATGCTGGTTCAAAAATAGGTTCTAATGAATTTGGTGGCGATGAAAGATTTAATGGATTCTTTTTAAATGCATCAACTTCGATAGATCCTAAAGCTAATATTTTTGCTGAATATGCTTATCAAGAAGCATCAGACATGGATTTTAGTGAGTTATCTATTGGTCTGCAGTATAAGATTTTGGAAGATAATCAGACTTATGCATCGTTGGGTTTTGGTGTTGGTTATGCATGGCTTGATGAGAGCGCGGAAGGCGTTTCACTAGAGCTTAAATACGTAACACTACCAGTCAATTTTGAGCTTGGCTACAAGATAAATCCGAACGTTGATGTGTTTGGAAACGTTGGTTATAAATGGTTTTTTAATAGAGATGCTGAAGCATGTATTGGAAACACCTGTGCTTCAGGAAGTAGTTCGGATTTAGATATAGATGGCGTAACTTACAAAGCCGGACTTCGATATAACTTCTAAAACAAGCCTCCTCCGGGAGGTTTCTTTTTATGCGTTAAATTAGTATCTTGTTCTAAATTAAGAATTTGGGGTTGGTATGAAAGGATTGTGTTTGTGTCTTGTGGTGGTGATGTTGTTGGGCGCGTGCAGTCAAGGCAACTCCATAAAAAGCGAATCAAATAAGCAAAATGAAGAAGCGTGCGCATCCCTAGCGAAGTTTGCTGAAAGAACCATGCGATCTCGACAAGCAAACATCTTAATGGATGTCACTTTTAAAGAAGTGGATTCAAATTCTAATGTACCAGAAGACTCAAAGGTATTATTAAAAAATATCATTTTGGATGCATATAAGCAGCCTGTATTCACTGATCAGTCTTTTAAGGATCGACAGATAGCTGATTTTACAAATGATACGCATCTAAAGTGTCTAGAAGTCATGAAATAAAATATTTAATTCACCAAACCCCGCAAAAGCGGGGTTTTTTATTGCCTGAGGTTTTGTATGAGCACTAAACTTGGAACATTAACTTTAGATTTAATTGCCAAGATTGGCAGCTTCACTGGACCTATAAAAGAAGCAGAAAAACAAACAAAAGCCAGTTTTGAAAACATGCGCAAGCACGTTAATACTTATGGTGCGATTGCAGTAGCGGGGGCTGCTGCTGTCGGTGCCGGTGTTTTTGCGATGGCTAATGAGTACGCCAATGCTGCGCGTGAATTACAGACCTTTGCTTCAATATCAAACACCACCACACAAGAATTCCAAAGGATGGCTGTTGGCGCCCAGACCATGGGTATTAGTCAAGAGAAGCTATCTGATCAACTCAAAGATTTTAACGAAAAACTGGGCGAATTTATTACGATTGGCTCAGGTGGTGCGGTAGATTTTTTTGAACAGATCGCAACTAAAACCGAGGGTTCTGCAGAAGGTGCAAGAAAGTTAGCACTAGAAATGCAAAATCTTTCAGGGCCTAAGGCACTTCAACTGTATGTAGATAAATTAGAAGAAGCGGGCGTAACCCAGCAACAGATGTCTTTTTATCTTGAGAGTATGGCATCTGATACAACCAACCTTATTCCGCTTTTAAAAGATGGCGGTAAAGGATTTGAGTATTGGGCTGATGCTGCGGAACGTGCTGGCGTGATTATGGATGAGTCAGCAATTGCAAAGGCTGCCGAATTGCGTGTTCAAATGGATTTGCTTAACTTGCAAGTTGAAGGTGCAAAAAATCAATTCATTCGGGGGTTAATGCCTGCGCTGGTATCTGTTGGGGACGGCATGTCTAACGCAGCAACCGAAACAAACTTAATGGCCGATGCAGGTGAAACACTCGGCGAAGTATTTAAGGGTGTGGCTGCAACAGGTATGGGTGTTTATGCAGTTGTTAAAATGCTATCCAATGCAATTGCGGGGCTATCTTTTGATGCTGTTAATGCAAAGAAAACTATAGATCTTGCGGCAGAAAAAGGTACTTGGGCTGATAAATTGCCTGGTGTTAAATTTGCTAAAACAGCCATCTTTGGTGCGACTATGGCGACGGCGCCCAATAGTGGTGTCGCCATGGCAGCTCAAGACAATGCCAAGGTTGCTGATGATGTTGCTAACTCAATTAACAGGATTTATAGCAATGCTGTTAATCAATCCACTGCTGCAATGGCTAAAATTCAAGGTAGTCAGGCTGGTGTAACCAAGGGTTCTGATGAATGGATTAAAAAGCAAAATCAGGCAGCAAAGGCAGCATCAGGGGTAAATAAAGCACTGCAAGAACAAAACCGATTACTTGAACAGCAAAAGCGTGATCGTGAGCAAATATCTAAGGCATATGCTTCTGATTTCCAAAATATGGTTTGGGATGAAAAAGAGCAGCAGGATTTAGTGAAAGGTTCGGGTTTTAGTGCTTCAGATCAAACCAAGTACCTAGCTTTGATTCAAAAGCGATTTGATGCTGAAAACGCTGAATACTTTAAAGCCTTAAATCTAGAATTTAATCAGTACAAATGGTCAGAAGAAAAGAAACTTGAATACACGTATCAGATGGATCGAGAGATTGCGGAAAATGACGTAAAGATTGCTGATGAAGTACGAGAGACGAAACTCAAGTTTCTTGATGAGCAATATGCTTATCAAAAGAAAGAATTAGAAATAAGCCAAGCTAAAGAGCTTCTTCAGACTAAGCGCAATTGGATGACCGCAGGAGAGTATGCGCAGGAATATTATGCTTTAGTGCGTGAAGAAATTCTAAACACTCCATCTTACTCACCCGAAATGAAGCAAGCTCTTGTTAAAGAGGCTAATTTAAGTCAGGGTATGGATCAAAACGCTGAGCGCGAGCAGGTTTGGGGCGACTACAAATCCATGATGGGTTTGGATGAATCCCCATACCAGCAAGATATGGATTTGCTTGCTGAAGCACGCGCCCAAATGTTGATTACTGAGGAGTTGTATCAGCAACAAAGACTCGGTATGCAGTTGAAGTATGGCTCACAGTATGGTTCTGATTTCGCTGGAATGATGATGGGCTTAGTTGACCAATCAAGTTCAGCTTATGCGATTCTTTATGGTGTGCAAAAAGGATTTAACTTAGCTTCAGCAATCATGAATGGATATACAGCTATTTCAGCAGCATGGGCATCAGCGCCGTTTCCATATAATTTACCTGCTGTTGCTGTGGCAACCATGGAAACAGGGGTGCTTCAAGCTGCAATTTCCGCCGTAAGTCCAGTTGGTATGGCTCACGACGGTATAGACAATATTCCAAAAGAAGGCACTTGGCTTTTAGATGGTGGTGAGCGTGTTTTAAATCCAAACCAAAACAAAGACCTTACCAACTATTTAAGCCAAGCGCAGTCAAATAGCGGGCAACAATCTCAAGTAAATCTGAATCCAAACTTTGTGATTGTGGATGAGCGTGAAAAACTCGGTGATTACTTGTATGGCGCAGATGGCAAGAAAGCCTTTGTGAAATTCTTTAAGCAGAATCGCAGAGAATTAGGACTTGCATAAGCTCACTTCGGTGGGTTTTCTTTTATGAGGACAAAATGAAAATACAAACATCACAGTTTGGCGAGGTGCATGTATTAACAAATTGCCCTCTGATTAATTCCACTGAGCGCTTAGAGTGGATGACTGAAGTTCACGAGTCATTCGATGGCAGTGAAGACCGCTATCAACTTCGTGACACACCTCGCCAGATCCTAAGCTTTAACTACACTCAGATGCGTAAAGAAATGGGTGATATGTTTCACATGCTGTCTGCAAATTTGCGTGGGCAATGGGGCATTCCACTTAAGCAGGTTAAGCGAGTCATTCCAGATGTGGTAGATGATGATTACATCATTCTCGAAACAAATAGCACCATAGCCGACCTTAGAGTCGGTTTTGCTTTTATTGAGAGCAAGGAAGGTGGTCAGGTTGTAGAGATTATTGAACGTGGTCGCTACATCATTATTCAGGAAGAAATTAGAGACCCTGAAACAGATGAAATCACCCAGCCTTTAATCACTGAATACCAGGATGGCTTCCGGTTAAAAGAAAATATCACCGCAACCAATGCGGTAATGATGCCGCTACGGATCTGTATTATTGATGGCGATGCTTCGATTAATGCCGGTGGCTTCTGGTCCAATGCTTCAATGGTATTTCGTGTACTGGCTGAGGATTTACCAGAACATGCCGGTGATGCACCGGAACAATATAAAGACCAGGATATTTACTTTAAACCGTTGCTGCTGGATGGTGATTCTATTGAAATCAGCATGAGCCAGCATCAAAACATGGTGGATAACGGTATTGGTGGATTTCAGTCATTTACCCATCATGCCAAAGCAAAACAGTCCAAGCCGTTTAAATCACTGATTAAAAGTTGGGATAAGTTTCAGGAATTTAGGCGATTCCTGTTCCGTCGCGGTGGTCGCTATCGTCCATTTTGGTTGCCGCTTTATGAGCGACATCTCAATATTTTAAATACTGGGAATATCACCACCAGCTTAAGCACAAATACAAAATATCTGCTTGAGGCAAATCGTAATTACCTTGCAGTAAAGCGAAAAGATGGCACCTGGACAGCGCATGAAATTACAGCGAAAACAGGTGGTTCATTAACAGTTTCCCCGACAATTGATGCTCATCGAAATAACATTGAAAACATCTGCTACATGGGGCTTTATCGCTTCGATGCTGATCAGATCGAATTTCAGTTTTTGGGTGCCGGTATTTCACAAGTCACTATCCCTATTTTGGAGTTAGAAAGCTAATGGATATTCGTGTAGAGCTTTACCAGTTCAAGCATGGGGATAAGGCTTGGTATTTCACCAATCACCGTAAAGATGTCACGCACAACGGCATTACATATAAATCAGTTTGTGGCTTGGATCGTGACTCAATTGAAGATGCCGACATTGATAAGTGTGAAATTGAAGTCACTTTTCCACAAAGCACTTTAAGAAATGAAGCGGGTGATAGCTTCACAAGCGTATTCCTGAACAAGATTTACTTTGAGTCAGTTTATTTAACTGTGCTTGAGCTTGAGAAAAACGAAACGCTAGTTCTATTT
>NZ_NEGF01000014.1:0-91308 GCF_002135195.1 Acinetobacter terrae
AACCGTGATAAAGCACCTCCATATGTGTGTGCTTTATCCGTGTTGATCACCCGTGGAATTTGCCACTTCTTCACATTATTTAAAATTTTTCCAAGAAAACAATATGCTGATTTGCTGTTACGTCTAGAAGAAAGGTAAAAATCAATGGTATAGCCACGTTGATCGACTGCACGATACAGATAAGACCATCGTCCATTCACTTTTACATAGGTTTCATCAATATGCCATGAGCTCAGATCTGTAGGATTACGCCAATACCAGCGTAAGCGTTTTTCTATTTCAGGAGCATAACGTTGAACCCAACAATAAATAGTAGTGTGATCAACATTCACACCACGTTCGGCCAGCATTTCCTGAAGTTCACGATAGCTAATGCCATATTTACAATACCAGCGCACAGCCCAATGAATGATTTCGCCCTGAAAATGCCGACCATGGAAGGGATTCATATACTGAACCTTTAGCTAAAAAACTATTTAGCTTATCATCAATGGCTATTTGCAACAGTGCCAAAAGCTTTACCCTACAAAATCAGTGGTCTATTAATGACTATGACAGTCCAAGTCCGTTTTGATGATTTGTAAGTTTGAGTAATATGTGATTTTAGTCACACCAACTTACAAGTTAGTGATGATATTCTATGTTTTAATGGTGAGTATTTAATCAATAAGTGGTTTAATCAGGCTCAGAATAACAATAAACAAATATAGATAGAGAAGGGCAGCAGTAAATTTAACTCTCTAATTCTTTGTTAGAAAAAAAAGATCAAAGAAGAAAATAAAGAATTAGAGGGTTACGATTTTCTTATCCAATTCACTACACTTTCCATTGTATAAATCATATGAAGCGTGGACACTAGATCCGCGCTTTTTTGTGGGCTGTAAATTCAGGCTTTTTTGACTTCGCATAAGAGATTTTATATTAAAAAGCTACCTGGATGAGAGCCTGTAAATAATTTACTCCAAGTTCTTCAGGGTTTTCGTACTTACATGAAAATTTCCGAAAACTCTGTTGGGGTTAACTCCATTTTTTTAGGGACTCCTTTAGAATCAGGCAGATTAAGGTCTGTGATTCGGCTTGCCTGAATTTCATCACGTTTGATGGCACCTGCTTCTTTTATTGAAAGCACAATATGATCAAATAGGTTGTTATCCATGGAATTGCTCTTTCACATTATTGATGCAGGATCGAATTTTTTTTATGGGTCTGAAAAAAAGTCTGCCCAAAACTCTACGCCTAAATTTACTAAAGAAGGATCAGTTTCAAATAATTCCTTCAAATCTTGTGCACTCGTATCTGATTTCCAAAATAGGCTATGTAAAGCAACTGACTGCTTTGCAATATTCATAGTATTTTCATCTGAATAGCGAACGAACAGGGAGATGACCTTTTCATCATTTTCAAAAAGAAAGCAAAAAATGATTTTTTTCAGAAGGGTCGTGTCCTAAAATTTCATCTCTTTTCATAGGGTTTAATACTCATTTCATCAAGTGAACAGAATATAATTTCAATATTCCTGAGTTTATGAATTTTACTCTTTTAAAGATGTAGAAGCTTTTCACTATTGCTAATAATCAGTCTTTTAGAACGAGTTTTATACAAAAAATGAGGGAGTAATTCCCTCATTTCTCTTACTGTTACTCATGTTCTTTGTAGTACTGATGCTGTCTTCTGGAATTATGTTTCCAGCTTTTAGCAACTTTGTAGACATATGCTGGAAGATCATCCCATGCTTGAGCTAGACCAGGACCACGCGCTACACGAATTTTAAGAGGGTAATCTTTATATTCAATGCAATGCATGAAATAAAAGCTTTTCTCTTGCTGTGTACTGAATTTTTTATGATAAACACTTTTTACATTAGGAAAGCGTTTATAGAAATAATCATTAGGGTGTGATTTTTTTACAGATTGTTGATACTGAGATTTCAGTTTTTTCATTGTTCCTCCTAGGTAACATTACCTAGAAGGGATCCTCTGCAAAGTAGTACATTTTCTTTAATCCTATAAAGTTACAGATGATTTTTTAATTCATTCAACATAGCATCACGTAGAATCTTATTTATACGTGTCTGATAGTCTTTCATTTAGAATTATATAAGAACTTTCCTTATCTATCTCACACACCAAAAATTAAAAATCAATATTTAAAAATCCTACATAGTAGGATAGAATGAATTACTACAAGGTAGTATTAATACAAGCAATGTATACAATATGTGAAACCCCATTATTTACTAAATACTGTCTTGTTTATTGGACTCATGAAGAATACGAAGAATTCAAACATTCTTGGCATTAAATCCTGAAGCAGGAGATGTAGAGCCTAATTCAGGTGGCATTCGTAAAATTCGATGGACTAGCGGTGGTAGAGGTAAAAGTGGTGGTGTCAGAGTCATCTACTTTAATCGTTTAACAAATGGAGAGATTTGGTTATTAACCTTGTACAGTAAAAAGCAAACGGTACAGCTTAGTAGGAAAACTCTTCAAGCATTGGTGGAGAAATTAAATGACTCGTTTAATGACTGAAAAAGAACTCGAAGCTTTTGAAGCTACCAGAGATATTGAAGCTGAAATATTACAAGGCATAGATGATATGCTTGCTAATAATGCTGCTAAAAGAACTGTGATCACTGAGACCGATGTAGCATTAGCTCGTAGAAAGGCCCAACTGACACAAGAACAGTTTGCTAAGCTTCTGGGTGTTTCAAGACGTACACTTGAATCTTGGGAACAAGGTGCCAGAAGACCTTCAGGAGCAGCAACATCACTTATTAGATTATTTATTGTTGATCCACAATTTGTAAAAGAAAGCCTGGCTTAATTTATATAGCTCTCGATTGAGGGCTATTCGCTATCACTATATTTAAGAATTATTATGAAGCATTTAGGATTCGTAGGAAAAAGTACAGAACATATTGGATATACACATGTTGAAATTATTAACAGCTCTCTCCGACTGTCCTTCAACGTGGCATTAAAGAATAATCCCGAGGAAGTCTTTAGCAAAATGGTAGAAAGCAACTACGATTTATTAATGTCGACCTCATCAGAAATTTCGTTTGAATTAGACAATGAAATAATTGAAAATTTAGAAAAATTAAATAAAAAACAAGGTATTGAGTTGGAAGAATTTATTCAGGATACGTTGATTCAATTTATCAATCAAAACCAATTAGATACCACCAAGTAATTATCATATTTAGATAATAAAAAACCCCAACATCCTGTCGGGGTTTTTCGTATTTGATGCTTAGGTATAATTCCTGTCGTACCTTGCTGTCCTTAGCTAGAACTGGCTTTCAGTTCTATTACATCCTATTCCTATATGTTTTTAATTATAGGAAATTTACAGTATTCCGACTAGCCGCAAAAAACTGGAATTTTTGTAAGCCAATGCTTACAAAGTTGGCTAAAAAATATCCTGGTTTTATCCGCAGAAATTGGGGATATTTTCTGCCCCGAGAAGGCTGACAACATTGAAGAAATTTTTAATTTGATTGAAAAACAATCAAATTTATTGGCGGAATATATCAAAACTGCTCATAAAAAAGCCGACTTGTTTCTAAGTCGGCTTTTTACTGTTTTTTAGGCCGGTCAAATTTTTTAACTATATGAAAAAAAATAATATTTTAAAACGCTGTTATTCCCAAGTAGAAATGTCTTACCTAATAACCAAATAGAAATGTCCTATATGGACATTTCCAAGTCAAGCACAGGATTCAACTTTCTTTGTTCAATATCGGCTTTCTGAGCTTTACGGCTTGGCATATTTTTGTTTGTTCTTGAACGTTTATTCTGTTTTTCCAATTCTTCATGTTGCTGTTGAATATGCGCCAGGACTGAACCTAACCGTTTATTCTCAACAATCTCATTTTGCTGTAGCCCAGCCAATTTATTGAAGATGCTGTAATTGAGCTTTCGGCCTTCATGCATGATGGCTACAGTGCCATCCGGGTACTCCAGAAATGAAATATATTGCCCAACAAGCTTATGATTCAGCTCTGTCGGTTCAAGCAGATAAATACATTTGTCATATGTCAGGGTCAGATTCTTGGTGACCTTACGTGGTTCCTGCCAAGTAAAAATATCATCCAGTTCAAGATGAGATTCGGTTAATGGCCGATGTAAATTCTTTGCATTTCTCGCACATTTGGCGAACTTCTGATTGAAATGCTCAATAAAGCAGGGCAGCCATGCATTGGCTTCCGCAATCGAACTGATACCCTCCAGGCGCATCTCCTTGATCAGACGGTCCTGGAGGGTTCTGTTGGCGCGTTCCACACGACCTTTGGCCTGTGGTGGGTTGGCAAAGATAATATCAATGTTTAACTCATTCAGAATCCGCCCAAATTGCGTGATCTGGCTGTCTTGTCTGGATTTCTGATTGACTCTGAATACCGAATGTTTGTCGCTATAAAAGGCCAGAGGCTTGCCGTGCTGTTCGACATACAGGCGTGTCGAAATCATATAGTCAAAGGCTGATTCTGATTCACAAAAGCGTAAATGCTGCAATTTTCCTGTGGCATCATCAATAAACACCAGCAGACAGCATTTAGCAGCGCGTCCTTCGAACCAGTCATGGTGAGAGCCATCGATTTGAATCAATTCACCATAACAGTCCCGGTTATAGCGTGGCTGATATGGGCGTTTCATGCGTTTGGAACGAGGAATCCATAAATTAGCTGCAATCATCCAGCAACGCAGGGTTTCTACTGAAAGATCGAATCCATGCACGGTGGTGAGCTTCTCATGCGCCAAGGTGGGTCCAAAACCCAATAAGTGTTCAGAAATAATGGAAAGACATTGCGATTTTAATAAATCATCATGGCGATGATGACCCGGTTGACCACGACTGGCATGCGCCAGACCTGAAACACCATCTTGATTGAGCTTGTGCAATAACCGGGTAATTTGACGGGTTGAAAGATTCAGGATTTCTGCAGCACGGACCTGGGTAATACGATGATCTCGAACGTCTTGCAAAACAGCAAGACGTTGAATTTCTTTATCAGACATAGTGATCAGCATCTATATTTTATATCCAGCCCATGATGGTGAAAACCATCATAAACCAGACATTTTTATTGGTGAGAATATAGACACTTTAAATGGGTTCTAACAAACCCATTGAACATAAGGTGTATTATGTTAATTTTAAAAATTCTACAAAAATAGAGTCCTAAAAAATTACACTATATTTAATTTTTCTGCGCTCGTGTCCAAATCAATTGGCTCATCACAAGTTTGCCTTTAGACATTATTGGTGAAGCTGGGCCCAGTTTTAAAGTATCTCCATCCAAAGATACAATTCGCTGTTGCTGCTGGCCAATCCAGTTTGGAAACAATGAGACCATCATTTCATGTTCCAGCTGCTGGGTTTCTTCATTCACAAAAAAACGTCCAGAATAAGCAATATAAGTTTTTGCTTCTTCAATATATTCTTCAGGACTACCATTGAACCAGTCACCTGTTCCAAAGTGCTGGCGCTGTTCGCCCATCAACTGCGCAGACATATAGCCATCTGGGGTGTACATAATGATACCTGTCGCATTCTTACCCAATGGATAAAAGGGTTCTGAATCATCTACAGGTATTTCAACATACGATTGAAGTTTCCATGCACCAATTAACTGTTCTCTTAAGCTCATTTCTATAACCTTCATCAAAAATATTTAGCCGACGTTTTGCGTATCACCATCAATTGGAATTAACTGCCCAGAGATAGAGCGGCCCGCTTCAGATGCTAGGAAATAAGCAAGCTCACCAATATGCTGTGGATTCACCATATATTTCAAAGACTGTACTGCAAGTGCATCCATCGTTTCTTCTTGTAATGTTCGACCACTCACCGCAGCACGCTGTGCAAGCACTCCCTGGAAACGTGGAC
The DNA here is from genome assembly GCF_002135195.1 of Acinetobacter terrae. Classification (NCBI taxonomy): domain Bacteria; kingdom Pseudomonadati; phylum Pseudomonadota; class Gammaproteobacteria; order Moraxellales; family Moraxellaceae; genus Acinetobacter; species Acinetobacter terrae. The sequence goes on from NZ_NEGF01000014.1 coordinate 5,890, forward strand.
CATCAACTGCCCCTGGTGCAATGGCATTGACACGAATATTAAATTTCCCTAATTCCATCGCCAAAGTTTTAGTAAAGCCAACAAGGCCCCATTTGGTGGTTGAGTAAGCAATCCGATTCGGATAACCAAAACGCCCAGCTGCTGAAGACATATTCACAATGGCAGCATTTTCAGATTGTTGTAAATAAGGAATAACCAGCTGGGTTAAACGAAAAGTCGAATTCAAATTAATTTGAATGACTTTGTTCCACTTTTGAATATCCAGTTCATGCATCGGCATCGTTGGACCTGAAATGCCAGTATTGTTAATCAAAACATCTAACTCACCACCTAAAGCCTGAATCGCATTTTGAAAAACGCGCTCCAGATCGATCAAACTGCTTAAATCGGCTGAAAAAGCAAGGATGTCAGGCTGCTCTTGCTGAAAAGCATCTAAGGCTTGTTGATTAATATCGATGATGCAGACTTTTGCACCATGCTTTAAAAAGTTTTCTGCAATCGCTTTTCCGATCCCTGATGCACCAGCACTAATTAATACTTTTTGTTGTGTCATCTTAGTCTCTTCATTTCCTATATCAGTAATATAGAAATTTTGATGGTATATTTGAAATCGATTGCATGTATATCTAGATATAACTTTTATGGATAACTCGTCTTTACTCCATTTTGATTTAAATCTTTTATTATCATTACATACGTTATTAGAATTTAAGAATGTGACACATGCCGCGCAGGCTCTGCATATCAGTCAGCCTGCACTTTCAGCTCAATTGGTGCGCCTGAGAAAATCTTTCCAAGATCCATTGCTGATTCCATCAGCCAATGGCAAGGGGATGGTGCTGACAGAGAAGGCTCTTGCGCTTATAGAGCCATTAAATATTTTGATCACCCAATTACATCTGATTCATGATACGGAACCCGCTTTCAACCCAGAACTTGATCAGCGGATTTTCAGAATTGCTGTTTCGGATAGCGCTGTCGTCAGTATTTCAAATACGATTGTTCAATTTCTCTGTGATTTACCCAATGGGAATATCAAAATAGAGTTCGTTCATTATGTGCCACAGCAGATAAACAAACAGCTGGAACAGGATGAAATTAATCTTGTAATTGACTTGGAAAATAATCTACCTGATCAATTGCCGAGTTTGCTATTAATCGATGAAGACTTTGTACTGTGTTTTGGTAAACATCACCCGATTAAAACTCAAGAATCGTTGAGTATTGAAGAATATTGTTCTTTACAGCATGTCATTGTAAATACAGATGATAATAGTTTTAGTGGATATACTGATATTACGCTAAAAGGTTTGGGCTATAAACGCAATATTCAACATAGTCTTTCTCATTTTTCCGTTGCGACAGAATATTTATATAAAAGCCAATCTGTTTGTACTTTGCCTAGACATCTCGTGCAACAATCCAATTATCCATTGGATTTTTTGGAGTTACCTTTTACGTCACCGCGCTATAAACTAAGAATGTTGTGGCATTCTAAAAAGCAGAATGATCCTGCAATTCAATGGCTAAGAAATAAAGTATATTTTTTAATTAAAGGACAAACTCTAAGTAACAACCCCTCATTTAACATAATGAATATTATACGAAATAACACTGTTAGAACCCATTTAAAGTGTCTATATTCTCACCAATAAAAATGTCTGGTTTATGATGGTTTTCACCATCATGGGCTGGATATAAAATATAGATGCTGATCACTATGTCTGATAAAGAAATTCAACGTCTTGCTGTTTTGCAAGACGTTCGAGATCATCGTATTACCCAGGTCCGTGCTGCAGAAATCCTGAATCTTTCAACCCGTCAAATTACCCGGTTATTGCACAAGCTCAATCAAGATGGTGTTTCAGGTCTGGCGCATGCCAGTCGTGGTCAACCGGGCCATCATCGCCATGATGAGTTATTAAAATCGCAATGTCTTTCCATTATTTCTGAACATCTGCTTGGATTTGGACCCACCTTGGCGCATGAGAAGCTCAGCAGCATATTTGACCTGAATATCCCGGTAGAAACGGTTCGGCGCTGGATGACGGCCAATGACTCTGGATTCCTCGATCCAAGCGCCTGAAGCGTCCATATCAGCCTCGCTATAACCGGGATTGCTTCGGTGAACTGATTCAGATTGATGGCTCATATCATGACTGGTTTGAAGGCCGTTCCGCCAAATGCTGCTTGCTGGTTTATATCGATGATGCCACTGGAAAGCTGTTGCATCTGCGCTTTTGTGAGGCTGAAACGACCTTTGATTATATGCTTTCAACCCGAGCCTACATTGAGCAATACGGCAAACCTCTGGCCTTTTATAGCGATAAACACTCGGTATTCCGAGTCAATCAGAAATCCAGGCAAGACAGCAAGATCACGCAATTTGGGGGGATTCTGAATGAGTTAAACATTGATATTATCTTCGCCAATTCACCACAGGCCAAAGGTCGCGTAGAGCGAGCGAATAGAACCCTTCAGGACCGTCTGATCAAGGAGATGCGTCTAGAGGGCATCGTTTCGATTGCCAAAGCCAATGCATGGCTACCCTGCTTTATTGAACACTTCAATCAGAAGTTTTCCAAATGTGCGCGAAACTCAAAGAATTTACATCGGCCCCTAACCGAATCTGATCTTGAACTGGATGATATTTTTACCTGGCAGGAACCGCGTAAGGTCACCAAGAATCTGACGATTACCTATGACAAGTGTATTTATCTGCTTGAACCAACTGAATTGAACCAGAAATTAGTTGGGCAATACATTTCATTTCTAGAGTATCCGGATGGAACTGTGGCCCTCATGCATGAATGTCGAAAGCTCAACTACAGCATCTTCAATAAATTGGCTGGGCTGCAGCAAAATGAAGTAGTTGAAAATAAACGGTTAGGTTCAGTTCTGGCGCATATCCAGCAACAGCATGAAGAGTTGGAGAAACAGAATAAACGTTCCCGAACAAACAAAAATATGCCAAGTCGTAAAGCTCAGAAAGCTGTTATTGAACAAAGAAATTTAAATCCTGTGCTTGACTCTTGTGGTTAAAAACAGGACATTTTAAATGGTTTATCGCATAGACATTTTAATTGGTGAATAACAAACACACACACACGGGAAAAAAGGTATCATTATTAATCCACTTTTATGAGAATTACTTATATGCTTGGATGTATCTTAAAATCTCAGTTCTAGCTTCTTCCTAAAAAACTCTGATTAAATATTTAATTTTATAACTTTTCATGTATTTCATAATGCAAAAATACATGAAAGAAGTGTGAATAAAAAAAGAAAAATGAAATTTTAATAAAATCCAAAATATATTTAAGAAATATCTCATTGGATATATCAACAAAAATCACATTAATGTTTGAAATATCGAATAAATTCACAGTTTATTCACACCCTGAACCGTAACCTCAGTCCCCAACACATGACGATATTTTAGATTTTAACTCATCATCCGTTGGTTCCAGCTACAGTCCAAAGCAATGATTTAAATACGGAGTTAAATTCTGGCTGCTTTAAGTGCAAAACTACCGAATAGATTTTATATAAAACTGATTAAACCTTGATAAAAACGAATATCCGTATGATTTTACAGCAATATAAAATTGTTTTTGGTGGGAGTATGGGTGCTGGAAAGTCGGCCGCCATTAAAGCGCTCTCCGACATTCCAGTCATAGAAACCGAAGCCATGAATACTGACATAAATAGGCATAGCAAATATTCCACGACAGTAGGAATCGACTATGGCGAAATCGTGCTTGAGGATGACACTAAAATAGGACTGTATGGTACTCCGGGTCAGGATCGCTTTGATTTTATGTGGTCTATTGTCTGTAAAGGTGCCATTGGAGTGGGTATTTTAATTGATCATTCCAGTGCAGAGCGTTTGCAAGATTTGCAAACCTATCTCAGCGCATTTCAAAGCTATAGTGAAAATATTGTGATTGGTATTACCCATCTCGATCAACAAGAGGATCAGATACTCAAGATTTATCGGGATTGGATGAGTTTACACCACTACAGTTACCCCATATTTGCGGTCGATGCTAGACAAAAAGATGATCTGCTGCTTATGGTGGAAGTCTTAATTGCTGCTATTGAAACTCGCAGCATTGCCATGCTTTAAAGGATGAAATCAAAGTGAATACCAATACTCTTTCACGCCAGATTCCTCAATCATTGATTGAAACAGGCCGTATGCAAATTCATGAACTGTTAAATAACGTGAGCGGTCTTGATTTTGTCATGCTGTGCTCTTCTGACGGTTTTCAATTAGCTTTGGCCAGTAAAAAGAAGCTGGAAAATACGGGAAAAATTGCGGCTGTCAGTAGCTCAATTTTAGCGATGGTGTCGGCATTTATTTCAGAAATCAATTTAATGGGCTGTAAAACCCTTTCACTTGATGCAGAGAATGGTCATGTAGTGTTAACGGGTGTGGAACATGCCCTCTATCCCATGCTGATTGTAGCGGTAGGTTCACCTGATGTTCTAATGGGGCAAATGCGATATGAAGTCAAAAAAACATCAGAATCTTTATCAAAAATTGATACATAGATGATTGAATCCATGAGGAATACGCGATTTATTATCATGTAATACACTGTATTTAAATGAATTTTGATTATCTATTGTAATAACACCTAGCTTAATGCGGTTAGAGAATGAAAAAGTTTTTAAATATTGCTGTCTTCGGGGTGAGCCTGAATGTGCTTGACCAACTTAAAAGCCAAATATTGTTATCTGTTCCTCGTGAGATACAGGTACGCTGGGTCAATATCGCTGAAAAAAATATTGACCTGCTGATGGTTAACGATGCTTTTTTTGCTTCATCCAGCATTCAAAAAATTCTCTCGCAGATTCATATACAGTACTTACGTCTGATTAAAGTTCCAGAACAACAGGGAATAATTGTCGATGATACCTTATCTTATCCTGTAACCCAGTTAGATGATTTACGTGAGTGGTTACAAGAAAAATTCTTTGATTACGAATCGGATTATCCCCTTCATTTGCTCTCCGCAACTGGAGAAAAATCTGTTGCTGTCTCGACCGTATTTAATCAATGTTTATTGGCTCGAAATGGTTTTATCCAGTTATTCGATTGTCAGGGGTTCTTGGCCCTAGTCGATACCATGACAGAGCGCGTCTGGGTCAATTCCCATTATCCCGTGACTGGTTTTGACAAAAGTCTGAATCAAACCTATGCCACAAATCAGTTTGTGCAAGAGACGATTAAGAATACACAAGCCCAGGATTTACGTAGCTGGTTGTGGCAGGTGGCCTATCGTTCTATTGATATAGAACTTCCAGAGATTCAGGAAAAACAATATTTCAAATTGCAGATCTGGCCAAAATTCGAGTCAGGCTATGAGCGTCGGAATCTATTAAAAATTGCGACATGTTTTGCCCAAGGCGCTCAGATTCAAACGGCAATTAATCAATTAAATATTCCCAAACAACAAATCATCCGGTTTATTGCGCTCACCCATATGCTCAAAATGGGCGTATGGATTGACTCTCATGGAGCGAAATTCATGAGAAATGATGAATCAGCTGATCAAGGTCAGATGATTCAAGTGCGCAGTTTTTTTATGAAACTGCGTAAAAAACTAGGTCTTTAAATCAATATTTTTTCTGGGGAAACCCCTAACTCAAGGTGGAAAGTAAAATGGTTCGTATCGTTTTAGACAGTTTAACTGCGATGGATGGTTTTATTGCAGCAGCATTGGTAGATAGTGAAAGTGGTTTAGCTTTAGCCGTTCAAGGGACAACCATAGATTTAGAACTTGCTGCAGCAGGCAATACCGAAGTCATACGCGCAAAACGTAAAATAGCCAAAGCACTTCAATTAAATGATGATATTGAAGATATTTTAATTACTTTAGGCAAGCAATACCACCTGATTCGCCCTCTTGAAAGTAATGACAACTTATTTCTGTATCTTGTTTTAGATCGTCCAAAATCAAATTTAGCCATGGCTCGCTTTGAACTAAAAGCATTTGAAAAAGAATTGGACTTTTCTTAATATTGTATTCAAAACAAAGTTATCTAAGTATCTCTGCTTGATATGCTTATTACATATGATGACTTTTTTTAATTTAGAAAGATTTTGTCTAGGATGCTTCTGATCCTAGACAAAATTATGGCCTGCATAAGCTAACAAGGCCATGAAATCTTTTCGCCAAGCCTAGAAAGCTTGAATTTAAAATAAATGTAAATTTCAGGATGATGCCAATCGCAAATGCAGTACCATAATTCGCTGTTTCATGTGGGGGAGAATGAGTCATGACCAAAGTCATCCCCATAAGATCGTTTTAATAATTAAAACACTAGACCTCTTTCATAAATCAAAAAGTGATCTTCTTTTTGACTATTATCTATACCGAAAAATTTACCGTATTCATGCATAATCTGTAGATGAAATACACCGATTCCAAGAAGCTTTCTGATCCTCAGTTCAAACGATACACAAACATCTCATGGTCAACCTTCTATTTAATGGTTGAGCAATTGAAAAGCATGTCCCTGCCAAAGGCAGACCGCCCAAGTTAAGCCTGGAAGATCAGGTTCTGCTCTGTCTGAGCTATTGGCGGGAATATTCACGTTGCTGCAAGTTACGGGGTTTCAAAGCCCACAGCCTCAAGAATTGTACGTCATGTGGAAGACCGCCTGATTCGGTCCAATCTGTTTAATTTACCCAAAGATTTACCCGAAGGTGAAGGCATAGACTGGAATGTTGTGATCGTGGATGCAACAGAAATTCCAATCCAGAGACCTAAAAACAGAACAAAAGCTATAGCGGCAAGAAAAAGCCCCATACCTTTAAAGTACAGGTCATGATTCACTACAGGACTCGGCAAATTCTGAGTTTATGTACCAGTCGCGGTGCAGTTAAAAGGAACATAAAGCTGATTCCTTCAGGAGCATTAATCCTTGCAGATAAAGGCTATCAGGATATTTATACTTTTCATCCTAATAGTTTGTTGCCGTTAAAAGCCAAAAGAAACTGTAAACTGGATGCTGAATTAAAAGTCTATAACCGGGAAATCAATAAAAGAAAAATCGGCATAGAGCATGTATTTGGCATGCTGAAAACTTTCAAAACACTTGCGGAACGTTACCGAAATAGAGCTAAAAGACTCGGTTTGAGATTCAATTTAATTGCTGAAATTTACAACATGGAACTAAGTAAAAAATGATTTATGAAAGGTCTATGGGAATGTGAAAACTGCTCAAGTGTCCTGAATCGGGACTTGAACAGTGCTAAGAACATACTTGCGCTTGGGCATAAGTGTCTCGCAGGAGGAATCTCCATCTTTTAAGGGGGAGAGGATGTCAATAAAATCACTTAAATCAGCACTCATATGGTGCGGGCTTACATAGAAAAGCTATTAGATTCTTAAAAGACATCGTTTTTTTAAGTATAAGCAATTTCATGATAACTCTAATGATAAAATTTTAGGCTTATCAGTTTTTTGATTTGCACAATATGCAGAATAAAATCAGTAAGCCGGCAGTACCAGCATTGACGCTAGCTGCATTAGGCGTGGTATTCGGTGATATAGGGACAAGTCCTTTATATGCATTAAAAGAAAGTTTTCACGCAACCCGTGGATTACCGATTAACGAAATTAATATTCTTGGGATTCTGTCCTTAATCTTCTGGACCATTACATTAATTGTTTCTATTAAATATGTATTGGTCATCATGAGAGCAGATAACAATGGTGAAGGGGGAATTATGGCTCTATTGGCCCTAAATCTTCGCCAAGAAGGTCTCTCTCCCCGAAAAAAACTGATCATCATTATCTTAGGTTTTGTGGGCGCATCTTTATTTTTTGGAGATGGCATTATTACTCCGGCAATTTCGGTACTTTCTGCAGTAGAGGGCCTTTCAATTGCCGCGCCAGCTTTTGATCGCTTCGTCATTCCAATCAGTATTGGAATTTTAATCGCACTCTTTGCTGTTCAAAGACATGGTTCTGCGGTAATGGGAAAGTTCTTTGGTCCCATAACACTAATATGGTTTCTTTCTATTGGTGCCATAGGTATCAGTAGCATTATTCAAAGTCCGTTTGTTCTCGCATTACTTAGCCCGCATTGGGCTTTTTTGTTTGTAGTTAATAATCCTGTTATTTCATTTTTCGTGATGGGAGCTGTCGTTCTAACGGTTACAGGTGGAGAAGCCTTATATGCAGATATGGGTCATTTCGGAATTCTACCGATTCGGTTGGGTTGGTTTTTAATTGTTCTCCCCTGTTTAATGCTGAATTATGCAGGACAAGGAGCGTTGCTGTTACGGGATCCAACAACAATCACGAATCCCTTTTACTTGCTTCTCCCTTCAGCTCTTCTATATCCGATGATTATTCTTGCAACCGCAGCCGCAGTAATCGCTTCTCAAGCTTTGATCAGTGGTGTATTTTCCATGGCGAAGCAAGCAATCCAACTGGGATTTTTACCTCGCTTAACAATTTTACATACCTCTGACTCAGAAATTGGGCAAATCTATATTCCATTACTTAATTGGCTGTTATTTATTTCTATTACTATTCTAGTATTAATATTTGAAACTAGTAGTAGTCTAGCAGGAGCATATGGCTTGGCAGTGACAGTGACCATGTTCTGTGACACGTTATTGGTTGCTTTTCTCGCTTACAGTTATTGGAAATGGAAGACATGGAAAGTATTACTTTTTATTATTCCCTTTGTCTTTATCGACTTGATCTTACTGAGTTCTAATCTTCTCAAGGTCTTTATTGGTGGTTGGGTACCGGTATTGATTGCCATGATCGTGTTCACCTTAATGATGACTTGGAAAAAAGGTAGAGAAATTCTTCAAGCAAAATTGCAAAAAGATACGCTCCGGCTTAATACTTTTCTTGAGCATATAGGCAGTACCAGCCAAAATGTTAGCGGGAATGCAGTATTTTTAACGGGCACACCACAAGTCGTACCGCATGCTCTTTTACATAACCTAAAACATAACAAGGTTCTTCATGAACGTAACTTACTGGTAACGATCAGAGTTTCGGAAATTCCTTATGTTGATGAAGAAAATAGGATGGAGACAGAAATACTGGATAAGGGCTTTTATAGAATAGGTCTGAATTATGGTTTTAAAGAAGAACCTGATGTACCTCAGGCGTTAGAGAAAGCTTTCGATACCTTAGGACTGGAATATAATTTAATGGATATAAGTTTCTTTATTTCTAGAGAAAAACTAGTTCCAAGTATGTCGAACAAGATGTCTATATGGCGTGAAAAGCTGTTTGTCGCAATGCAAAAAAATACCAGTCCTGTAAGCGATTTTTATAAAATTCCTTCTAACCGTGTCGTAGAATTAGGCAGTCAGGTTGAAATTTAAGAAATTCTAATCTTCATTTGGCACCTTTTAAAAGGTGCCTTTTTATTCACTTTAAGAAATCTTTTTCGAAGTCTAAAACAGCGAAAATTCCATTAATGATAATTCCCCCTAAAAATAATAGGATCTGAAAGTAGAATTTTATCTTAAAGTATAGGTAGGAGAATCTGGATGAAAACCTCTAAATTTACTGACCGTCAGATCGTACCCATTTTGAAGCAGGCTGAATCTGACACCCCTGCTGCTACTCTTTGCCGTGAACATGGTATTAGCGGTCATCGATATTTGATAAATATTAAAAAAGCCCACCTTCCGATGAGCTTACTATTCAATTTTTCGGCTTCTGCAGTATCAATTTAAACATTTGCCCAAATTGGTAAACAACCAATATTTCCAATACGTCTATTGTATCCATTACATTTCCCTCGTGCTTTTATTGTTCTTTTTTTATATTTCATGATGCTAATTTTCATCAACAATACTTTAATGAAATAAGTAAAAAATTATGAAAATATTCGAACATTAAAAAACCAGTTGTATTAGCTAGCCGATCCCTATTTGCCGTCATCACGCCCCTTCCAATTGAGGCAGCTAACATTGCCAGACCTAAACGTCCATTCGCATATTTACAACCAATAAGAAAAGAAAAAACCCTGACAAGTTAATGAAGGGGTTTATATATATCGTAATACATTCGACAAGCAGGATAATATAAATATCTTTCAATAAAAAACTGTTTAACTCTCCCAAATTAAACAGTTCTAATTCACGCTGAAACTTTAGAATTTTTTCAGTAATTTTTTGTTTTCACTCAATATATAATCAAATTATTTCAACAGTATGAAAACAAAAAAACATGATTATTATTACAATTAATCGTATGTTTTTTGATTGGTTGTTACTTAACTTGTCTCAAACAATCCCGGCACATTTTGATTTCTTTATTCTCAACCGTGTAATCGAATTCAGTGACACCATGTAAGCCAAATAAACACATTAAGAATTGGAGCATGTATTTCTCTTTTATTTCCGGCAAAAAAATACCTCCCGAGGGTGGGAGGCAAAACTAAAAAATCAGAAACTACAGCGATAGATTCTATGGCGCGTATTCTATATACAATTAATTTTCAATCACTGGCAAAACATTACTTTTAAATTCAATTTAAAAAACCAATAAAAAGCCCGCTTAACCGGGTCGTATTAAGCGGGCCACTGTTTGAGTACCATTTATAGCTTAGTACTTAAATATTTACTACAATACAAAACGTGGGATATTCAAAAGATTTTAAAGACAAAGTCATAGAAATTATGGCAAGGTCTATTTAATAATCTTACCCTTTAAATACCCATACACTGTTTAAAAAATTTTGCTGTGTTTCCCATGGAGTGATATGAAGGTTATGGTCATAATGTACTAATCTAAAATCTTCACCCAACCTCTGCTTAAGCTGCTCTATGCTATAGCGTTGAATTGGTAAACCGCTACATTGAGTAGGACCATCTTCAGAAAAAGTAGACATAATCAAAAGCCCACCTTCTTTTAATGCTCCTTTCATATTTTCAATATATTGCTCTTGCTGCTGTTCAGTAATCATAAAGTGAAATACAGCTCGATCATGCCAAAGATCAAAGTATTGCTGTGGTAGATGAGCAGTACAAACATCATCTACAAGCCAAGTGACATTTCCTAAATCAAGTCCTTTCTCAGAAGCTCTCAATTTTGTCTTTTGTAATGCTGTCTTTGACAAATCAAGAACATGAAGATTCCTGTAACCTGCCTCAAGGAGCTGGTCTATAAGAATAGAAGCACCACTACCAACATCAATAATATTTTGGCTTAGCTGTAAATTTTGAGATTTGATTAACTCTAATGTTTTTTTATCTTGCGCCTGATACCAACTGACCTGATCAATATCTTTCGTTTGGTAAACATTTTCCCAATGATTCTTACTCATATCATTTAGTTCCACTTTCAATTACACAAGAATAGTCGGGGGTGAGAATTCAGGACTTCTGCCGAAAAAGGGCTGCTGTGCCGTACAGATCCTGCGTCTGGACATACAATTCATTCGAATGCTAACTCATTTCCTCCCTCCATTTATACGCTATCCACTCAGATGGAAAACTCTTTAAACGCATCCAGTGCATTTGCAGCATACATCAATGAAGGTCCACCGCCCATATAGACTGCAACGCCCAGCACTTCCTCCAGTTCCTGTAGGGTCATGCCCATTTTTACTAATGTCCTGACATGAAAGCCGATACAACCATCACAACGTGCCGCTACACCAATCGCCAAGGCAATCAGCTCCTTGGTTTTGGGGTCAATCACGCCATCACGCATAGCAGTCTGGGACAGCTGATTGAAACTTTTCATTAAATCAGGTGAATCCTGAGTCAAAGTTCTTAAACTGCCTGAAATGTTTTGGGTTAATTCTTTGTATTTCATGACTTTCCCTCAAATTAAGAAATCAACAATAAGGTTTTCTGTATTTCAACAGCTTATTTTGCTACAGAATAGCCTTGTTCCAGCCAAGCCCGATAGCCTCCCTGAACAGACTTCACCTGGGTAAATCCCATATGCTGTAAAGTATCTGCCGCCAATGCTGAACGTCCACCAGTACCACAGATCAAATAAATGGTTTGATCTTTTAAATGTTCCAGTGCTTGCAAGGCATCACAATGATGGCTAGCCAAAGGATGCTGGTGAATTCGCATTTCCAGCACGCCACGAGGATAATTGACTGCCCGATCTATCGCTGCAGCCTGAAATTCATCCGGCTCCCTGACATCAATCAGTATGGTTTTATGGTTTTTCATTGCCTCAAACAGTTCATCTACGCCTACTTCCTGAATCCGGATTTTCGCATTCTGGATCAATTGCTCTGCAGTTTTCATCATTTTCATTATTCCTCGCTCATCAAAATCAGCTTCATCTGTTATAAATGCCAGTTCAGCAGCTAAAAAACGCTTTGTTGTAGCTCTCATTCCAGCACTGTTGGAGCGATAACGCTATTGAAAACAGTCCATTTGCTAAAGTCATTTCAGACTGTACACCTGTTTGATATTCATTCAGATGACAGAAAAATAGGGTATTTATCTGTCATCCAGAATCTGACCTTCTATCTTTATCCGTAAAAAATTTCACGGGACTAGCCCATGAGTGCTGAATAAATTAAATACACAGCTACCCCAATCACAGTTGTGGCAAAAATCTTCTGAACCCGGTTACTTTCAATTCGGTGCATCAGACTGCGTCCAATTAACATCCCTACAATACAGGCCAGGACAAAAGTCAGCGTGACCGAAACAGGATATTGAAAGCCATCCAGCACGTGTGCAGAAATACTGACACCACCAATCAGGAAAATAATCATCAGGGAAGTCGCAACGATACTGCGCATATCGAGGTCGGTGAATTTACGCAGTGCCGGGACAATCACAAAACCGCCGCCCACCCCGAGCAAGCCGGTCAGCAAACCCGCCACTACGCCAATACCGGCGAGGAACGAGGCAGTTTTCACATTCCAGATCAGGCGACCGGTCGTTTGATTGACCTTACACGGTGTATTCTCATGGTCATTAACTTTGTTAAAGAATATCCGGTAGGCTACAATCAGCATGACCAGACTGAAAGCCATCGTCAGACAGACCGGAGAAACAATACCAGCCAGATGCACGCCATAGCGTGCTGAAGGAATACTGATCAGGGCGATCCAGAGCGCAGCGCGATAACGTACAATACGCTTGAATAAACCCTCGAACGTTCCAACCAAGGCGGACAGAGTCACTGCCAGCAAGCCCACAGGCGCAGCCTGTGCCACAGTCCAGCCCTGACTCGCCATCAGTGCCGGTACAGCCAGAATGCCGCCACCAGCACCGGTTAAACCCAGCAAGCCACCGATGGCCAACCCTTCCAGTATTAACACCCACATAGCCACTGTTCCTATCTTTGCTAATGCAATTAAACAAAAGACAAACCTTTTTGTTTAATCTTGAAACATGCCTATTTGAAGTAATTAAGCGGAAGTTTTAAATAAGAAACCCCATTCTGTTCTGGCGTTGGGAACTGTCCACCTTTCATATTGATCTGAATGGAAGGGAGGATCAGCTTCGGCATGCTCAATCCGGCATCACGCTGCTGACGCATTTCCACAAAATCAGTTTTACTGACCCCGCTATGTACATGAATATTATGCTGTTTCTGCATCTGAATAGTGGTTTCACACTGATACTCATGACGTGACTCAGGCAAATAATCATGACACAGGAAGATCCGTGTATCCTCTGGCAACTCAAACAGTTTCTGTACTGAGTCATACAGGACGGGTGCACTGCCCTTTGGAAAATCACAACGTGCAGTACCATAGTCCGGCATAAACAGCGTGTCGCCGACAAAGACTGCATCTTCAACCACATAGCTCAGGCAAGCAGGCGTATGCCCCGGTGTTGCTATGTTATAAACATCCAGCTCACCAATTTTGAAATGTTCGCCATCTTCAAATAAATGATCGAATGGCTGATTGGCATTCACCTGCTTGAGATCCAGATTATAAATTGCAGCAAAGGTCTGCTGCACCACAGCGATTTTCTGGCTGATTGCAATTTTTCCGCCCAGTTCCTGTTTCAAATACTGGGCTGCAGTCAAGTGATCTGCATGAACATGGGTTTCCAAAATCCATTCCACGTCTAAAGTCTGTGCTTTGACATAGGCAATGATACGATCTGCCTGTGTGGTTGAAGTGGTCGCAGATGCCGCATCATAATCCAGCACACTGTCAATGATGGCACAGCGCTTTGTCATTGGATCGGATACCACGTAACTGAAGGTATTGGTCGCCTCGTCAAAAAAATCCTGTACCAGCGGGTGTTTTACCATGGTTATTCTCCTGCCCATTTACGATGCAGCAATACGCCGATCAACATCGCAATAATAAAATAGAAGACCTGGTAATGCCCCAGGCCAATCAGTGTAAAGCTAGGTGCAGGACAGACCCCAGCAATCCCCCAGCCGATACCAAACAACAGGCTACCAATGATTAAGCGTGGGTCAAGTTTTTGACTGGTTGGCAATACAATAGGTTCGTTAAATACGGTTTTCGGTGCTACAGAACGTATGGCTTTTTGAAATGGAATAAATGCCACGGCAATTGCACCCATCATGACAAAGGCCAGACTGGCATCCCAATCACCAAATAAGTCCAGAAAGTCGAGCACTTTTTCCGGATTGGACATGCCCGAAACCATCAGTCCGACAGAAAAAAGAGCACCAAAAATAAAAGCTAAAATATTTTTCATTTTAAAATGCTCCAGTCACGTGACGAACAATATAAACAGTGACAAAACCAGCAAACATGAAACTCATGGTAGCCACGATGGAACGTTTAGACAAACGGCTCATCCCACAGATCCCATGACCACTGGTACAACCTGAACCTAAGCGGGTACCAAAGCCGACCAAGAGACCCGCAATGATCATCATCAGCGGACTCGCATTCAATTCAATTTCTGGCTGAACAAACACTCCATAGATAAATGGCACCGTGATTAAGCCCGCCATGAACCAGATCGCAGGTGTTTTAAACATCGTTTTAGGATTCAGCACCTGTCCGATTAAGCCACTGATGCCTGCGATACGACCATGCACATACAGGTAACCGACCACAGCTACGCCAAGCAGTAATCCACCTAAAAATGCGATGAGAAAATCATGCATAGTAAATCTACTCATTTACAATATATAATTTTATATTATATAATAAATAAAAATATTCAAGTAGAAGTACTGATTATTTTGTATCTCATTATTGGTTATTAGGATGTATTCATGAACACTGCTCAGTTAAAAGCGCGAATAGACTTTTCACAAGTCGATCTTGTCAGTGATTGTCTGAAAGTTTTGTCAAACCCGGATCGTCTTAAAATTTTGTGTGTCTTGGTTGAAGGTGAGCTCAATGTACAGCAAATTGAACTACGCACTGATATCCAGCAACCTACCTTGTCACAACAATTGACTGTACTGAGAAAAGCAGACATGGTCAGCACTCGTCGTGAAGGTAAACAGATTTTCTATCAGGTCACTGATCCTAAAGTGCTTACTCTTATGCAAACCTTGTATCAACTGTACTGTGCGGTTTAAACAATCAATGTATCCAAAAAGAAATGATCAACAGAAGTCCTGTCAGCAAAGTAAACAGGTTAAGCCAAACGGGATGCTGGGTTTGATAATCAGGCAAAAACTCTGTCTGGGTTAATGATTTCAGTCCGGTACGGTATTGCCGAATCGATGCCAGACTAATCAGCATACCAAAGACAATCACAGCAATACCCAACCATTGACTATATACAATCTTATGTTGATCCTTCACAGGATCTACCAACTGAATCAGTAGATTTGATTTTTCAATCACAAAACCAAAGCCGATCAGAGCCAAACCACTTCGGTTCCACGCCAATGCTGTGCGCTCCAGAGCAAACAAAACCCGTGGATCTTCGAGATTTGACATATTTTTCCTTATAATTTAATAATTGATGCTGATTATTTTTAACGCTTAGACAAATAGAATTCAATATCCTTAACTATAGTTTTGGCAGTTCTTGATACACTAATTAATGTTACAGATGCCACAACTGGCCAATCCCCGTATCGGGATAATCACAAATTTGAATTAATTAAAATATAGAAATTCTATACCTTGTTGATGTGTAGCTCTGCCTATCATGTGTCCTTTAGAATCAAAAATATCAATAGTTCTTGGCTTAGTATTTGAACTTACATTTTGACTTGACTTGTGTTATTCATCAATTCAAACCTATCAAAAAATGGTTATTTAAAGTGTAATTGGTACTCATCAGGAGTGACTTTAATTTTGAAATTTTTATCAAATGGAGCGTAAAACGCTGTCCTTCAGGTCAGAGATATAAGCGACAAGACATGAAATGTCGTTTGATTTTTAAGAATCAACACTTTTAATTTAACATGAGCTAATATAAGCCCATGAAAACGCTTAAATTACGCATAAAAGACAAACATTCCAAGATGCTAGCCCAATTGGCATCTGAAGTGAATTTCGTCTGGAATTATGTCAATGATTTAAGCTTTAAACACCTTAAAAGAAAAGGTGAATTTCTTAGTGCTTACGATATTGCCAAATATACGAAAGGCACATCCAAAGAATGTAATTTACATAGCCAAACCATTCAGGCTGTGACAGAAGAATTAGTCACCCGAAGAAAACAGTTCAAAAAGTCAAAATTGGGATGGCGTGTCAGTAATAAGAAATCAGCAAGAAGATCACTAGGTTGGATACCATTCAAGAAAGTAGCAATCAAGTATGCTGATGGATACGTCCAATATGGCAAGCATCAATTTAAAATATGGGATAGCTACGGACTTTTAAATTACAGTATCAAGACTGGTTCATTTGTCGAGGATGCGTGTGGCCGCTGGTATGTCTGCTTGGTTGTGGATAGCCCTAAAACTGAGAAAACGACTGCAACTAAAGCGATCGGGATTGATCTAGGCTTAAAGGATATAGGCACATGTTCCGATGGAACAGTGATTTCAAATCCCAAGTTCTACCGTCAATATGAACAGAAATTAGGGATTGCTCAACGAGCAAAGAATAAAAAGTGTGTCCGTGCATTACACGCCAAGATTGCAAACAGTCGTAAAGACCATTTGCATAAGGCCAGTACTGAACTGGTCCGGGAAAATGCACTGATTGTTGTAGGTGATCTGAGTGCGAAAAAACTAGTGAAAACCAAAATGGCAAAGTCTGTTTTAGATGCAAGTTTTTCAGCACTAAAAACAATGCTCAAGTATAAATGCGAGAACGCAGGGGTAATGTTTGAAGAAGTCAACGAGAGATTCACAACCCAAATCTGTTCGTGCTGTGGTGAGATCACCGCAAGCAGTCCGAAAGGTAGAGCAGATTTGCGAATAAGAGTATGGGAATGTGAAAACTGCTCAAGTGTCCTGAATCGGGACTTGAACAGTGTTAAGAACATACTTGCGCTTGGGCATAAGCGTCTCGCAGGAGCGAATCTCCCTCTTTTAAGGGGGAGAGGATGTCAAATTTTCTATGATTAGAACTCAGTGCCAATTTTGTAATTTATTCGGCAAATTCCGAGTCCTTCATAAGGTGTGAAAATAGCTTGTAGCCTATTAATATTTTATTAACCTCTTTATCTTCTTCTATAGCTTCCTCAATTCATTGGTCCGGCTCTTTGATTGAAATGATATTCATCAATAATTATAATGAGACGAAGAATATCCTACGTACTAACTGTTTTTTCTTGTATGAGTGTGGCAGTTTGCATAGCAAACTAAAAGTACCTACCAAATCGTTGGCTATTCATATCTCACTTTTTCTTTTTATAGAAGATGATCAGTAGAACGGCAATAATAGCTAAGATTACAAAAACTATAGTTGTTTCCATAGCTTGACCTAAAATACATAAATTTAACATCTCACTAATAATTTATATTAGTTCTTAATGTTTTACTAGGGCGTGTCCTCATTTGGCTTTGCACCAAATAAACAAGCAAGCCAAGAACAACATGGACTTATAATTACGAGCTAACTTTTCAAAACGAGTTGCGATACCACGAAAGTGCTTTAATCGGGCTAAGGCATTTTCAACAAGATGCCTTAAGCGATAAAGATAGTCATCAAAATCTACGTTTGGCTTTCTGCTGTTTGATTTTCTTGGAATAATAGGAGTCATCCGATGATTACGAGCGACTTCACGAATATGCTCTGAATCATAACCTATATCTGCAATTAAATAGTCGGCTTCCCCCACCAAATCAATCAAGTCGTTTGCAACTTGACTGTCGTGGACTTCACCCCCAGTGATTTCAAAATCAATCGGATGTCCATGCGCATCGACGGCAAGGTGAATCTTTGTAGTCGCTCCGCCTCTTGATCTTCCAATTGCTCTATCTTCACCACGCCGAGCTCCACTTGCATGCTGATGCGCGCGAATGTAGCTTCCGTCAATGAAGACCCATTCTTTATCCAATATGCCTCGTAGTTTAAAAAAAAATTCTCCCATAGCCCTTTACTCGCCCAACGATTGAAACGGTTGTAGGCTGTTTGCCATGGACAAAGATCCTCGGGAATATCACGCCAAGGCGCACCTGTTCGAAGTTTCCACAAAATGGCTTCCATAATATTTTTGCTATTACGTGAGCGGTAGCAGCCATAAAATTGCATGGTATTTTGGATTTGTGCCCAAATTTCATCAGTAATGACTCTGCGTGACATGTTGGAAAACTTAATTTTAGAAGGGAGATATAAGATATTTTAATTGAATAGATAAGAAGAATGAAATATGTACATCAAATGAGGACACACCCTAATTCGTTATGAAATTCTCAAACTCAGTAAAAGGTAGACTTTTTAGCATTGAAGAGTCATGAATTGTTGAAATAGATCATAAATTAATCTTTTTTGAATTAATATGTTATAAAGATTTCTTAAAATTTTTCTCGAGAATAAAAATGCTAATTGAACTAAAAAAAGATTTTTTCCTTAATACTGCTTATATTGTTTCAGTAGAAATCATCACCAATGAAACGGACAATTTTTCACTAATTGTTAAAAGCTTACCAAATAATCAGGGAAATAAAGGAATTATAAATATTGATTTTGATGACCATAAGACTGCCCAAAAAATGGTGGATAAAATCAAAAAAGCACTTAACTAGATCTTAGTTACAAGGATATTTGTAAATCAGTAATTATCAAATTGGTTCAGCCGTGAACCTAATTCATTTCCTAACGCTCATATAACCTTATTTAAAGTAAAAATAGGCAATAAAAAACCCAGGCATCCTGCCAGGGTTTTTTATATTTGGTTCGCTTGGTATAACTCCTGTCGTACCTGCCAATCCTTGTGCGATCTTTCTTATTCTTGTTATTTGGAACATCCTGTTCTCTATGGCTTCATCATAGGAAATTTCTCATATCTCAACCAGCAGCAAAGGGCCGAGATTCGTGTGAGCCAAAGCGTACAACGATGCCTAAAATTTGTCCTATCGTTATCCGCAGAAATTGTGGATCTTTTCAGATCCAGAAGCCTTGTAACCTAGGCAAAAGATGTCAAAAGTGGTTTTAAAATCCGATTTGAGGGTTTGCGCCCATTTTTTATAGCATAAGTTTTTGAAATTTAATCCTATTTTTTTGATGTTAGAACCCCTTTAAAGTATCTATATTCTCACCAATAAAGCTATCAATCTGGCTCATTTTCTAGGTTGGCAGGATTTTCAGTAAATCCCTTAAATAGACGTATGGATCGATTCCATTCAGTTTAATAATGGAGAGTATGGGAAGATGTTTAGCTCACAAGAAAAGTGATCTTCACCGTATGCTTACCATCAATTAAACAATTCAATTTGAGTTAAAATACCCCTATTTCACACAATCTAAAAAGTTCAACCTGAATTCATCTGTTTAAAAAAAAATTAATTAAAACAAACTCTATTTCGGCCATTATTTTTAGCATTGTATAAACGTTTATCTGCTATTTCTAGAGCACTCATTAACTTGGAATCTGCATCTATTCTGGCTGCCCCAAAACTTGCAGTAATTCGAATGTGATTAATAAAAAGGTGATCTTCAATTTTTTTGCGTAAGCGTTCAAGCAAAGCGAATGAAGATTCTTCATCTGCACTTTGCAGTAATATAATGAATTCTTCTCCGCCAAATCTGCCGGCAATATCACCTTGCCGAATGTTAGATTTTAATAGATCCGCAATTTCACATAAGATTTTATCCCCGACCACATGCCCCCACGTATCATTTATATCCTTAAAATTATCAATATCACACATCACCAGATAAACTTGATCGTGCTGCAATTCATTAAACAAGTCTTTGGTTTTTTCTAAAAAACCATTACGGTTATACAGCTTGGTTAAAGAATCTCTCAATCTTTCTTCGTTAATGATATCAAACCTTTCTTTTACCGCTACAGCTGAAACTATAATTGCAAACCACAGGCTGAGGAGAAGATTTACAGAAACCATCATCATCCACCATTCGGTTGTTACCAAGTTTACATATTGCACATTTTGAAGGTATACAATGACAATTAAAGTTCTAATAACACCATAAGCAAATAAGAGAACATAACTCAAACATAAAAGCTTTTCTAAGGCATAGGTTTTTTTAAATAAATCATACACTTTTGGAAGTGCTAAAACTTCTAAGCATAAAATCACAATATTAATGATTACTATTCGAGGCCATAACTTCTCATCAAAATGCGTAAAATATAAAAGCAAAGCCATACCCACTACAATCAGAGTGGTGGCTACAAATATATTGGATTTTGAATTGGCTTTTAAGAGCATTCCATGCACAACTGCCCAAGCTCCACCTAAATAAAAAAGTGCAAACCATGGCGCAGTCAGCCTCAGCTGTGCATTTGTCATCAGTGTTTGTGCACCTAATGCTACTGATGGAAAAATACAACCCAGCCCCATCCACAATAAATATTTAGGAGCTTTAAACCATAGATGAGCAGCAATAAAAACAGCACCAATGAGAATTAAGCAAATTGGGTAAACTAACAAAAAATACTGGGTATCTGGCAGATTCACGTACTGAATGACACCTAGAGCTGTGTGATTTTCATTCTAAATTGTTTAGCTAAAATTAATCAATAATTATTTATTTTTAATAATAAAAATCTTTCATAAATCATTTTTTTACTCAGTTCCATATTGTAAATTCCAGCAATTAAATTGAATCTCAAACACAGTCTTTTCCCTCTGTTTCGAGAACGTTCGGCAAGGATGTTGAAGGTTTTCAGGCTGCCAAATACATGCTCAATCCCTATTCTTATTTTATTGCTTTCTTGATTATAAATTTTTAGTTCAGGATCCAATTTACAGCGTTTTAGCTTTTAATGACAACAGACTATTGGGATATAAAGCGTAAATTCCATGATAGCCGTATAAAAAACCAGTTGCCGGAGCAACTGGTTTTTAAACTTAAATTTCAATAACTCAATTTACTTGTTTTTTTCAATTAACTCAGCTACTGCTTGAGCTTCTAATACTTTACCGCTTGAGACAATTTTGTCATCAATGATTAGACCAGGCGTACTAATCAAACCTGTTTCAGCAATCTTGATCATGTCGGTGACATACTCAATTTCAGCTTGTACACCACTGCTTTTCACCGCTTCTTCTGTCGCAGCCAATAAAGCCTTACATTTACGACAACCTGTACCCATAACTTTAATATGCATTTCTAATCTCCTGAGACTACTTTATATAAAGAACTGACCAAATAAATTTAGACTATATCCAATGATTAAAATACCAACAAAAACAATCACCACAAAAAGGCTGAGCAATTGTGTTTTCACGACTTGCTTTAACAAAATTAAGGATGGCAGAGAAAGTGCTGTCACAGCCATCATAAAGGCCAAAACTGTACCTAAACCCACACCTTTAGCCACCAACGCTTCTGCAATAGGTAAAGTCCCAAATATATCCGCATACATTGGTATACCGACAACAGTCGCAACAAGCACTGAATACCAGTTGTCTTGTCCTAATAAGGCCGTAATCCACTGCTCTGGAATCCAGTTATGAATCGCTGCGCCAATACCGACACCGATCAAGACATAGATCCAGACTTTACGGAAGATTTCTACCACCTGCTCCCAGGCGAATTCGCGACGCTCTTTAGCAGACATTTTAAAATCTTCATCACCTTGCACCGCTGAATTTTTTGTTACAAATTCAGCGACATACCTTTCCATTTTGAAAAAGCTGATGAGTGAACCCCCAATGACCGCCAGAATCAGACCGAGTATCACGTAGATCATGGCAATTTTCCAGTTGAAGATACTGGCTAATAAAATGATCGAAGCTAAATCGACCAAGGGAGAGGAGATCAGAAAGGAGAATGTTACGCCTACAGGTAAACCGGCCCGAGTAAAACCAATAAAGATAGGAATAGATGAACAGGAACAAAATGGGGTAAGGGTTCCCAGTAAGGCACCCATGATATTGGCTTTAATACCTTTCATGCGTCCCAGAATTTGTCTGGTTCGTTCTGGTGGGAAATAGCTCTGGATATATGACAGTGAATAGATCAGGACACTTAAAAGTATAAAAATTTTGATGACATCATAGATAAAAAAATGCACGCTGCCACCGACTTGTGTGGCAATCGATAAACCTAAGATATTTTCAACGAACCAGGCAACTCCATCTGACAGCCACGTCATTTTCAACAGGACATTATTCAACCATGCAAAGACCGCAGTAATACTGTCCATTTAAATCCTCCTAACCTTGACCGACTAAAAGTGTTCTAGTGAATGAATACAGCTGTTCGGTACAAGGGGTATTTAGTGAATAACGCATCCAGCGTCCATCCTTTCTCCCCTTGACTAGACCAAGCTTAGTCAGGCACTTCATGTGATGTGACAGCGTAGATTGCGTAATAGATAAATTTTTCAACAGCTCACAGGCACAGCATTCACCTGAATGCAGTGTTTGTAAAATTTTTATCCGCGTTTCATCCGTTAAAGCTTTATATAGATGACAGGCCTGAAGATTGTTCAATCTACACATTCCTTGATTGACTCTAATGTAACCAGTATGTAAATTGTATTGATTGCTGTCAATGTGATATGGAAAATAAAAAAGCCCATTTTTCAGGGCTTTCACAATAAATTATGTTTTTATTTTAAATGCTTACCATTTCCATCAATAATGACTTTTCCATCTTTTTTAATAAAAGTACCTTACTGTGGCAAAGGAAGAATATCTAAAACCACATCTGATGGAAAATACAAAATATAGGGTTTCTGCAGGGGCTGCTAAATAACAAATATCTAAGAAACATGATATTTTTGGTTCATCTCACAATGTTTAGCATAATCGATAGATTCTATCTGTACAGTCACATGGTTGAGATCAAAATGATGATGTAAAGATTCAGTAATTACTGTCAACAAGGCATCCGCACTTTGTAATTTTTCATCATAAACCACATGCACTGTTAATGCGTTCTCCAGGGTACTCATACTCCAGATATGTAAATCATGCAGAGTTACCACGCTCGGGATGTTCAAGAGACTGTTTCTCACCTCCAATAGATTATTCTGATCTGGCACACCATCAAAGAGCAAATGTAAAGATTGTCGGGATAAAGAAAAAGTTCCCAAGATAATGATAATGGCAATGATCAGGCCCACCACGGCATCAATCCATAGCCAACCCTGCCATAAATATAAAGCACCAGCGATCACCACTCCCACAGAAACAGCGGCATCCGCTGCCATGTGTAGAAAAGCCCCCCTAATATTCAAATCATGCTGACTATTTTTGAGAAACAACAAGGCAGTGCCAAAATTCACCACGACACCAATTGCCGCCACCACCATAACGGTAACTGCCGCTACAGGGCCGGGAGACTGAATCCGCTGGATAGATTCCCAGGCCAGAGAAAACATAGCCAGTAGAATCAGCATGGCATTGCCAAAACTGGCTAAAATGGAAGCTTTTTGCCAACCATAAGTATGACGACGATTGGCGTGAATACGCGCTACGCTATAAGCTGCCCATGCCAGCAGTAATCCACCGACATCAGTTAAGTTGTGACCTGCATCAGCCAACAATGCCATTGAATCTGTTTGCCAACCATAGAAATCTTCAATTAAAACAAATGCAAAATTCAGGATGATGCCAATCGCAAATGCAGTACCATAATTCGCTGTTTCATGTTGATGAGTGGGTTCTAACACAAAATGTAAGCCCAAAATAGAAATGTCCGCTTTTAGAATATACACTTTTGCGATTATCGAAGCGGACGGTTGGATATGTTGGTGTCTACAAAATCGGTAGCTATTCATTATGGATTTAAAGACAGTACACCGCATAGAAAAGCCCACACTCAGTGAACTTTTTCATCATAAGCAATGAACTGAAAATATTTTAAATTAAGCCTTTAACAAGGAAAAAACAGCCTACAATCACCAACAATACTGCAAAACATTTTTTCAGCATTTGCGGTGATAGCGCATGCGCTGCTTTTGCACCAAACTTTGCTGTAAAGAAACTCATGAGGCTAATGCCTAAGAATGCATAAGTATGTACATAGCCAATACTATTGGGAACAGCAGTGTGCGCTTTCATACCAAAAATCATAAATCCCAAAGCACCTGCAATGGCAATCGGTAAACCACAAGCAGCAGATGTTCCGACAGCTTTTTGCATGACGACACCATAACGGTTGAGGTAAGGGACTGTTAAGCTTCCTCCACCAATACCAAAAATTGCTGAAGCCACACCAATCACAGAACCTGCAGCAACCTGTTTACCTTTTGAAGGAAGTATTCTGCTTGAGTCTACTGCCTTTTTAGCACCAGTAAACATGGTATATGCTACCCAAATCAAGAATAAACCAACAATGAGTTGAAGATGTATTCCTGAAAGCCATCCTGCAATGGCTGCTCCGGAAAAACAGCCGATCGCCATCGGTGGCGCCAGGTTTTTAAATACTGGCCACATCACCGCGCCATTTTTATGGTGTGCCATCAATGAGCTAATTGATGTCACCACAATCGTCGCGAGTGAAGTCCCTAACGCTAAATGCATAATGACATCAGGACTGTAATCCATTTGGGTAAAGACGATAAACAAGAGTGGGACGATAATGGTTCCACCACCGACACCGAAGAGACCTGCTGCAAATCCAGCAAGTGCCCCGATGATTAAAAAAATAATAAGTTCCACGATATACTGACTTTTAAAGAATGGAGTATTGAAGCAATGAGTAATTAAGCGAGTTCGAGTTGACCAATTTGGTGATAAGCACGGTTAAAATAAACCAAGCTTTCTTCTTGCTGACTTTGCTTAATCGCTACGACACGGCATAAGAAAATGCTGTGTGTGCCGACGTTTTGAATTTCTTCAATCTGACAATCAAAACTCACCAGAGCATCTTCTAACACAGGTGATCCTGTTTCGAGTGTGGTCCAATCACCGAGTTTGAAGCGATCTTCAGAATTAAATTTGCTTGAGGCAAATACATTTGAGATCTGTTCATGCTGTGTGCTGAGTACATTCACAGACAGAACTTTATTTTCAATAAAATGTGCATGTGAGCGAGATGATTGATTCATGCAAACCAGTAATGTCGGCGGTGTATCGGTCACACTACATACGGCTGATGCGGTGAAACCATGCATCCCTGCTGTACCTTGTGTTGTGATTACATTAACAGCAGTCGTTAACAAGGACATTGCATTTCTAAAGTCGGTTGCTTCAATCATCTCTTCTATCTCAAATATGTATATGGCTTGTCTCTTACTCAAGTCAGGGAAATGGATGATTTGGATATATCATCCACCCTGCACTTATTGAGACAGCTTAGAATTAAGCGGTCAGTTCTTGACGAACAATGGCAGCACCTGCGCTTAATGCTTCAAGTTTGCCGCGAGCGACTTGACGAGATAAAGGTGTCATACCACAGTTGGTTGAAGGATAAAGTTTGTCTGCATCGACGAACTGAAGCGCCTTACGTAAAGTATTTGCTACTTCTTCAGGGGTTTCGATTTGGTTGGTCGCCACATCAATCGCCCCAACCATGACTTTTTTGCCACGAATCAGTTCAATCAAATCCATCGGTACACGTGAGTTTTGACACTCCAAAGACACGATATCGATCTTAGACTTTTGTAGTTTTGGGAAGGCTTCTTCGTATTGACGCCATTCATTACCTAAAGTCTTTTTCCAATCGGTATTGGCTTTAATGCCATAGCCATAGCAGATGTGTACTGCAGTTTCGCATTTCAAACCTTCAAGCGCACGCTCTAAAGTAGCCACGCCCCAATCATTCACTTCATCAAAGAACACATTGAACGCAGGTTCATCAAACTGAATGATATCCACTCCTGCCGCCTCTAACTCAAGCGCTTCTTGGTTCAGAATTTTGGCAAATTCCCACGCCAATTTTTCACGGCTCTTATAATGACCATCATAAAGCGTGTCAATCATAGTCATAGGACCAGGTAACGCCCATTTGATCGGTTGATTGGTTTGGCTACGTAAGAATTTCGCATCCTCTACGAATACAGATTGTTTACGAGAAACTTCACCCACCACTGATGGCACGTTGGCATCATAACGGTTACGGATACGCATGGTTTCACGCTTTTCAAAGTCCACACCTTCAAGATGCTCGATGAATGTAGTCACGAAGTGCTGACGGGTTTGTTCACCATCACTTACGATATCGATCCCTGCTTGACGTTGCTCATGTAGAGACAACTTTAAGGCATCACGTTTCGCTTCAAGCAACTCTTCGCCTTCAAGTTTCCAAGCTGACCAAAGTTTTTCAGGTTCAGCGAGCCAAGAAGGTTTCGGTAAGCTGCCAGCAGTTGAGGTTGGGAGTAAAATCGCCATGTTTAATCTTCTTTATAAAATTTCGTGAATCTATCTGGTGTATTAGGCAGCTTGATTTTGCTGAACATTGACTACAGTGAAGTTAGCAGCCCATTCATCAAGGATGTCTTTATATGGTTTTATGAAGTTTTCTTCTGTCCATTTGCCTTGTTTCACAGCCAATTCACCACGTTCAATACGGTCATAGACAATACGAGTTAATGAATAATCCCCATAGCTCAAGCTTGGCTGATACACCACACCTGCAGGTGAATTCGTATTATAAATTTCAGGACGATAGATTCTTTGGAAGCTTTCCATGGTGCTGATCGCGCTGATCAATTCGAAATCAGTGTAATCACGTAATAAGTCACCTGCACAGTAGAATGCTAAAGGTGCATTGCCATTTTCAGGCTTAAAGTAACGAACGCTTAAGCCCATTTTTGCGAAGTATTCATCGGTACGTGAATAGTCTTCATTGGTGTATTCCACACCTAAAATCGGGTGAACATTGGCAGTGCGGTAATAAGTTTTAGTCGTTGAAACACTTAAACAAATCACAGGTTGTTTGTTAAATTCAGCTTTAAAGACCTCTGAATTTACAAGATGTTGATACAACTTGCCGTGTAGATCACCAAAATCTTCAGGCTTTTCATTGAACTTGCAACCAAGTGATGGCAATACCACACTAAAGTCATAATCACGCACATAAGACGAAAAGCTGTTGCCAATCATGCCTTCAATACGTTCATTGGTATGGGTATGATGATCGATAATGGTACTTTTTAAGGTTTCAATGAAGGGGAAAGCTTGACCATTGCCTTCGATATCAATTTCTGCAGAGATGATATCGATTTCAAGTGAATAACGATCACCTTTTGGATTGTCGACCGTTGCCAAGCTATTAAAACGGTTATTGATCATTGCTAAAGTGCGACGAAGATTTTCTTGGCGGCTTTCACCACGTGCCAAATTAGCAAAGTTAGTCGTCAAACGTGTATTGTTAGCTGGCTCGTAGTTCTCATCAAAACGAATGCGCTTAATTGAACATTGAAATGTTGTACTCATGGAGATGTGCCCTAAATTTTTTAAATAAAAGCTAAATTTCTGTATGAGCCAATTAAAGCCTGAATTTAAACATGAGTAAAACGATATAAATTCAATAAAAGATGAGTAATATTCACTTTCAAGCTGGTTTTTATAAATAAATCGCTTTTTATTGACTACAAAAAAAGGATCTTACCAATAATAAAATTATATCTTAAAAAACAATTTTTTAAGTTAATTTCATGAACCGTATTTTGAGTATTCTAGCCATTATGGCGGTAATCAATACTGCTGCAATTGCTGCAGATACACCTTTCAAATTTATTCACTATGGCAACTTCAAGCATATGATGCATACAGGTGATGATCGAGGAACCGTCAAACTCTCAGCGTTGCCACAGTAAGAATCTACTTGGGGAATAGGGGCACTTGCAGGACGTAAGGGTGAGATTATTCAAATTGATGGCAAAATCGTTGTAACCTCAGGAAGCGATTTAACAGGAAAAATCTTGCCTCATGATACAAATGAACAGGCCTTTCTCTTTGCAAGTGGTCAAGTGACAAAATGGCAGGACATTTCTGTGCCATCAGATATGAATCAATCCCAATTAGAAGCGTTCCTCCTAGAAGAAGCAAAACGTTTAGGACTATCAACTGAGCAGCCTTTTGTATTCCGTTTACAAGGACATTATCCTGAATTACGTTGGCATGTTGTGACAGGCAAAAACCTCATCCAATAACTGAACAAACAGGCAGTCATACCACTAGCGCAAAAAATATCCTATAGAAAAACATATTTTCAATAGTCCAGATGCCCGAGGACAATTGATTGGTATATACAGTGGTCCTCAATTAGAAAGTGTGGTGACTTACCCAAATGAGTATTTTCATGCGCATTATATTGATGATCAGGCCAATATTTCTGGTCATGTAGAAGCTTATTCAGTTGCAAAAGGCACTATTCTGATGTTGCCTGTTGAATAACTGATGATGCAGTCCCGAATATTACGAATCACTTGACGATGCCATTCATGGGTATAAAATAGCGTGCCTATAAGGAGATGGTATTCCTCCTTCTACAAACCGCCATTCTGGCTGATAAAATACTATCTTCACCTTCAATACTTTGCACCGCAGACTTTTGAATCCGTAGGGCTGATTTTGCAGTAGCTTCCGAAATCAACACCCTCACCAACACATTAGGATGCAACTCAGCCGCTTGCACATCGAGTTTTGCACGCACCACCAAACGCCCTGTTTGTACATCTGCCTGAGAGATTAAGCTTTGTACAATAGCTTTATAGGTTTGTTCTGAATCATTCACTTTAAAGTCAATTTTTGTCCGGCTTGCAATTGACCTGAGAATTGATTCGGCAAATTAAACTCAAGCCATAAATCTTTCAGCTGTTCAATGACAAAGAGTTGATCAGACAATTGTACATTTTCACCAACCACAATATCTTTTTGACTGATCACCCCGGAGATCGGCGCTCGAATCAAAAAGCGTCCATTATTATTTCCGCTCGCACCTAATGCGTTTAAACGTGCTTGTGAAGACTGAACAGTGATCTATGCTTGACGATAGGCACTTTCTGCACGCTGGTAATCCTGCTTGGCAGAAATTCCCTGTGACCAGAGTTGCTGTTCGCGCTGGTAGTTCTTGACGGGTCAAATCCAGATTCGCCTGCGCCATGCAGCCCACCTCAATGACCTGGCCTGATCTAAAGCATGCTTTATAACCACTGTAATCATCACAGACCAAATGGCCCTGCCATCCCTTCAGGAACTCTTCAGCATGCTGACCTGAACGGCTCGGCTGAAAGTCATAGATGACTGCCTGAACTGGATTGTACTGTGTAGTTGCATAGGCCCAGACATAACCTTTCTTCGGTTTTTTCTCATCATCACCAAGCTGCATGGTGGTGACCGGCGTTTCATCTGCATGGTTCACCCGCTGCTGCTGCACCACCTGTTTTAAGGCATCCGCCAAGGGTTCAAGTTCCACCCCACAGCGAGCAATCCAGTCAGATAATGTGGATCTGGACAGATCAATTCCCGCGCGTAGAAAGATCTGGCGCTGACGGTACAACGGTAAATGATCGGCATATTTAGACACCAACACATGGCTCAGCAATTCTGCACTGGCAATGCCTTTATCAATCACATAAGCAGGCATCGCTTGCTGAGTCAGGGTGTCATACTGGTCACAGACCCATTTGCCACGGATATGCTGTTCCTTATAGAACTGTGCCGGTCTGAAGTTCAGTTTCTCACTGATATCTTCACCGATACGACGTAACTGGCAGCCACAACTGCATTGCGTTGATGCAGGTTCATGCTCAATACGGATGGTTTGCAGATGATCTGGCAGCGGTCGACGTTTAGGTTTATTTGCTGTGGCTTTCTGCGCTGTTGTATTCGTTTTATCCGCATTCAGCCGTTCCAACTCTAAATCGACTGCTGCGATATCTTCTTCGACCGCTTCGTCCCACAAATGGATTTTTTTGGCAGTTAAGTGTTCATTCTTTTGGGCAAATTTATGCCGTTTAAACAAAGCCAGTTCATGCTCGTATTTTTGAGTGAGAATGGAAAGATGTTGAACTTTGGCATCCAATTGCTGATTTGATTGTGCCAGAGACTGATGCTGCATCGTCAACTGTCTGGTGAATTCCAGCAGTTGTTCATGGGTCAGTTGGCTTAAATCAGACAGCGTATTCATGACCGCAGTATGCCTGAGGTCATGAAGGAGAGAAAATAGAACGTTTGGAGAATAGCAGAATGCACTAGTCTGGTTTAGAGCATAGTGACCACCTGCTGTCGTCCAATGCGCTGCCAGAGCAAACCCTGGATCAGTGCCTGTAACTGTTCCGGGCTGAGGGCTACGGTTTACCCTGGTGAATCTGAGCCCAGTGAAATTTGCCTTGTTCCAGCTGCCGGGCACACAGCCAGATGCCCAGTCCATCATGCACCAGCACTTTCATGCGATGACCACGTTTATTACAGAACAGGTAGGCACAATGTGGTTTGATTGAACCAAAGGCTTTCATGATCTGCGCCATGGCAGTATCCATCCCTGCACGCATATCCATGGGCTGGGTAGAGAGCCAAATTTCAGCAATACGGATCATGTTGCCAGTGCCTTGAGTAATTCTGCCAAGGCAGACATTTCTGATGCCTGCCATTTTAACTGGATCGCGTTATTGGCATGAGGCACAGTGATGTGCAGGGTGATCATCACATCAATAGGTTTACTGATTGCAGCTGTATAAGGCAAAGCAATAAATGCCGGCTTAACATGGGCAGGATTCTGCACGGCACCATCATGATAATTGAAGCTTCTGATCCAACGACTGACGAGGTTTGCATTAAGACCATGCTTCAGTGCGACCGAGGTATTAGGATCTTTGCAGGCATTTACAATGCTGAGTTTGAATTCTTTGCTGTATGTTCTACGTTTTTTAGCAACCGGAGGTGTTGCAGAATATATATCCATGCTCATTGACTAAGTCCCCACTTGTTTTTAAGTGGGAACCAAATTAAGGCTTATAGGATAGCTTGGTAAGATGAGTTCGCCGGATGCTTACTCTTAAACTCATCAAGCAACATACCTATAGGTTATGTCGAAAATAGCTGCTTTACTGTATGCCCTTATGCCTATAAAAATGATATCAATGTTGTTAACGTTCATAAAATCAACTTGTGCCATTAATCCTTCTCCATTTCTTTAAAGCTGGATGTATGATTAGACCTAGTTTATGAATTACTTAATTCTAGTATGAAGAATACATTTCCTGACCACAATCAAATTAGCGTGGTTTCTACTTTTTCAGAACTTGTAAATTCGAATTTTCAACGAGAGATGAATGCCATTTGCTGGTCTAGACATTTGGTGGGTGATTTTAAAGAGATTGTGGCTAAACTTGATTTAAAAGAAAACATTACAGAAGTTTCTATTGAAGATCTTCTGGTGCTACAGCTTTCAAAGAAAGGGCATCTAGCCAGAGAAATGATCTTAAGAGATATGCAGCTGTTAACTGATTTCGGCGCATCACCTTCTCTTAATTTGCTGAAAAGCTATGAACAGGATGAATATCTAGATTTCATTTCAACAGATGTATATTCGTACCATGTTGATCGTGCCCCCATCGAAACGGATACTTTTTTATGTACATATCATGGTGCTGCGAGTGAAATCTTGCCCAATGACCAGGTTGAGCAAAAAATCTTGATTCCAGAAATCAGAGAGCAGCTTAAAAAATTACATGACGGGCCTGAAGCTGAGTTCGAAATGTTTCTCGAAGAATATTTCTTTGATCTACACTATCAGCCTAAACCGGATGCAAAACCTGTGAATTTAGGTTTAGGGCATCTTTGGCGACTTGCAGTCGATCATCCAACACAACAGGTTTTACCTTGTGTGCATAGAGCTCCTGCTGAAAAAGATGGTGAGTATAGACTGCTATTGATCTGTTAAATTTTTATTCAATATATAGTGGATGAGCTTGGTTCCTATAAAATTTGAGTGCTGCATCTGCCCATTTCTTAAATGCTCTAAAGAAATTGGACAGATCAGCCATAGCGTAACTGATGTGCAATTTCTTCAATAGCAATATTTCGCTTTTCCCAATAAATATTTTGCTTTCGCTCGCTTTACTTCTGCAACTGGTATATTAAATGAAGACTAAAATTTTGGTGGCTATTGAAATGTTCTAAATGTTTCGGTAAATGCCTATTTGAACGATGTACTAAAAGACTACCAACGCAGAAAATGAGCCAGATTGAAAAGTTGCTGCCCCACTAGTAACGTCCAATGAGGGCTTTTTTATTCTGCTAAAACAAAAACAGGTGTTTTTATATAAAATTTATTCACACACAAAACTTCGGATTTTTGGCTTAGTAATTGTCTAGATCGAAATAAAGATGACTTAGAAAAATTAAGGTGTGTAAGTATCTATTTTAGTAGGTGTTAATAAAAAACTCATTAAGTCTCGACCCACTACTAATGGACCTTGATAATTTACCTTAGTCCGTTGGATTAACACCTCATCAGGAATACCAATAATTCTAGACGAAACTCCATTTACAATGTGACTATATACTGCCATTTTAGGTTTAGTTTGATTAAAAATTTCACCTGCCTCTCGAGGATTAGTGTGATGAGCATACACTTGTGGCACGGCATGAGTATCTTGAAACTCTGCTACTTCATGTATCAATAAATCAACACCTTTGCCATATTTAAGCACATTAGCAGTGGGGATTGTATCACCACTTATCACTACTGCACGTCCAGCATAATCCACTCTATAACCTAGGGCAGGTTGAATAGCACCATGATGGTCATGTTCAACTTTAAAGGCAGTGACGACTACGCCATTTTGATTAAAAACAACGCCGCCTTCAGCAGAAAATTCATGAGCAACAATATTAGTGGTATCTTTTTTTAGCTCACCATCTGCTACTCTAACTCGAATATCGTCTGCATGGGCTATCTTCAACCCTTCTACTAAAGCAAGGACGCCAGTTGGTCCATATACATTAAAATCACTTTGACGACCTCCAAAAGCAGGTATGTAGCCTGTCATCCACATATCACTAAGACCATTTACATGGTCGGAATGATAATGGGTTAAAAACACACCATCCACCTTTCCTAGCAGTATACCTGCTTGTGTTAAACGAATGACTGCTCCTCGCCCTGCATCAAAAACAAGATTATATCCTCCAGCTTGTACCAATGTAGACATACCAAAACGTTGTTCACTAGGTACAGGACTACCTGTTCCCAATAAAGTTACACGCATTTCATCTTTATTTGGAGAAATACGGGCAGGATGGATGCTCGCAAGGTGCAAGTATTCATTATTACTCGTTACTGCTTTGCTCCTCCCTTGTGAAACAAATGTAGGGGTATGAACACAGGCAGTTAATAGTAAAGGTAGAATAAGACCAGAAGCTGCTGTTACTATTGATTTTTTGTTCATAACTTATCCTTGTTTAGCTCTTAAATACTGAGACTAAAATCTTGTATCATTAATTGTATGACTTACTCAGAAATAGATTGTCACCACTCTCCTAGACATGAGGTAACCTCATTTTGAAGCTGCATCAAATGCTTCTGGGCTCATTCCATCGAGATGAGAAGGATGCCTGATTCTATTGTAAAACATCTCGATATAATCAAACACATCCGCACGAGCCATTTCTCGTGTTTTATAGATTCTCTTTTTAATTCTGTCCTTCTTTAAGCTGCTAAAAAAGAATTCTGAAACAGCGTTGTCGCATGAGCTGCGACTACAGCTGCGTAAGGCTACGATGACTCATACTCGGAACGATAATCCCCCCTAAAAAAATAGGATCTAAAAGTAGAATTTTGTTTTAAGATACAAGCAGGAGATTCTATATTCAAAATAGAGACCTTATACTTTATATAGTTTTACATTTTATAGCTCTCGCCAAAATCTCTCCGGCGATTAGATAGCATAGAAGAAGCGTGGGGTGGCGTCAATTGAACTCAAAACTGAACCTATTAATTTTAAACACAATTTTATAAATATAAATATTCATTGACCCAAATTAGATTTAGTGCATTGAATCACTTTAAAATCTTGTTCAAATCCTAATTCAGGATTTGAAATGGCGTACGGCATTATAGCAGAACATTATACTGAAAAATAATTGCAATGTTATAACGTTACAATTAATTCCTTGTGATATTAATCATCACATCAACCTCAGTATAGTTCAATTTTTTAATTTGTATTTTTGCTTAGGACTCTTAGGCTTATCAGGAAGGGTACGTTCAACCACACCTGCTTCTAATGCTGGAGTTAAATAATTTTTTTGGAATGTTGCTCGGTGGGACAAGTCTAATAGAGCCATCAGCTCAGTTAGGCTATATTCCTTCTGCTCCATATTCTGGATGAGACGTTTAACTTGATCGCTAACTTGTACGCTAGCTTGAGCGGTATCTTGATCGCTGGCATCAGAACTGAGTATTGCATCTAGAATCATCTGCAAAATAAACTCAATAAAAGGTGCAGAATCTGAGCGATCTGTACTCGCTTGCAATGCATCGTAATAAGCTTTTTGGTTTTGATAAATCAAGCTTTCTACAGGGATATTGAGAAAAATTGGATTCCACTGGCTTAAGATTAAAGTTTGCCATAAACGCCCCATACGCCCATTGCCATCAGCAAATGGGTGTATAAACTCAAACTCATAATGAAATACTGAACTCTGAATTAATGGGTGCTCATTGCCTTCATCCAACCACTGCAATAATTCTCCCATTAAACGGTGGACTTGATTTGCAGGCGGAGCCATATGCACGACTTGATCCCCTGACATCACACCAACACCACCATGACGATACTGTCCAACCTCATCAATCAGTCCTGTCATCAATATTTGATGTGCTTTAAGCAAATGCGATTCTTGATCAGGATTCCAATCTTGAATTTCTTCATATGCCTTTAGGGCATTACGTACCTCTTGAACTTCTTTAGGTGGAGCGATAATGGTCTTGCCATTCAGGATCGCTGTGATTTGCTCTGTACTCAAGGTATTTCCTTCTATCGCTAAAGACCCTTGAATCGTTCGAATACGATTGGCTTTTCGCAATTTAAGGCTATCTTGGATTTGGGTTAATGCAGTCAAACGCCCTATTGATTCACTAATTTGTGCAATCAAGTGAATAATTTTAGAGGTGATCGTATAAGGCGGTTGATATTTCATGCCATTCCTAATTGATGTAAAAACAAAGCACAGTTGATTAAACTCTAAAATATTAATATTTCATAGCTTAGTGAGTAATATCTGCTATCAACATGCTTATCTTTTCTGAAACAGTGAGCTCACTAATCGCTATTTCTTTTAAAATAAACCTGTGCATTCTCGTTAAAATACCTAGGTTTCTTCATTACAGGACAACATTATGTTTATTCATGCCGACTTCTCACAACCCGTCATCATCAAGCCAGAGGATTACCATTGGGTGAAATCTCCAGGAGGTGAAGTCGACAGAATGATGCTTGATCGTATTGGCGATGAGAAAGCACGTGCAACTAGTCTTGTGAAATACGCACCAGAATCTACCTTTCCTGAACATCAACATCCTTTGGGTGAAGAAGTCCTCATCTTGTCAGGCATTTTTACCGAGAATGCTGAAGATGATTATCAGGCAGGCTGGTATTTACGTAACCCTCATCGTTCAACTCATCGGGTTTCCAGTAAAGCTGGTTGTTTAATCTTTGTGAAACTGATGCAAATGACTGAACATGAGATAGAGTCCACCCGAATTAATACCAATGATCCAGCGAATTGGAAGCTTACCGAACATCGGATGATATGCCCGCTATTTCAATCGGAACATGAGCAGACCTATTTAGAAAAGCTAAAACCTGCTCAGATTTTCGAAGAGAAATCAGAACAAGGGATTGAATTGTTCATTATCAAAGGTCAATTATTTTGCGGCTCTCAAATATATCCAGCAGGTTCGTGGGCTCGCTTTCCCATCAATAGTGTTGCTAAATTTCAGGCAGGTACTTCAGGTGCAACTCTTTATGTCAAAACTGGTCATCTGCAACATGCCATAGATGTATGGGTAAAATGAACAATAATGTGTCTTCAAAATGAAGCTGTCTCGTGTCTAGAATAATAGGAGCAGTCCACTTACCACTTTTACAATCAATACAAAATGTAATGGTATCTCCCTACATTTCTGATTTTATTTTTATGTGTGTTGATCAATTGCGAGTTAAATATCCAGCAAATTGAAGATTGTACTGACATTCATCAACCGACCCTTTCACAGCAACTGACCGTGTTACGTAACAATAAAATTGTCTCGACACGTCGTGAAGGTAAGTAAATTTTTTACCAACTGGCTGACCCTAAAGTACTCGGTATTATGCAAACTTTATATCAACTGTACTGTCAGGAATAAGTACGCCTCTCAACCTTGCTTGAACGGCCTAATTAAGCCAAAACGAGATGATTAGCAAAATTCCCGTCAGCATGGTAAATAAATTCAGCCAGACTGGATGTTGAGTCTGATAACCTTCTATAAATTCCTGTTCCATTAATGAACGAAGTCCATGTCGGTATTGTAGGATAGAACCTACGTTCACCAACATACCAAATACAATGACTGCAATCCCAAGCCACTGAGCATAGACAATTTTGTTGTGATATTGC
Source organism: Acinetobacter terrae (assembly GCF_002135195.1). Classification (NCBI taxonomy): domain Bacteria; kingdom Pseudomonadati; phylum Pseudomonadota; class Gammaproteobacteria; order Moraxellales; family Moraxellaceae; genus Acinetobacter; species Acinetobacter terrae. The sequence goes on from NZ_NEGF01000014.1 coordinate 42,921, forward strand.
TCGGGATTAACCAACTGCACCAATAAATTCGATTTTTCAATCACAAAGCCAAAGGCAATGAGTGCCAAACCACTACGGTTCCATGCCAGTGCAGTACGCTCTAAGGCAAACAAAACACGTGGATCTTGTAAATTTGACATTCATCCTCCTTGTTAGGAGTTGATCATCAACACCTTAGCATTATCTACACACTGTTTTTGTGTTGGCTTTGTGAGTGAGTATAATCATTATTTTTCAAAGATTTCTTTTAAATCCCCTGGCATGCCTTGTGCCGATTGGAAGTTACCTTTGCTGTCACGCCAAGCCATCGACGGTGTGGAGAAAAAGCCGTATTTCCCCATCAGGGCCTGGTTGGCATCAATTTTGGCAGCAATTTCTGCAGGAATCTTTTCCATTTTCTTGAGCTGCTTTTTGCCTTTATTCTTGTTCATATCGTTAAAAACTGCCGCTGGATCTTTCGACATTAACAATGTTGCCACCTGGCCACGGCTTTCTTCACGGATCACACCAACCTGAATATGACGCAGCTGTACCTTGCCTGATTCTACCCAAGGCCGAGCCGCGTGCCAGAATTTATAGCAATATGGACAATTCGGATCGGAAAAGACATAGACCACACGTGGTGCATCTGGCTTACCATCCTGGATCCAGGTCGATTTTTCCAGGGTTTTCCAGACATCGTCCAATACCGCTTTTTTCATATGCTTTTCAATCTGCTCATTGGAAAGGCTTTTCCCTTGCGCATCAAACAGTTCGCCCTTGATATAATATTTGTCATCATTGGAGATAAATACCGTATTGGAATACTGATCTTCATGCCCCACCCAACCCGTTAAACCTTCAGGTGAAGGAATTTGTTTAACAAACTCAAAGCCATCTTTTTCCAGTTGCTTTTTAATCGTATTTGGATCGGCATTCACACCACATGCCACCGTCAGCATAGTTCCGAGTAGTACACTCGCTTTAAATATTGTATTCATGACTAAAATCCTATAATCAATTTATGGGTTAATTTTATTTAGATATTGTTGCAACATGGCCTGACTGAGTTCGCCTTGATGGCGCTCGATTAACTCCCCTTGTGCATTAAAAAATAAGGTGGTCGGTAAGCCAAAACTGTTTACTGCTTGCGGCATTTCACCCTGAGTATCGAGCATTACATGTTTAAAACTGAATTGATTTTTAGAGAGATAAGCTCGTACCGTGTCGACATCTTCACCTTGATTCAACATGACAAAATGAATATCAGGATGCTGATCGTGAGCACGCTGTAATATAGGCATTTCACGATGACACGGAGGACACCAACTTGCCCATAAATTGACGACCGTTGGCTGTCCTTGAAATTGTTGCATTGACACAAGAGCCGGCTGAACTTGACCTGTACTCTTTAGGGATTCAAAACTTAAAGCTGGATGATGGGTTTCTTTTTGCAGAACATGTTGGGTGATAAATCCTGTCCCTAACAAAACCGCAAACATAACGAGAAAGCTCGCTTTGGCTTTCGCAGCAATGGCAGGATTTTTCCACCATAACCATGCCGCACCGAAGACTACACCACCAATCAGACTAAAACCTTTGTCTTGGATTTTTAGGATATCTATTGGCGATGCCATATAAGACTCAAAGTTCAAGCAGATAAAAACTAGACGCGCGCCAATTAAACCGACCCAAACACTGCTCCATATCGAATCTTGAAAATTTTGTTGAATTTCCTGTGACCAATGTGCCTGCTGTCCCACTTTACGCCCAATCATTACAGTGATCAGCAATGCCAGTAGTAAGATCAACAATCCCCCCGGCAACATCAATGGTCCAATATGTAATGCTTCACTTGAAATCATGGTGCTGTTCCTTGTTGGGGTAAACGTGCGATCAGTTGCGCAGCACTAAAGGTGCCTGTTAAACGGATTTCACGCTGTTCTTGATGTTGTGCATTTAAGAAAATCATGGTTGGTGGCCCTAAGATTTGCCATTCTTTTAATACCACATCCTGACTCGGCTCATATTCGGTCAAATCAAATTTAATTAGGGCAACATTAGCCAAACCTGCTTGTACATCGGCACGTGGAATCACCTCTTTTTCAATCGGCTGACAGGCCACGCACCAATCGGCATACACATCAATCAACACCGCTTGCCCTTGCACCTCAGCGAGTGTTTGCTTGAGTTCAGTTTCGTTACGTACCTTCTGCCATGTGAGTAGCTCTGAGGCTTGTGCGGTATTCAATTGCGACCATGCTTGTAGTGCATAACTTCCTGCGAAAAATACCGTACCTAGGCTGAGCAAAATGAGTAAGACTTGACTGAAACGTTGGGTGGCATACGGTCGCATTTTCACTAAGACGTAGACACTCATCGCAAGGAACAAGCTTGCCATTAATAGCAAATACCAAACACTTGGTAACAGTGGACGTAAGAAATACACCGCTAACAACAGCATGACAAAACCAAAGGTGAATTTCAGACGATCCATCCATACCCCAGGTTTCGGTAAATATTGCGCACCAAATACACAGGCAATTAACAGTGGTAAACCCACACCCACACCCAGTACAAATAAGTAGCTCGACCCCATCCACGGATCAGGCAATTGAGCTACAAAGAGTAAAGCCCCTGCCAGTGGTGCACTCATACATGGCCCCACAATAAGCGCCGAGATTATCCCCATAATAAACGAGCCCAACAGCGTTCCGCCTTTTTGACGTTGTTGCCATTGGTCTAAACGCTGTAACAGTCCTTGTGGTAAAGAAAATTGGAATGCACCAAACAAATTGAGCGCAAACACCACAAACATCACTGCAAATAGCCCAATAAACAGTGGACTTTGCAACCAACGCTGGAAGTTATAACCAAGCCCTGCCACTGCCAAGCCCATTAAGGCATAGACCAAGGCCATACCCAACACGAATACACCTGCAATAATGCCTGCACGGTAACCACGATGACGTTGTACCAAAATGCTCGATAAAATCGGAATCAGTGGTAAAGAACACGGTAAAAATGCGAGGAGTACACCTAAACCTAGAAAGATCATAAGATTGAGGGCGATATTTTCCGTCGAGAGCAAATTAAAAAAGTATTGATCGTTATTCCAATCGCTTTGATTATTTGGCACTGTTGTAGTGATTGTATTATTCGGCTCTGAACTTGCTTGCGTGATCAAAGCATCTTGTACCTGTGGTGCACTCGCTTCATTGAGCTCAGTCAACACAGTCGTTTCAGATGAAGTAATTAAAGCGCTCTCGTTATTTTCAGCTTCCGCTTTGTTCGTTTTGGTTTCAGCAGTAACCACCTCGGCTTTCTTTGGCTGATCTTCCACAGGTGCATTCAACAGCGAAGTCGATGCCACTGAATCTAATAATTTCTTTTGGGCTAGGCCTTGTCCTATAATATTACTTGCAGGTAATAATCCATCAGCATCAGTGTGAATGGTGGTGCGCTGAACGGGATAACATAAGCCACTTTCGGCACAGCCCTGCCATTCAATTTTATAACTTTGATTCGGTTGCATCGGTACGGCAGTTTGTACCTGCCCATAATGCACTTCGGTCATGCCAAAATTCGGATCATCTTTTTGTTGTGGGCTTGGCAGTGTTAAAGACAGCGTTTTTCCACCCTCCATCACTTTAAGCTGATCATGGTACAGATAATAACCATTGGCAATTTTCCATGTCAGGGTGGCTTTGTCTTGAGGGGTAGACACCGCCTGAAAACCAAAGGCTTGATCAGGCGGTAAAAACTCAGCCGATGCACTTTGCACCGCCAATGCTGTCAGTACCCCACAGAGTCCAGATAACCAAGTGCGCATCATGATCCTAATTATTATCATCAATATGAATGTGCCTATTATGGGAAAACTAAAATTAAGAGAGCATTAATAAGATAAATCATTTATAAAATAGAGCCATAATGATAGGAAACTGCTATGTTTGTCGTTTTGGTCGAAGATGATCCGTATATTGCCGAAAGTATTTGCGCCTCATTGGATTTTTTAAATATTTCGGTGGAGCATGTCAGTAACGCCCGTGATGCTGATTATTTTGTTCGCCACAGTGCGGTAGATTTGTGCCTACTCGATTTAGGACTGCCCGACCAAGATGGTTTGGACTTACTGAAAAAATGGCGTAGTGATCAAATTCATACCCCTGTCCTGGTGTTGACCGCTCGCTTACAGACCCAACAATGTGTTGAAGCATTAAACTTAGGTGCAGATGATTATTTGACCAAGCCCTTTGAACTCGATGAACTGATCGCACGGATTCATGCTTTAACCCGTCGCCATCGTGGATTTTCATCCAATGTCATTCAATTTGAAGGCTTACAACTCAATAAAGACACGCAAGAAGTCAGCTATCAAGCTCAAGTCATTCAGCTATCACGCCGAGAGTACAGCCTGCTTGAAACCTTAATGAGCCATCCCAATCAAGTGCTAAAAAATGAAGTCTTGCTTGATAAGTTATATGGCTTTCAAGACAGTATCGAAAGCAATGCACTGAATGTGCATATTTACCATTTACGCCAAAAACTCGGTGCAGACTATATCCAGACTGTGCGTGGCGTTGGCTACATGTTTAAAGTGCCCGAGTAATACCGATGCACAAACCGAACAGCTTAAAGTGGCGCTTGGTCAGCAGTCTATTGGCAGTGATGATCTGTTTATGGAGTTTGGTTTTTGTCTGGCTGTATATCAACTTACAAAAACGCCTGCAAGATACTTTAGATCAGCGTTTATTGGCTTCGGCACAAATGGTGGCTCGCCTGATTCAACAATTGCCGATGCAAAGTTTGGATGAGTATGCTCTAGCCCAACAGCTTCATTCCACAGATCAAGAACAACTGATTGCCTGTGAAGTGTCATTGTTTAGCTCGGATGTGAGTGTGGGACAGCATGTGGTCGCTAAAACGCGTGGTGCACCTAAAAACTTAAGTCAACAAGCAGTTGGTTTTAGCACATGGCATCAAGGTGAAATAGAGTGGCGGAGTTATGTCTTACGTCGGGATGATATTCAAGTGGTGGCCGCGGAGCGGATGTTCCTACGTGAATCATTGCTCAAACAGATTTTGCAATCGGTCTTAATTCCACTGATCTTATCTTTGTTGCTGTGTATTGGCTTAATTATTCTGATTATTCGTCGAGAGTTTAAAGCTTTAGATGAGATCTCGGCCTATTTAAGTCAGCCGAATTTATCAGTGAATGATGCTACCAAATATTTAAAAACTTTAGATGCGAAAACCATGCCCTCTGAGGTACAACCTTTTGCACAAAACTCCAAACGCTTGGTGCATAAACTGCATCAAAGTCTGGAAAATGAAAAAGTCTTTAGTGCCTATGCTGCCCATGAATTGCGTAGTCCGCTGACTGCCATTAAAACTCATGTGCAATTGGCACAGCTCATGGCACAAGCAGATGGCGGTCCGAAACTAAAACATAGTTTAGATCAAGCCAATAAGAGTATTCTTCGCTATTCTGAATTACTTGAACAACTGCTGATGCTGTCCAATACCGATCAAGCACTTGAACATTTGGCGGAGTCGGTCGAACTAAAACTAGTAGTGGAAAAAGTACTATACGATTTACAGATGCAATACCCTGAAGCGAAAACTAAGCTTCAGGTTGATTGGCAAAGCCTAGGTCATCTGCCTTTACCTGAATTTGTACTCTATACCATTGTAAAGAATATTCTAGAAAATACCCTTCTACATGCCGATGCTGATAACGTTAAGATTGCCATGCATGACAATATTTTGATCATTCAGGATAATGGCACAACTTTAAATAAAGATGATATTCAGTATTTAGGGCAACGCTTTTGGCGTAAATCAGCACAGCAAAAAGGCCATGGCCTAGGATTGTCTTTAGTCAAAATGATGCTAGGTCAATATGGTTACGAACTTAGATGTGAACAGAATCAGCCTACAGGATTAAAAATTATTCTTTCCACCTTATCCCAAACCAAAAATAGATGAACTATAGGTTTTCGCCACTATTATTGCTGAGATGGTGGCAGGTTAACTCAGACTTGAAATTTAATAAAATCTGAAACTTAAAGTCTAAAATCGCATAGATTTATCCATTTTTTACCCTTGCAACCCTCTCAATCCTAAAAACTATTACTTCTCATAGTAAGTTCATGAACTTATTAACTGATGTTACGCACTCGATTGAAAAAGTCTTATAATTCGTAGCATGAATAAAGATTTATTAGACCTCTATACAGACTACCTGATTTGTTCAACTGAGCAGACAACAGCAACCCAATTATCAAGAATGCTTGATGGTCATGTAAGTCATGATCAGGTTACCCGTTTTTTGTCTAGCCAATCCTTTACTGATAAAGATTTATGGAAACTCGTAAAACCTACACTCAGGTCTATCGAGTCAGAAGAGGATGGGGTTTTAATTTTTGATGACACTATCATTGAAAAACAATGGACTGATGAAAACGAAATCATTTGTTATCACTTTGACCATAGTAAAGGCCGTTCAGTCAAAGGCATTAATTTGCTCAATTTGATCTATCATCACAATGATATTTCACTCCCCTTAAGCTTTCACATTGTGAAAAAGCCTATCTCTTACTGTGATCTCCATACTCGTCAAATTAAGCGCGAAAGTATGGTCAGCAAAAATGAAATGCTGCATCAAATGTTTATGCAAATGATTGCCAATACTGTGAAATTTAAATATGTTTTATTTGATAGTTGGTATAGTTCAAAAGAAACATTCGATTTGATTCGCAAGAAAAGGAAGCATTTTATTAGTGCATTAAAGAGTAATCGGCTGATCGCATTAAGTGAAAAAGATAAAAGAAATGGTTCGTTTCCAACAAGTAAGAGAAATTGGCTTAAAAGATGGTGAAATTGTACGTGGTTGGCTCAAAGGATATTCTCATGAAGTCCTCATTTGTCGCCAAGTTTTTACAAACAAAGATGGAAGTACAAGCTCATTGGATCTAGTTTGCAGTGATTTGTCTTTAGATGGAAATGATATTACCCGTATTTATCAAAAACGATGGAATATCGAGGTTTATCATAAATCACTGAAATCGAATGCATGCATTTCAAAATCTCCAACTCGAACAGTAAGAACTCAAAGTAATCATTTGTTCTTATCAATTTGCAGTGTACTGAAGTTAGAGCAATTAAAGATCCATCATAAGATGAATCATTTTGCTCTGAAAGCAAAAATATATCTGAACTCTTTAAAAGCAGCCTATGCAGAAATTTCTTGTTTTAAAAAGGCTACTGCGTAACATCAGTTATTAAATTAAAAAAACGCATTTAATTTAAGCTAAATGATTAAAATCATTACTAATTATTCATTAATAAAATTATGAAGTGAACTTCAGGGGGAACATAAGTTAAATTATGTTTTCCAAATTGAAGTTGATATTTATCTAACGTAATTTTTATTTCTATATTTTCTTTTTGTTGTACTCAAAGCAGAATTAGCTACTTCAGAGGCAAATTTAGGATCATTCATCAACTTTGAAAACAATTTATATCCCATGAATGCCTGACTTGAAATGTTTCTTTCTTTTATATTATTTTCAATAAGTTGACATAATATACGCACAAAAAAACTTTCATGTGATTTACAGCTTATTGTCTACATAAAGAACACTTTATAAAAATAAAATCTGAATAAAATATATTTTAATTACAATTATTTAATTTTAACTTTTAGTCTAAGTAAAAGTGAACTTGTAATATTTCTGTCACAATTTGTTCTTAATATCCCTGCCGAGTCAAATCAGGCTTGTTAGAAGATCAATATTTATTATGTCGGCTGCAAAAAAAAACTTACATAACTCTCATACCTATATAAACCGTGAACTTTCCTTACTGGAATTTCATAAACGTGTTTTGGCACAGGCAAAAGATAGCTGTCATCCTTTACTGGAGAGATTCAAGTTTTTAATTATCTTTTCAAGTAATTTAGATGAATTTTTTGAGATTCGAGTCGCAGGCTTAATGAAGCAGCTCGACCTTAAATTGATCACCAGCGCTCCTGATAGCATTCCGAATGAAGTAATTTTGCAACAAATATCAGAAACAGCACATCGTGCGGTAGAAGAACAATACAAAATTTTAAATCAAACATTATTGCCAGAACTTCAAAATTACGGCATTCGATTTATTCAGTTTAACGACATCTTAGAACGGCATCACGAGTGGATTAAAAATCACTTTTTTAAACAAATTCAGCCAGTTGTAACGCCAATCAGCTTAGATCCTGCTCACCCCTTTCCACGTTTAGTCAATAAAAGTCTTAATTTTATCGTGTCATTAGAAGGTCAAGATGCTTTTGGCCGTCATATAGATTTAGCCATTGTTCCTGCGCCTAGATCTCTTCCTCGTGTTGTTCGGTTACCAGATGAATTATGTCCTAAAGGTGAGCAACATTACATTTTACTGTCTGCCATGATTCAATATTATGTCAATGATCTGTTTCCTGGAATGACTGCTACAGGCTGCTACCAATTTCGCGTGACAAGAAATGCAGATTTGACTTTAGCAGCAGATGTAGATGATCTTGCGATTGCCTTGAAAGATGAACTTTCGTCTCGCCGGTTTGGTCGTGCGGTAAGGTTGGAAGTCGATCAAAAGTGTCCAGACAAACTGAATAATTATTTATTGGAACAGTTTAATCTGACCCAGCAAGAACTTTATCGAGTAAATGGCCCGGTCAATTTAACCCGTTTCTTTATCGACTTTGATATTCCAGAACTCAACTTCAAGCCATTTCAGCCAGTTATTCCAAAGGTATTACGCAATCAGAATCTCATTTTTGATGTATTAAAAAAAGAAGATGTTCTTTTGCATCATCCTTTTGATTCTTTTCAGCCTGTGATTAATCTACTCAGAGAAGCAGCAAAAGACCCGCATGTTTTAGCGATAAAACAAACCTTATATAGAAGTGGTCCCGATTCTGAAATTGTCCAAGCACTGGTAGAAGCAGCGCGAAATGGTAAAGAAGTCACTGCAATCATTGAGCTTCGTGCCCGTTTTGATGAAGAATCAAACATTATTGTAGCCAATCTTTTACAAGAAGCAGGTGCTGTAGTGGTATACGGCATTGTTGGCTACAAAACCCATGCAAAAATGATTTTGATCGTGCGTAGAGAAGGTGAAAACCTGCGTCGATACGTGCATTTGGGTACAGGGAACTACCATGCTGGCAATGCCAAAATGTATACAGATTATGGACTTCTCACCACAGATGATGATATAGCAGAAGATGTGCATAAGATTTTTCAAGAGCTGACCGGTATGGGACGAATGGCCAAACTGAAAAAATTATTTCATGCGCCATTTACCTTACATGACCAGCTTTTACACTATATTGAACAGGAAACTCAGTTTGCCCTTTCAGGCCAACCTGCGCGTATTATTATTAAAGTGAATGCATTAACTGAGCCTCAACTGATCTCGGCTTTATATCAAGCTTCACAAGCCGGGGTAAAAATTGACTTAATTATCCGTTCAATTTGCTGTTTACGACCACAAGTTGAAGGCTTATCTGAAAATATTACAGTGCGTTCCATTGTTGGAAGATATTTAGAGCATACCCGTGTTTATTATTTTTATCATAATGGTGCAGAAAAATTATATTGTGCCAGTGCCGACTGGATGGGGAGAAATTTATTCTCCAGAGTTGAAAGCTGTTTTCCAATTGAGAATAAAAAAATTAAAAAACAGATTATCCAAGATGGCCTGCTCAGCTATTTAAAAGATAATACAAGAGCCTGGGAACTTGATGCGAATAGCCAATGGACTTTGACACAGCCGAAAGAGAATGAGGAAAAGTTTATGGCTCAAAAATATTTAATAACTCAAAGGGAAATTAAAACCAAATCGTGAACTGTTTTAGTTATCTAGTTTTTTATAAAAAATAAAGAAAAATTAATCTAATACGGATTATGTGAAGCCCAGATACTAGGTCTGGGCTTTTTTCCTGTTATTTCTATTTGCGACTCACATTTCCGATTCATGTAACGACCATTAGGTTAACGAGGGTATGTTGACATGTGTTGTTTAAAAAATAGCGAGAAAGTGGAATTCAATCGCTAAACCAAATCTACCTCTCGCTATGCCCCGTACAATGCTGCAATGGAAAAAATCAACTATTTTCCTTCAGTACATGTGCCGCATTAAATTCTTTATAAGTGAGTCGATCTGCTGAATCTTCTGACAAAGGCTCAACCTCATACATAGACGAAAGGCAGCGTTCTGCAAGCTGTATATACTGCTCGGTACCCTTGGTTTTCCATGCAATTTCTTTGGCCTCCAAGCTACGGATCACCTTGGCTGGACTACCGAGTGCCAGTGAATTTTCAGGAATCTTGGCTTTGGCTTTTACCGTGCTATTGGCACCAATAATGGTATTTTCGCCAATTTCTGCTTCATCTAGAATGACACTGTTCATTCCCACCAGCACATTTTTGCGAATAATACAGCCATGTAAAATTGCGCCATGTCCAATATGACCATATTCTTCCACTAAGGTCACACTGTCTGGAAAACCATGAATGGTGCATGAGTCTTGAACATTGGCATTTTTCTGAATCCGAATTCCACCAAAATCGGCTCTTAAGGCCGCGAAAGGACCAATATAGACCCCGGCCTCAATCACGACATCACCAATCAGCACCGCAGTCGGATGAACATGAGCTTGAGGACTGACAACAGGGATCACACCATCTATGGCATAACAAGGCATCGTTTTATTCCTTTAAAATCTGATTGCTTTAATAGCTAATTTCTTCCTGCCGCAAACCACCAAAGCGTTTATAAAACTGCGGATGTACAGGCGGCATGGAACCTTCTGAAGTTCGTGCGATATCCATGAAGAATTCTTCACCCGCAGCCACCACGGTTTGATACAAGTTACTGCTTAAGTTTCGGGCATTAATGGATAACCAGTTGGACGGCAATAACTCAAATGGCAGGTTTGGATCTTTTAATAAAATGCGACGATATTGATGAATCAGTAAAATTCGCAGTTGAAAAGCCTGTACCGGATCGAGCTCCTCTTCATTTTCGACTAAATGAAAGAACTCTCTAAACACACCGATGAATTTTTCATAACGCTGATGCAACTCCTGAACCGGCCAATTAGTCTCTACCATGCGTTTCACGGTTGGATAAGATTCTTGCCATAACAGTAAGGCTTCTGCCTTAAATACCACCACCTGCTCTGTCATTTTTAAATTTAACAGCAAGTTTTGCAGTTTGTGGTGATCACAACCCGGATAGGCCATGACATTGGTGGCAATATTGGCAAAACCTAGCCATTCCAGTTCTTTTTTTAGTAGTAGTTTATTTTCCAGTTCAACCGAACTGAGCAGAACCAGATCCCATTTCTGATTCCATTCCTGATGAGTAAAACTGTAAATTTTTTGATCCGCCATAATGAAGCGCTGGCGGCTGCTTTCAGTCACTCGGTAATAACTGGTGCGGCCAATTTTCTCCGAGACCAGCCAGCCATTTTGTACCAGGCGAAACACGGCCGTACGAACGGATCTCTCGTTAAAACCAAATACGTCCATTAACTGAATTAAACTGGCAAGACTGATAATGCCACCGCGGTGAAAAATACAGTCACCAAAGATGGTCATGATTAATGAAGTCCCGCTCAGTGCTTCATTGCGAATAAAGTCATCGATTATTTGTTTTAATTTCGGATTCATTTCGTTTAACTTTACCTTTTAAAAACTGGATGATAGACCATTTGACTATCATCCAATAGTACTTCATGCAGACTTGCGGATATCAAACACACGTTGTGCCTTACCTTCAGAGCGTGGCAGACTGCCTTCTGGTAACACTTCCACACTTACACTAATACCTACCATAGTTTTAATCTGGCCCTTAAGCTGAGTCGCCAACTGATGCGCCATAATATCGCTACTATCTTTACGCATTTCGGTACGGATATGCAACGTATCCATATGTCCATGTTTACAAATATGGATTTGGTAGTTAGGGATTAATTGCTGGATCTGTAAAATCTGCTCTTCAATCTGGGATGGGAATACATTCACACCACGGATAATCATCATGTCATCACTACGCCCCACAATTTTATCCATTCGGCGCATGGTACGTGCCGTGCCTGGTAATAAACGGGTTAAGTCACGGGTACGATAACGAATCACCGGCATGCCTTCTTTGGTAATGGTAGTGAAGACCAACTCACCTAGCTCACCGTCTGCCAGCACTTCACCTGTTTCAGGGTGAATGATTTCAGGATAGAAATGATCTTCCCAGATGGTTGGGCCATCTTTAGATTCCAGACATTCCATCGCCACGCCGGGTCCCATGACTTCTGACAGACCATAAATATCCAATGCATCAATGCCCAGGCGTTCTTCAATCTCCTTGCGCATTTCATTGCTCCATGGCTCTGCACCAAATACGCCAGTTTTAATCGAACAGTTTTTGGCTGTACCAAATTTTTTCTCAAGCGCCTCAATAATATTCAGGCAGTAAGATGGGGTGACCATCAGTGCAGTCGGCTTAAAGTCATGAATCAGCTGCGCCTGACGTTCCGTCTGTCCACCTGACATCGGGATCACGGTTGCGCCTAAACGTTCAACGCCATAGTGAGCACCTAAACCACCAGTAAACAGACCATAACCATAAGATACCTGAATAATATCTTTGCTGGTCAAACCGGCTGCTCGAAGAGAACGCGCCACCACGTCAGACCAGGTATTGATATCATTTTGGGTATAACCAACCACGGTAGGCTGACCGGTGGTGCCAGAAGATGCGTGCACACGTACAATCTGTTCCTGCGGCACAGCGAACATGCCAAACGGATAGTTATCGCGTAAATCCTGTTTGGTGGTAAACGGGAATTTAGCCAGGTCTTCCAGTGATTTGAAATCATCCGGATGCACACCAGCATCATCAAATTTCTTTTTATAAACCGGACTGTTTTGATATGCATGCTGTAGGGTCTTTTTCATACGCTGAAGCTGAACACTGCGTAATTCATCAACCGATACCGTTTCAATTTTTTCCATTGCATTGTTATTCATATTCTTACTCCTGACGCAGTCATCCTGACCACGATTTATTTCATTAATTGAATGATGTTCTTAATCCATATTTTCTAGAATCAGTGCAACTCCCTGTCCTACACCAACACACATGGTGCAGAGTGCATATTTGCCATTACGACGTTTTAGTTCTTTCATGGCCGTGATCACCAGACGGGTGCCACTCATACCTAAAGGATGGCCTAAGGCAATAGCACCACCATTCGGGTTAATTCTCGAATCATTATCTTGTAGACCCAGTTCACGAATCACTGCCAGTGACTGTGAGGCAAAAGCTTCATTCAGCTCAATCACGTCCATCTGCTCCAAACTCAGTCCGGTCTGCTTCAAGACTTTCTGCACGGCTGGCACCGGCCCAATGCCCATATATTTGGCTTCAACACCGGCACTGGCTATCCCGATCACTTTGGCTTTCGGGCTCAAACCATACTGCTGGGCAAACTGCTGATTGCCTAGCAAGACGCAAGCTGCACCGTCATTGACACCCGAAGCATTGCCGGCAGTGACTGAACCGCCTTCTTTACGAAATGGGGTTTTTAAGGCTGCCAGATTGTCCAGCGTAGTCTCTGCACGCGGGTGCTCATCTTGGGAAATGGTGAGGGTGGTTTTCTTCGGACCTTTGACCTCTACCGGCAGAATTTCTTCGGCAAAAATACCTTTCTGCTGGGCTACTGCGGTTTTCTGCTGGCTGTGATAGGCAAACAGGTCTTGGTCTTCACGGCTAATTTGATACTTTTCTGCGACGTTTTCGGCTGTTTCCGGCATGCTGTCAACGCCAAACTGCGCTTTGAATTTTGGGTTGATAAAACGCCAGCCAATGGTGGTGTCATAAATTTCAGGGGTACGGCTGAAAGCAGTCGTAGGTTTGGACTGCACAAAAGGCGCACGGCTCATGGATTCTACGCCACCCGCCAAAACAAATTGTGCTTCACCCGATTTGATGGCACGGGCTGCCAGTCCAATGGCATCCAGACCTGAAGCACATAAGCGGTTCACTGTAATCGCTGGAACAGAATCAGGCAGCCCTGCGAGTAAAGTAGCCATACGCGCAACGTTACGGTTATCTTCACCGGCCTGATTGGCACAGCCTAGGATCACTTCATCCAGTTCAGCCCATGGCAATGCAGGATACTGATCTTTCAGATACTGAATTGGCAAAGCAGCCAGATCATCGCTACGGATACTGCTCAGTCCACCGGCATAACGTCCGATCGGGGTGCGTATTCCATCAAAAATATAAACCTGTTCCATGATTCTTCCTTATTAGCCAGCTACGCGTAATGGGTGCTGCTGAGTTTTCTGTGCATGTCCCTGCACCGCTTTCTTTGCTAAATATATACTAGTTCTATAGCGATCTTCACCATAAATATGATACATATTTTCTAAAATTTGTAAAATTGTGTAATATCCAATCCTATCTGCCCACTCGAATGGACCACAAGGATAATTGACACCATATTTCATAGCAGAATCAATATCTTGTTCTGATGCAATAGCATGCAATACGGCTTCACAGGCTTCATTCACCAGCATGGCGATACTACGTATAACATAAAGACCCGGATGATCCTTAGACCAAATTGGTATCACATTCATACCTATTAGGAATAGTTCTGCCGCTTGGCGCTGTTCTTCACTACACGCCGGTGATGCCACCACCGGAATCGCCTGGGCATTAGCCCAATCTGCATGCCAGTCCATCAACACCACTGGGTCATGCGGATAAGCCAGTTCAACCGACTCACCGAGCGATAATCGCAGGGAAAGATCACCAATCAGGATTTCATTCTGTTCTGCCGCCTGAAAAATCAGTTCCACATGAGATGCCTGTTTTAAACGTTCAATCAGTGCTGCTGAATGCAACCATTCACCACGCACGATGACTTTGAGCTTATTCAGCGACTTGGCATAACATACTGGCAATTCATACACTGGTGCAGGCTTGACCTGAGCGTAATCATAAAAACCCTGACCGGACTTGCGGCCATAACAGCCGGCATCGACCAGCTCTTTTTGAATCAAGGACGGCCGGTAGCGTGGCTCATAGAAAAACTCCTGATAGACACTTTGTGTCACCGAGAAATTCACATCCTGTCCAATCAAGTCTGTGAGTTCACACGGGCCCATGGCAAAACGGCCACATTCGCGCATGATGTAATCGAGCTGTTCCGGTGTGGTAGCATTTTCCTGCAAGGCACGAAAGGCTTCGGCATAATAAGGTCGTGCAACACGATTGACGATAAAACCGGGAGTAGATTTGGCTCTGACTGGAACTTTTTTCCAAGACGCCATCAGGGCAAATACCGCATCGGCAAGGACTGCTGAAGTTTTCAGTCCGCGGATAATCTCGACCAGTTTCATCACGGGGGCCGGATTAAAGAAATGCAGCCCAATCACCCGTTCCGGATGCGGAATAGCCGAGGCAATTGCGGTAATGGAAATCGAAGAAGTATTAGACGCAAAAATCGTCTGTTCCGTGCAAATGGCAGCAAGCTGTTGAAACAGGTTTTGTTTAACCTCTTTCTTTTCGACAATGGCTTCAATAATTAAGCCCGCATCGGCAAGCTGCTGAATATCCTCTGCCACGATCAGATTGGCGAAGGTACTCTCCAGCAATTTTTGGGTCATTTTGCCATTCTGTACGCGCTTGCTGAGCTGCGCCTTTAAAGCAGTTAAGGCACTCTGAACTTTGCTGCTATCGAGATCAAACACATAGGTCGGATGTCCGTGCATGGCTGCCAGTTGTGCAATGCCAATCCCCATGGTCCCAGCACCGACCACAGCAACTTTGACTTGTTCCAAATTGATCTGTTGCATGATTTAGCATCCTTTATATTCAGGGGTACGCTTCTGCATGAAGGCTTGTACACCTTCTTTATAATCGCTTGAACGTCCAGCCAAACGTTGTAAATCACGCTCCAGAATTAACTGCTCATCCAGATTATTGTCGGCTGCAGCATGAATGGCTTTTTTGATCAGGGACAGACCATAGGTCGGTTGCTGCGCCAGATGCTCTGCCAGTTTTTTCGCTTCCGCTTGCAGTTGATCATCTTCAACCACTTGCCAGATCATGCCGAGTTGTACTGCGCGCTCAGCCGGAATTTTATCGCCGAGCATCGCTAGGCCCATCGCCTGAGCACGCCCGACCAGACGCGGCAGGAACCAGGTACCGCCTGAATCTGGCACCAAGCCAAGACGGCAAAAGGCTTGAATAAATGAGGCTGATTTTGCTGCAATCACAATGTCACAAGCCAAGGCAATATTGGCACCTGCCCCTGCTGCCACACCATTCACCGCACAAATCACTGGTTTTGGCATTTCAGTAATCAGCTTGATTAAAGGGTTATAGTATTTTTCAATCGAGAGGCCTAAGTCCGGTGCATCGGCATTCGGATCAACCACACGATCATTCAGATCCTGACCGGCACAGAAACCACGGCCTTCAGCTGAAATCACCACGGCACGAATCTGGCTGTCTTTGGCCCAGGCCTTGATGACCTTGGAGACTTCCTGATGCATCGTTTCATTAAAGCTATTGAGCTGTTTTGGACGGTTAAAGGTCAGGTAGCCCACTGCATTTTTTTCTTCGACAATAATTTTTTGATAATCCATTACACACCTCTAAATTCTGGTTTTCTTTTTT
Source organism: Acinetobacter terrae (assembly GCF_002135195.1). Taxonomy (NCBI): domain Bacteria; kingdom Pseudomonadati; phylum Pseudomonadota; class Gammaproteobacteria; order Moraxellales; family Moraxellaceae; genus Acinetobacter; species Acinetobacter terrae. Next base: position 59,637 of record NZ_NEGF01000014.1, read on the forward strand.
CTAAAAATGCATTGATGCCTTCTTGGCGATCTTGGGTTGCAGCCAGCCAGACAAAATGTTGACGTTCCAATTTCAGTCCCTGACTTAAAGTCACTTCATGAATGGACTTTAAAGATTGCTTGATGGCACGAATGGCCAGCGGTGCCTGCTTGGCAATTTTTTCTGCCAGTTCCAGTGCGTATTGCACGGTCAGTCCTGCTGGGCAGATCTGGCTGCTAATGCCATGTTGCAATGCGGTCTGTGCCGAAATCATTTCACCGGTCATGGCCCAGCGCATCGTCAGCTGCTGCCCAACCAAACGTGCCAAACGCTGTGTTCCACCGGCACCCGGCAGCATGCCTAAGCCAATTTCAGGCAAAGCAAACTGGACATTTTCTCCGGTCAGCACCATGTCACCATGCAAAGCCAACTCAAAACCCGCACCAAAAGCATAGCCATTCACTGCCATGATTAAAGGCTTGGAAAATTCATCAATTTTTTTCCAAAACAATGGGCGTTGGTCTTGCTGGATGCTCACCACATCAAGTTGTGCCAGTTCATTTAAGTCAGCACCGGCAGCAAAGCATTGCGTATTTCCGGTGATGACCACAGCTTTAACAGCAGCATCTGTTTCCAGGTTCTGTAAACAGGTTGCAATGTCTTGCAAGGTGGCATTGTTTAAGGCATTGCGCTTTTCTGGGCGATTCAGCTCGATCAGTACCACACCTGGCTTGGGTGAGCTGGTTTTAATGTAAGCCATCCTTGAACTCCTGCTATACTCGGTACTGTAAATTCAGCTGTTATTCATCAAAACTGAGTCGGACATTGGCCGTGGTTGGACGTGCCTGACAACTCAACACATAACCTTTCTGAATTTCATCTTCTTCCAGACTGTAATTCACAGCCATTTCAACTTGGCCCTCTAACACCTTACATTTACAGGTTGCACAGACTCCGCCCTTACACGCATATGGCAGGTCTGCCCCGGCACGTAGTGCCGCATCCAGAATGCTGTCATCCTGTTTGGATACTTCAACAATCAGCTCACGGCCATCCAGAATAATATTGACGCGTTCTTCGCTACGGCTTTCAATTTGCTGTGCGGTTGCTCTCGGTGCAGTCGCAGTATTGAAGCGTTCGGTGTGAATCTTGCTGCGCTGAATGCCCCAAGTCGGTAATACCGTTTCGACCGCTGCCATCATTTCTTCAGGACCACAAGCAAAACAATGATCGGTGTCTGCTGAGATCAGATTGGCCTGAAACAACTGCTGCAATTTATCCGCATCGATCCGACCGTTAAAGATCTCGCTGTCATTCAGTTCACGTGAAAAAATATTCACCAGTTGCAGACGTTCCTTAAAACGGTCTTTCAGGTCCATGATCTGTTCAGAAAACATGGTCTGGTTCCAGGAACGGTTACCATACACCAAGGTGAATGTTGCTTCCGCTTGACGGTTCAGCACCGACTTCACAATGGATAAGATCGGGGTGATCCCGCTACCGGCTGCGAAGCCTAGATAATTCTGGCCACCGGCCTTGGCTGCTTTCTGAAAGAACACTCCTTGCGGGGGCATGACTTCCAGTACATCGCCCGCTTTGAGATGCTCATTGGCCCACGTTGAAAACTGACCCTGATCAATTTTTTTAATCGCAATGCTCATATCTTCTTGAGTATCACTGCAGATCGAGTAACAGCGGCGCAGCTCACCGTCATCGGTTAAATGACGAATGGTGAGGTGTTGACCCGGCTGATATTGAAAAGCATCAAACTGCTCAGGCGCGAGATCAAAGGAAATGCAGATCGCCTGCTCTGTTTGTGGCTGAATCGATTTAATGGTTAATGGTATAAATTGGCTCATTGGAAAATCCCTCTTTCGTTTTGGCTATTTCTTTTTTGTGTTCACGCAGACGCTAGACCAGACATTAAATACATTTGAAATAGTCAAAAGTTTCTAAGCAGTCCCGACATTGATATAAGGCTTTACAGGCGGTCGAACCAAATTCACTTAATAGTTTGCTGTTCTGGCTTAAGCACTGTGGACAGGTGATGCCATCGGTCAGTGCCACATGCGTACCACAGTTATGTGACTGACCTTGCGGCGGTGCAATACCATACTGCTGTAATTTGTGTTTACCTGATTCACTCATCCAGTCCGTGGTCCAAGCTTGAGACAGATCAACAATGACTTTGACTGGCGTCAAGCCATTCGCTTCGAAAGCCTGGGTAATTTCTGCTTTTAATACATCCGTGGCCGGGCAGCCGCTATAGGTCGGCGTGAGTCGCACCACAATTTCATCCTGCTGATTCAGCTCGACGCCACGAATCATGCCCAGATCAATCACTGACAATACTGGAATCTCTGGATCAGAAACCTGCTGCAAAACGTCCCAACATTGATCTTCTACGTGTCGAATCAGATTCATGCGACTCACTCCCTGTGATTATGCTGAATTACCAGCTCATGTTTGGATATGAGCGCTGCATATATTGCAGTTCGGCCAAAACAAAACCGAGATGCTCTGTATGTAAACCCTGTTTAGCACCACTACGATAAGTGCCCAGCTCTGGCAGGCTTAATTCAAATCGAGCTAACTCGGCTGTAATCGTCTCCAGCCACTGTGCTTTTAAATTTTCAATATTTGGAATTACACGGGTATCAACCAGCTGTCTTTCATCAGCCGTCAGTACAAAAAGTTCCTCGCTAAAACGCCATAACTGGTTTAAACCTTGCTGAGTTTTTTCATGGGCTTCTGCTGTACCTAAACTTAAGCGTTCCATCCAGGTGGTGGAAAAACGCTGGTGATATTTCACTTCTTTGAGTGACTTCACTGCAAAAGCCGCCAACTTAGCATGCTGACTTTCACTTAAGGCACTAAACAATAAAGCGTGGTAGTGGTCCATCAACCACTGGCGTACCAAAGTCTGGGCAAAGTCACCATTCAGCTGTTCACACAGCAGTAAATTACGGTATTCACGCTCAGTGCGGAAGTAAGCCAGCTTGTCTTCATCACGGCCCAAGCCTTCCACTTCACCCGCCAAACTGAGTGCGGTACGTGCCTGACCCAATAAATCCAGTCCAATATTGGCTAAGGCAATATCCAGCTCCAGTTCAGGTGCATGACCGCACCACTCTGCCAAACGATGTGACAGGATCAGTTGACTGTCACCCACATGTAAAAGAAATTCTGCCAATACTTGATTTGTCATAATTTTCACCTTTCCCTTTACATGTGCTCGATGCCAGCTGGAATATTATAAAAGGTCGGATGGCGATAAACCTTGTCCAAAGCCGGTTCAAAAAATTCTGCTTTTTCATCTGGCTGTGAAGAAGTAATCAATTCAGATTTCACCACCCAGATACTGATGCCTTCATTGCGGCGGGTATACACATCGCGGGCATTTTGTAGTGCGACTTCCTCATCCGGTGCACGCAGGCTGCCAACATGACGGTGACTTAGACCCTGTTTACTACGCACAAACACTTCATAAAGTGACCAGTTTTTTTTGTTATTCATGAGCAAATTTCCTTATATTGATCAAACTGTTTTAAGCAACCTTTTGTGCTTCTGACTGTTGCTGCTGTTTCTGCGCATAGACTGCTGCTGAATCACGTACCCACTTGCCGCCTTCCCAAGCTTTGCGGCGTGCTTCAATACGCTCATGGTTACAAGGCCCCTTGCCTGCAAGAATCGCAAAGAACTCATCCCAATTGATTTCACCAAATTCATAATGTCCGGTTGCTTCATTGAATTTGAGGTCTGGATCTGGAACGGTTAAACCAAGCTGTAAGACTTGCGATACAGTGTTATCGACAAATTTCTGACGTAGCTCATCGTTGCTGAATAATTTAATTTTCCACTGCATACTTTGTGCACTGTTCGGTGAATTATCATCACTTGGACCAAACATCATCAGTGCTGGCCACCAGAAACGGTTCACTGCATCCTGTGCCAATTGCTTTTGTTCCGGCGTACCATTGGCCAATTCCATCATGGCTTCAAAGCCCTGACGCTGATGAAAACTCTCTTCTTTACAGACGCGCACCATGGCACGTGCATAAGGACCATAAGAAGTACGGCAAAGCGCAACCTGATTGACAATTGCTGCACCATCCACCAGCCAGCCAATCGCTGCAACATCGGCCCAGCTCAGGGTTGGATAGTTAAAAATTGAAGAATATTTCATGCGACCGGCAATCAGTTTATCCATCATGTCGTCACGATCTGCACCCAAGGTTTCTGCAGCACTGTACAGGTACAAAGCATGACCGGCTTCATCCTGGACTTTTGCCATCAGCACGGCTTTACGTTTCAAGGTCGGTGCACGGGTAATCCAGTTTCCTTCTGGCAACATGCCCACCACTTCAGAGTGTGCATGCTGACCAATCTGACGAATCAAGGTCTTACGATAAGCATCCGGCATCCAGTCCTTCGGCTCGATAGAAATATCCTTTTCAATCTTTTGATCAAAGATTTGTTGTTGATTATTCATTGTTCCCTCACTTATCCCAAGTGTTGATATATTTAAATTAAAACGATACATAATTAAAATCAATACATATTTATTGGTATCATTTAATTTTTACAACATATTCACAACAAGTATATGTTTTATATAATTAAATATTTTTTATTTTATTGTTAATCATTTTTAAACACACATTTGTGATTGACATTTCAGCTTTTTAATCACAAATTATGAAACATCAAAATTAAAATACTTCCCAAAACGTATCATAAATGGAGTTTTACAATGTTAGAGTTAGATAGCGGCTCGAGCGCAATGGATTATCAAGATACTGAGTCACAAAATAATCCTATTTTCATCAAAAGCTTAGCTTCACTGGTCTATGGTCAGGAATACACCGCTCAAGCCGATTTACGTACGGTTTATCATGCCATTAGCGGTGAAGCTGTTTATCAGGTCGGCAGTCAGGCCATCGATACCCAAGCCGTGGTGAAGTATGCCAAACAAAAAGGCGCGACTATTGCCACATGGACTTTCCATCAACGTGCCAATGCACTGAAGCAAGTGGCACAGTATTTGATGGAACGCAAAGAAGAATTTTACCAGCTTGCCAAAGCAACCGGCTGTACCCGTAAAGATGCCTGGATTGATATTGAAGGCGGGGTTGGGACCTTATATGCCTATTCAAGTTTGGTGCGTCGCGAACTAAGTGATGAAACAGCGTGGGTCGAAGATGCCTGGATTCCTCTTTCTAAGCAAGGTAGCTTTGGCGCGAAACATATTCTGACGCCTAAAGCCGGTGTCGCTGTCCATATCAATGCCTTTAACTTTCCGATCTGGGGCATGCTGGAGAAAATCGCACCATCTTTACTGGCAGGCGTACCCTGTATTGTCAAACCGGCCACTGAAGGTGCCGAGCTGACCCATGCCGTGGTCAAAGCCATTCATGAAAGCGGTTTCTTGCCAGAAGGTTCACTGCAGCTCATTTGCGGACAGGTCTATGATTTATTTGATCATTTGAATCCTCAAGATACGGTCACCTTTACCGGTTCTGCTTCAACAGGGCAAAAACTGCGTTCGCATCCACACTTAAATGCCTACTCAATTCCGTTCACCATGGAAGCAGACTCGGTCAACAGTGCGATTTTGACGACGCAAGCCAATGGTGAAACGATTGATTTATTTGTCCGTGAAGTTTTCCGTGAAATGACCACCAAAGCCGGACAAAAATGTACCGCCATTCGTCGTGCCTTTGTGCCAGCCGCACTTTTAGACACCGTACAAAGCAGACTGATTGAAAAACTGAAAAAAGTCGTGGTGGGCGATCCTGCTCAAGAAGACGTCAGCATGGGGGCTTTGGCCAGCGTCAAACAGAAAGAGGATGTCGCTGCAAAAGTTGAACAGCTAAGCCAGGATGCAGAGATTGTGTTCGGTAGTCACTTGCGTCAGGACTTTATTCTTCAAGTACAAGATACCGAGAAGTCTGCATGTTATCCACCGACGGTCTTGGTATGCAAAGCACCGGCTCAGGCAGAAAACATTCATAAGATCGAAGCCTTTGGGCCTGTGGTCACTTTAATGCCGTATGGTGATCTGGTTCAGCTTGCTGACTTGGTGGCACGTGGCGAAGGTAGCCTGGTGGCATCCATCGTACGCAATACCGATGAAAATATTGAACAACTGCTCAGCAAAATTGCGCCATGGCATGGTCGTGTACATATTCTGGATGCAGAAAGTGCCAAAGAAAGTACCGGACATGGTTCTCCATTACCTTTACTGGTTCATGGTGGACCGGGTCGTGCCGGTGGGGGTGAAGAACTCGGTGGCTTGCGTGCAGTCAAACATTATATGCAACGTACTGCGATTCAAGGCTCGCCAAATGCTATGACCCAAGTTGGCCATAGCTGGACTGCCGGAGCTCAGGTCTTTGAAGACCGAGTGCATCCTTTTAAAAAATCATTTGATGAATTGCGTATTGGTGAACGTTTGCTGACTGCGCGACGTACCGTGACAGAAGCCGATCTGGTTAACTTTGGTTGTCTGAGTGGTGACTTCTTCTATGCGCATATGGACAAAATTGCTGCGGCAGAATCCCTGTTTGGTGAACGTGTTGCACATGGTTATTTTGTCGTGTCTGCTGCAGCCGGTTTATTCGTTGATGCCGCTCCGGGTCCGGTCATTGCCAACTATGGCATGGACAACTTGCGCTTTGTGGAACCTGTGAAAATTGGTGATACCCTTCAGGTGGAACTGACCTGTAAGCAGAAAACCCCGAAAGCGCTGCGCGATCCGGCACAAAAACCACATGGTGTAGTGGTCTGGGATATTAAAGTCAAAAATCAGCGCAATGAACTGGTCGCAACTTATGATATTTTGACCCTGGTTGAACGTGGCTAAAAATTCAAACTCAAAAAAAGGAATCATTATGATTCCTTTTTTTTATTATAAAAATTTATTTGTATCCTTTTATGGAAATTGATTGACGCAAATAAAATTAAACTCTAGATTAGATGATACGATACATAATAAAAATAATATCAATATTATAAGTATCAAAATATCTCAAACGATCAACATAGGATGTTGCATGATGAATGATAAATCGCTGGACATAGAAATGGTTGAAAGGACGCTTCAACCCGAAAATCAAAGTTTTGAGCCTACCTCTGTAGAAACAGGATCGCCTGTTTCTGAACAGACTCAGCCGCCCAAAGAAAGTAGTACCTATCAATGGTATGTGGTGGTGATCTGTATGCTGGCTTACATTTTGTCATTTGTAGACCGTCAAATTTTATCGTTAATGATTGAGCCGATTAAAGCCGATTTAATGCTGAGTGATACCCAGTTCAGCTTATTGCAAGGACTCGCGTTCTCGTTATTTTATGCGATTATGGGTCTTCCTATTGCCGCGCTAGCTGATCGAAAGTCCCGGATTAAAATTATTGCGACAGGTATTGCTTTCTGGAGTCTTGCCACGGCAGCCTGTGGTTTAACTAAAAACTTCATTCAAATGTTTTTGGCACGTTTGAGTGTGGGTGCAGGTGAAGCCGCACTTTCCCCAGCATTTTATTCGATTGTCGCTGATTTATTTCCTAAAGAAAAATTAGGCCGTGCACTCGGTGTTTATGCCATTGGCGCCTTTATTGGTTCAGGTTTAGCTTTCCTGATTGGCGGCTATGTGATTGGGCTATTAAAAGACATCAGTTTCGTGGCTTTACCGGTGATTGGTGAAGTGAAGACCTGGCAACTCACCTTTATGATTGTGGGCTTACCCGGTGTATTGCTTGCACTTCTCATGGTGCTGACGGTACGTGAACCTGCTCGTAAGGGTATGAAAGTTGGTCAAGATGGTCAGGTTGTTAAGGCTTCCTTCAAGAACTCGATTGGCTTTATTAAGACGCATAAAAAGACTTTCTTCTGTCATTTTATTGGTTTTTCTTTTTATACCATGATGTTGTATTCACTTCTGGGCTGGGCACCTGCTTATTACATGCGTAACTTCGGCCTTGATGCAAGCCAGACCGGTTATATCTTAGGTAGCATCATTTTAGTGGCGAATACCTCTGGTGCCTTATTCTGTGGCTGGTTGATCGACTTCTTCTCTAAACGTGGATACAGTGATGCTGCTATCCGTTCCGGTGCAATCGGCTGTGCAGCCTTAATCGTTCCAAGTGTATTGTTTACCCAGGTCGACAACATCTATTTATCATTTGCCCTGATATCTGTGGCTATGTTCTTCTCAACATTCCCGATTCCGGCATCTGCAGCCGCAACTCAAATGCTGACACCAAACCAACTACGTGCACAAGTTTCTGCCAAATTCCTGCTTATCTCAAATATGATTGCCCTTGGGATAGGAACCACCGCTGTTGCTTTAATTACTGATAAATATTTCCAAAACACCGTAATGGTGGGAAATTCCATTTCAATTGTGAATGCTGTCGCAGGTGTAATTGGAATGTTTTTACTGTTCAAAGGCTGTAAATATTATCGAGAAAGCATGAAGGTTGAAAAACTGGATGAATAAGATAATCAATGAATGCCAATAAAACTTTATTAGCTCCAATTTAAAAGCTTTAAATATTTCCTCTCTCGGGTCTGTTGAGAATTAAATCTGGTTAATTCTCAACAGACCCGAGATTTGGGCTTTTTTAGATTCGTGTAATAACTAAAAACACCTATAACTCATTTAAATGCGGCAAATCTAAGCGTGCAATTTCAAAGACTTCTTTAGCATTCAGCATCAATTCTGCCACTTCAATTCCCAGATCGCGCCACCCTTTATACCCTTCTCACACCATAAAAAGTGACTAATCCTAGAAGTAAAAAATGGGAGAATAGAATTCTCTTCTCCCTTTATACAAAATTATTTAGTTTGTTTAAGTACCTGTGAAAAAGCTCTTACTTTCTCTAAAGTAGCATCCACGCCTTGCTTAAAAAAAGTTTCAACCAGTGCTGAACCGATAACAACCATATCTACTTTATTTGCTAAGGTTTTAACTTGGCTTTCATTTTTGATCCCAAAGCCAATTGCAATAGGGATATTAAAGATTGGTTTTATTTCAGCAATCTTTTTTTCAAGATTGGGCAGATTTAAATTTCCTCCGGTTAGGCCATTTTCTGCAACATGATATAAGAACCCTGTCGCACTTGCTGAGATTTGCTCTAACCTCTCAACAGGAGTAGTTGGAGCTGTCATAGAAATTAAGTGCATATTTTTTGCATTTAATATCAATTTAAAATGGTCTTGATATTCAAGCGGTGCATCTAGAATAAGGAGGCCTTCAATAAGGTTTTCTGTTTCACATACAAGTTTTTCAAAACCATATTGCAGAATAGGATTTAAATAAGTCATGAATACAATAGGTGTCTTGTTATCATTCAACCTTATTTCTTTGACTAATTCGATAGTCTTATTCACTGTTTGACCAGCACTTAAAGCTCTGATATGGGCAGCTTGAATAATTTCTCCATCTGCAACAGGATCAGAAAATGGAATGCCAATTTCAATAATATCTGCTCCAGCTTGGCCTAATTGACTAAACAAATTAGAGCTTTCTGCGAAACCAGGATCTCCGGCAGTAAAATAACACACCAGACCGCTTCGATTTTCCTGTTTTAATTCCTTTAATTTTTGGTCTAAACGGTTCATTCTGTTACTCCTGCGAGATATTTTTTGACTGTATTTAAATCTTTGTCACCTCTTCCACTTAAATTGACAATAATAGTCTGTTCAGGCTGCATTTCTTTGGCCAGCTTAATTGCATATGCGATAGCATGAGCACTCTCTAACGCCGGTATAATTCCCTCCTGTTGACTTAAAATCTGAAATGCATCGACTGCATCCTTATCATTTACAGTTACATAAGTAACGCGCCCTGTTTCAAACAGGATACCGTGCTCAGGACCCACCCCAGGATAATCTAATCCTGCCGATATCGAATGTCCGTCTAGAATCTGTCCATCTAAATCTTGTAATAAGTAAGTCAAATTACCATGCAGGACGCCAACTTTACCTTTTGAAATAGATGCAGCGTGCTCACCGCTGTTTGTTCCTTTTCCACCAGCCTCAACCCCAAACATTTTGATATTCGTATCTTGTAGAAATGGGTGCATTAGTCCCAGTGCGTTGGATCCGCCACCCACACAGGCAACTAAAGCATCAGGTAGTTTATTTTCTTTCAGCAGTATTTGATTTTTAGCTTCTATGCCAATAATTTTCTGAAACTCTCTCACTATGGTTGGATAGGGATGAGGGCCTGCACCGGTTCCTAAGAGATAATAGGTCGTGTCTACATTACTGATCCAGTCACGTAATGCCTCATTCATAGCATCTTTTAGGGTTCCACGACCTTTCTGAACGCTTTTAACTTCGGCGCCTAGTAATTTCATTCGATCAACATTCATTTGCTGACGATGAACATCCGTTTCACCCATGTAAATGGTGCATTTAAGCTTGAAGAGAGCACATACTGTTGCTGTTGCAACACCATGTTGTCCAGCACCTGTTTCTGCAATAATTCTTGTTTTACCCATTAATTTAGCCAACAAGATTTGTCCAACACAATTATTAATCTTATGGGCACCTGTATGGTTCAGATCTTCTCTTTTAAGATATATTTTGGCTCCTCCAGCATACATTGTTAGATTTTTTGCATAAAAAAGAGGGCTAGGTCGACCAACAAAATCGGTTAAAATGTGTCGATATTCAGTCCAAAACTCGGCTTTATTTCGAATAATATTAAATTCCCGCTCTAAATCTTGAAGTGCAGGCATAAGACTTTCAGGCATGTAGCACCCGCCAAATCTTCCAAAAAAGCCTGATTTATCAGAACCATTACCTGTATAAAGTATTGTCATTTCATATCACTTGAAGAATCAAAATTTTCTTAATCTTAAAAGATTTCCATTTTTTATATAATTGATATATTTTTAGATCATGATGTTAGAAAAATTCACACCATGAAAGGTAGAAAGTTACCACCGTTAAATGCTTTGAAAGCATTTGAAGCGGTGGCTAGAAATAGAAGTTTCAGCTTAGCTGCAGAAGAACTATGCGTAACCCATAGTGCTGTTAGCCATCAAATAAAACAGTTGGAAGAATGGCTTGAGAAAAAATTGTTTATTCGCCATTCATCAACTATTTCTTTAACAAGAGATGCAGAAGATTTATTCCGCCTTTGTACTCACTTTTTTAACGGTCTAGAAAAATGTGTCTTTGAATTAACAAATAAAGCTGCTGAAGTTGAAATTGTTATTGGAGCATCTCATAGTTTTATGGCTAATTGGCTAATTCCACGATTAGAAAAACTCGAAATAATTTATCCGAATATCCATGTTAAATTAATGACATGCAATGATTTAAAGTTACTGGAAAAAGAAAAAATTGATATTTTTATCAATAGTTTGAATCTAGGTCAAACGCTTCCGGAGTCTCTGGAGAAATACATGTTATTTCCTGATAACATGGGACCTATTTGTAATGGTAAAACATATGATTTAAATACGGTAAATGATATTTTGAATTATCCACTCCTTCATACCCATTCCAATAAAAACGCATGGCATATATGGTTGGATAGATCAGGGCTTAATTCTATCCCTAAATCTAGTGAACGTTATTTTGATAGTCTAAATTTAATGATAGAAGCCGCTGTTTCCGGGTTAGGTATTGCCATAGCACCTCAAATTTTAGTAGAAAAAGAAATATTGAATGGAAGGGTCATAGCTCCTTTTGGTTTTATATATTGTGACTATAACTTTTATGCGATAACAAGAAGAAATAGTTCTCACAGTGAGGTTATGAATATTGTTAATTGGTTAAAGAGCGAAGTTAAAGATTAGACACATAATAATTTGTTTTTATTGAGATATTGACGTTAGGAATGGTAGTGAACTTTCCATGCACTAAGGTGGATCCGAAACCATGGAATTGATCAGCGCCAATATTGAAGCACTTGAGTCTGAGTTCTTCAGGAAGTTGGGAGTTGCTGGTTTGGCCACGACCAGCATGGGCTAATCCAGCCACTTGAGTATTATATATTTGCCTTAAACGTCTGACTTGGCGTTCTGAAATGCAGTAGCTGAGCAGCCTGGGATTGAGTTATGCGTCGATCACCGACTTCTGGCAAGACTGATAATCGTTTATTCGACATAGAGCTGAATAGATTAAACCGCCCGCTAAGAAAATCTCTAATTGAGTATTCTAAAAGCGGACATTTTTACTTTGGAGAAACCGGACATTTCTATTTTGGGCTTACATTTTGACTTGGTATCAGCTGTATTACGTTAAGTTTAGATAAACTTAGAATTTATAGGTAATTCCCATAAAGAAGTTGGTCATTGAATCTTTATCAATTAAGGGACTATCTACTATTTTATCGGGTAAAAATTTATGCGTTACGGCCGAAGTTACTCTTATTTTTGGATTCAATGAGTAACTTGCCCCTAAGGAAAGATGCGGAATAATGAGGTTATTAGGTCTATATTTTTCTACGCCCTTAGCGACTTCGCTATCTAGTGTGCCGTAATAATAATTGGCTCGGCTATCTGACAACCATTCTACTCCCGCATTTGGCATAAGAGTCCATTGATTATTTAAGCGCCAAAAATACTGATAATTAGCTTTTACTTCTGCCGCATCACTGGCGTTGCCAATATCATTGACTGCTTGCACAGAAATAATGCCATAGGGTACTTTCACTATCGCTTCTAAACCAACATCAGCACTGATATCACGATCTTCTAATTGTACTCTACTTAAATTTTTTTGAGCCAACTTCGATTCATTTAAGTCATCAACATCAAGTTTATTCATATTGACGTTCACGATGCCATTCAAGGTGAATAACTCATTTTTATAGAGTTTCATGCCTGCATAGAGCCCACGTAAAAAGAAGCGATCTCCTTCATAAGATAATAGGGGAACTGGCGTAAGGTTTGTATCTTCGCCAATATATAGACCTGTGCTTCCAACAAGACCTAAGCCTGCACTGAAGCCTGTTGATTTTTTGATGGTAGGCTGACTTTCACCTGCAATTGCACTTAAGGGTATAAAAAAAATTGATAGTAGGATGATTTTATTTAGCATTTTTAGTCCAATATATTAATTTAGGAAATTAATGAAATTTACATCTACAAAAAGTCATATTTTTCATACATATGTGACATGCGTTCTTGTTTGGTTTGTAAATAACTTTGATTAAATATATTTAAGCCTACTGTTATAGCCACACGATCAACTACATTTACACCTAAACCTTTTAAGGCATTAATTTTAAGAGGATTATTAGTAATTAGTCTCACTTCTTTAACTTTTAAATAATCAAGCATAATCGTACACATATCATAGTGACGTGCATCTGCCGGTAAGTTTAAAATCAAATTTGCATCAACGGTATCATGTCCTTGATCTTGGAGCGCATAGGCACGAATTTTATTCGTCAAACCTATACCACGACCTTCTTGACGTAAATATAAAATAACTCCCTGACCTTCATCACTAATCATTTTCATTGTGGAATGTAATTGTGGACCACAATCACATTTTAATGAACCGAAAGCATCGCCAGTTAAGCATTCAGAATGTATTCGGACTAATATTGGTTTCATTGAAGTAGCGTCCAAGCCTTGAGAAAGAGCAAGATGTTCTTCACCTGTATCTGGATCTTGAAATACAATAATTTCAAAATCACCAAAAGCAGTCGGTAATTTAGATTTAGCCACGAATTTTATAGCCACAGATTCATCCATTTATATTTTAAAAGCCAATAAAATTATAATATTCTCTATTCAAAAAAAACAAACAAATAGAAAATAATTAACCAACAAAACCACACAAAACTGAATATAATAAAAACCAAATACTTGTTTTATAAAACCAAAAAATAAAACAATTCAGCTGATATCAGATTTAAATTAAAATACATTAATATAAATCATTAAAACAGGTATCAAATAAAAAATACTTACTACATCTAATGTAGTAAGTATTTCCGAAATTAGTCCGGATAAGGGTGACTGAAAATATCTTTAGATATTAAATTTCAATTGTAATAATAGTTCTTTCATAGTGAATTTTTTGTGAAGCGATATAACCAAAATAAGAATACTTAAAGAAATTTAGAATAATTGAAAAAAATGATATTTTTCTCAAAAGATATCAAGCGGACGAATGCAGAAAAAGTAATTCAACATTGAGGTTTAGATATCCTGTGCTTGAAATTAGAAACGTCCATATAGCAAATTTCTATTTGCTTATTAGATGCCCCCACACTTTATTGAATTTACATAAGAGCTTTTATGTTAAAGGGGCAGCAATTTAGATGATTATTCATGCTTCTAATTTAGAAAAACTTGCAGATTCCTCCATCTTCTGTAATGCTTTGGCTAAGGGTGTCAGGCATTTGCTTAGGCAGGTATTTGTTGTAGTCGGGCCGCTACAACATAGGAAAAGAGTACCTGTATGTTTAATCTCAATATTTTTAAAGCAATCTCTACAGAAGTCTTATCTATAAAAAATGACTTAGAGTTAAATACTGAAATTCAACTCATCAATAAATATAAAACGGCAAAGTCAAAAGCCTATAAAGAAGCTATTATTTATATTTTTAAAGATCGGGGCTATACCCGTCTTGAAATAGGTCAATTACTTGAATGAAAAATATTTATTTTAATAAATAATATTAGGGTAAGACTGGGTAGAATATACCTTAAATGCTAATCAATAGAAGAACTGCCCTGAATTCACCAGCGCCACTATTGGCAAACCCGGTGCTTTTCTAAATATTGGCAAAAAAGACACCTAAACTAGCGTGGGTATTCTAGGGACAGGTCTCTCTTATTCCAAACATCGTGTGTCCCTATACAAACAGGTCGAATACCCCCACTGAACTCCTCTCAGCAACCACCACCATTGAATAGCCCAAGTATGGAAACATCCAGATCAAATGTCTGGCTTTGGGTCATTTTTGGAATATTTTATTTTATGGTGGGTGCTTTCATTTTTTAGCAAGAATAGCGTTGTATTTTGATCAAAAAAAAAACGCCCCCATGGTTGAGTAGGCAAACCAAGGATCTTACGATCATTCAGAAACTACAGAGCGATTCTTTCTACAACTATACCTGTTATGTAAATAGGCAACTGGGGCTTAATATATCAAGCTTCATCATATTGCTGATTCCACAACTTAAAAGTGGATTTTGTTCTAGTTTTAATGAATTTTGGTTTTTTAAAGGAGCTTTTTTTATAGCTTCATCATTTTGTGGTTTTTTAAATTCTTAGACTATTCTAAATAGTCAGTACGTAACAGTATAACCTGTTGAGCTTGATATTGGCGATGAATGGTTAAATCCATTTTAGCAAGAGTTTGTGAGGTTAAATCTGACGGCTCACGTACTAATAAGCCTTGTAATGTTGTTAGTAAACTCTTCATTTTTCAATCCCCTATTCGATTTAAATCAATCACATGAATAGTGCTATTATGTAACACCAATATTTCAATACGATGAATCAAAATCATATTAAATGGCATCTATGGTTATCATCGCATCACGCTGGATCTTAAAGAGTTGGCTGAAAGCTGCGGACAAAATCGTGTACTCAAGATCATTAAAAATAATGGTATTATAGCTGTTCGAGGATATAAGAAGCATAAAAGCTATGGTCGTGGTCGTCCTCAGATTGTGTCACCAAATCACTTAAATCTAGAGTTTGCTGTGAACATCACGGATACCTTACGAAACAGTTTCTCAGGTGACTGATATTACATATATTCGGATCTGGCAAGGGGGTTATATCTGGCTGTAGTTCTTGATTTATATTCGAGAAAAGGGATCGGTTGGTCAATGAAACCTACTCTTTCCAAGGATCGAGTTGCAACTTAAATTTGGATAATAGGAGGAAAATTTAACTTCTAAATGTTAGTGCAACAAAGCCTGACAGAACTATACAATCCCATTCATTTTCCTTGCCAAACCTACTAGTTAAGCCAGACTAACCTTATTTTATTACAAGAAAAATAAATATACATATAAGAAAACTTGATTATTTTTATTTTTAGTGTATAGTTTACTTAACTAGAAAAAAAGTCTTGTTCCGGTAAATCTTTCTTAAGTATCGTCGTTTTAGTCATAATCCTTCGTTTTTTCAGATTTTAAGTGCCATTCTTTATTATTTTCAAAGTTATAATCAGTCAATAAAATGGCTAAAAATTATTAAAAAATCAGTAGGATTTATTATGTCAAACTCGAATGTTGTTAAAGGTACTGTAAAGTGGTTCAATGAAACTAAAGGTTTCGGTTTTATCCAACAAGAATCAGGCCCAGATGTTTTTGCTCATTTCAGCGAAATCGCTAGTTCAGGTTTCAAAACCTTACTTGAAGGTCAAATGGTCGAATTCAGTGTAGCACAAGGTCAAAAAGGACCGAATGCTGTAAATATTGTTGCTATCTAAGCAAATAATAGCCAGTAATAAAAAAAGCACTAATTAGTGCTTTTTTTATAATTTAAAATTTAATTTTAAAGTTGTTTTCCAAAATCATAATTTTATTCCAGGTATATTAATGCTTAAACAACTTATCAGTGTAAAAGATCAATTTGGGGTTAAACACTCAATTCAAGCCACTGTAGATCATCATTTTGAGAATACGCAATCTTATTCTCATGTAAAACATATTACAGTGGATGGCGAAGATATTCGGCCCAGCTTTGAAATGTTTTTTCAAAGTACCTTAAGTGGAAAAATTTTCAAGATTGATAGATGACGGAAACGAGCTAGCTCCTGCGCAAGTGTTGACAATAAAGATTACTTTTATTGGTGGCATAAATTTCATATCTTTCTTCTTCGAAAAGGAAGATGTATGCGAATACCTCTATTTCAAAGCCATTCTTTGGTATCATCTGCCACAGGCGTTCCATTCATTACATGCATGATCATGGCATGAGCGATGCTGCCCTGAAATGGAATCTCTGGCAACTGATTAAACTTGAAAAACTGAGCATCAGTCAGTTCATTTTCCTGTATTTGAATGTCGCCAGCATGATATGCTGCCTTAAATGCCATCATTAGGTTGCTCGGAAAAGGCCACGGCTGACTTGCTAGATATTTAATATTTTTGACCTGAAGCCCCACTTCTTCCAGCGTTTCACGACGCACAGCTTCCTCAAGTGTTTCACCCACTTCCACAAACCCGGCAATTAAACTGTACATCTGGGTTTTATTGCGGGCATTTTTCGCCAGTAAAATTTCATCTGGCCCGCGGGTAATGATAGTAATGACACAGGGATTGACTCTTGGATACTGATTATAGCCACAGGCAGGACAGACCATCGCATACTGGCTAACATGTTGCTGCGTCTGATGGCCACAATGACTGCAGAACTGATGATTACGACGCCATTCCAGTAACTGAACCGCGCGGCTTGCCTGTTCGAACTGCTGTCTACTCCACACCTGCACCAACTGCCGGATCGGAACGAGCTGATAGCCTTCAGGTACAGACTCATCCTCTTGCAGGTCCCGAGCAATGATTTCACCATCTTCAGACAAGTTCAGGTCATGCTGAAACCTTTCCACCTGAGGCAACTGAAAATTGTCGTCAACCAGCAGTTGCTGCTGTCTAAAAATATAAGCTTTTGAGTGCATGCTGATTCATATCCCTGGATTAAAAAAAATCCCATACAGGGGGTGTATGGGACAAAACTAAGGAAGCTTACATGGAGTAACTTCATGGAAAATATTAGGCGTAACCGATCTGAATTACAATCACAATAATTTGTATCTTTTTGATTAAAATCACATAATTTTCACAGCTGTTATGAAACAGATGAACTGGAAAAATTCAGGACAGTAAGTAGGCTTGCTAAGGATTCTTGTGCATCAATAGTCATGCATCGACACATGGGAAACCTTTAAAACTTAGCGATGATGGTTGCTGAGCAGAGTATTTTCACAAAAAATTGAACCCTCAGCATTTACACTGCTGTTTCCTCCACATCCTGAATCATGTTTATGCGTTTTGGTTTAATCCTCGGTGATCAACTTCATCATCAGCTGGCGACACTCAAATTCCTGGATCGTGCACAGGACGTCATCTTGATGGCGGAAGTGCTTGAGGAAAGTACTTATGTCGCCCATCATCCACAAAAAATAGCCCTGATTTTCAGCGCTATGCGCCACTTTGCCAAGGAACTCAAAGCACAGGGCTGGCGTGTCCGCTACCATCCCTTCCAACGTGACAGCAAGATTCGTAAACTAATTGATTTCGTTCATGCACAGCATCAACTGTTGCCAGCAACCGCACTGATCATCACCCACAGTGGTGAATACCGACTGCAGCATGACATTGAAAATCACTGGAGCATCCAGCTACAACTGCCGGTACACTGCCTGAATGACGATCGCTTTTTTTGCAGTCCTGCCCAGTTCCGGCAATGGGCCAGCCGGTACCACACCCTGCGCATGGAATATTTCTACCGTGAAATGCGCAAGCAAACGGGTTATTTAATGCAGGAGCAGCAGCCACTGGGTAAACAATGGAACTATGATAGTGCCAACCGCAAAACTTGGTCAGGCAAGCCATCCTTGCCTGCTCCGCTACGATTTAAGCTTGATCAGATTGATTTGGATGTGATTGAACTGGTAAGACGCGAGTTTCCCCAACACATAGGAGATATTGCAAATTTGCGCTGGGCAACTACCCGCAGCAATGCCCTCCTTGCACTGCAGCATTTCATTGCCAACAATTTACCTCATTTTGGTGATTACCAGGATGCCATGGTCTATGGTGAAGATACCCTGTTTCACAGCCTGCTGTCGCCCTATCTGAATTGCGGTCTGCTCGTGGCAAAAGAAGTCTGTGATGCCGCAGAAGCGGCTTATCACAGCGGTCATGCCCCACTCAATGCAGTAGAAGGCTTTATTCGACAAATTCTCGGCTGGCGGGAATATGTCCGTGGCATTTACTGGCTGCGGATGCCCGAATACGCCAACAGTAATGTATTGAATTATTCTGCTGCCCTGCCACAATTTTACTGGACAGGTCGAACTCAAATGACCTGCATGGCAGAATGCTTTCGCAATACTTTTGAACATGCCTACGCCCATCATATCCAGCGTCTGATGATTACCGGTAACTTTGCCCTGTTAAGCGGTGTGGATCCTCAGCAGATCAGTGAATGGTACCTGGCAGTCTATGCGGATGCTTATGAATGGGTGGAACTTCCAAACACTCTGGGCATGGTGATGCATGCCGATGGCGGTTTACTGGCGAGCAAGCCCTATGCGGCTTCCGGAAATTACATTCAAAAAATGTCCAATTACTGTAAGCACTGTCCTTACAATGTTAAAACAAGGACTGAAGCCGATAGTTGTCCTTTTAACAGCCTGTATTGGTATTTCATGATTAGGCATGAGGGAGTCTTCCGCTCCAATCCACGCATGGGCATGATTTATCGACAGCTGGATAAACTGCAGGACAAAGATCAGATCATTACGCATGCCCAACAGTTACTCAGTCAGGTTAATGAGTTATAGCAGCATGAAGAAAAGCATTTACCGGAAAAAACCTGTGCTCACTGCCTGCGTCCCTTTAGCTGGCGCAAGAAATGGCAACGCTGCTGGGATGAGGTCCGATATTGTTCTGAAAGATGCAAACGTCAATCCAAACAGCGCCGACCATAGAGTAACGTTGCTAGAAACGTTTGTACTGCCGCGAACAATAGGCCCGAATGACATCCGGTGAACGCAGTTGCAAATGTTTAGTTTTACGCCCTGTTACTCGTTCACGCCATAATTTAAAACTACTTGGTTTCATATTCTGACGCATTAAGCGAATCACTGCAGATTCATCCAAACCAAACTCACGCTGAATTGCTTCAAAAGGTGTTCTATCCTCCCAAGCCATTTCAATAATCCGTGACAGATCCGCTCCCACATATTCAATTACACTACGCACAACATGCCCCTTTTTCCTTTAATTTGTTTAAAAATATAGAAAGTTGATTGATTAAGTTCAAACGAATATCTATCTATATTTCCTGATCAGATCAAACTGACGGATGTCATTGTATGAAAAGGAATATGAAGAATTTGTGATTTTTTGGGCTGCTCTATATTTTTCTTATTCAATGCTATTCACGTGTAGGCCACATATAACACTTTGCATATCTTTTTAAGTAACCTGAGTTCGATGAAATCCGCTTAGCCTTTTAGCATATTTTGGAAAGTTGGCTTATTGGGATTCAAGCAATAAGCCACACAGCAGCCATGATATTCACTATGAAGTTATTCACCGAACGATGACGTGAATGTTCAAGTTGCTGTAAATTTTTTTAATTGATCATTCACTGTTTCGATCAATCCTCTTTTGCAAAGCAATTGTTCTTCTTCTTCAGTTTGGATGGATTTATTTTTCATATTCCTGCGTGATGGGGTCAATATTTTGAGTCCTCTTGCTGCTAAAGCTTCAGCTTTTGCTTTGCTCAAATAGCCTTTGTCTCCGAGTAGAATCCCTTTTAATTCTTGAGTTAAAGAGTCCAGTACAGCAACATCATGAACATTTCCTGATGTAAGCTTGAGATTAATAATTTCACCTAAATTATTGATAATAATATGTAATTTAAAACCATAAAACTAACCCGTACTACTTTTCCCACGATCAGCTAAACCTTTAAATACACGATGCCTTTTAATTCGAAGATTATGGAAAACCACCAATTAAGTGGAATCAATTATACTGATCCCTGTATCTTTTCCTTTCACTTGATGGAAGAAACTACTCAAAGCTTGCAAACAACAGGGCATGATTTCAATAAAGCGGTTGTAGCTAAGAAGTTTAGGAAAAGTAGATTTCCAGAATGGAACGATCATTTGGCAATAAAAATATTTGAAGAATCTAAACCCGAATTGATGAAATAAAATGACAATGGTCATTGCTTCAGAAAGTGGAGGATTCTAAAAGCGTCAGCTCTTAAGCGATTCCCTCACAGATTTCGCTAGTTTTCTGCTTCTTCGAGCGACCTTTACCGCATCCTCTCTCCACAGACAAAACCGTGTGTCCCACCGCAAGTATGTTACATGCAGCTTTAATATCTGCATTTGCAACATAACCACATTCGACACACTCAAATTTAGCTTGAGTCTGTCGATTTTCTTTTGCTACATGACCGCATTTGTTACACGTTTGACTGGTGTACTGAGGATTTACCTTAAGCAGTAAACCACCTTTCCATGCTTGCTTGTGCTCAAGCATATTCATCATCATCGACCAACCTTGATCTAGGATTGATTTGTTCAAGCCTGACTTGGCTTTAAAATTCTTTCCTTTTTGCTCAATGTACCGCTTGCAGATTTCGACATATTTAATTGCTGGAATTTATAATATAGAACTGAGCAAAAAGTGATTTATTAAAGATCTATTCTGTTCCAAAAAACTCATTAAATTTTTATAAAAAAATAAGCTATTTATAGCTCCTATTCAAAAAATATATTATGTTTAACGCTTATTCTAAATAATCTGTACGTAATAGAGAGATCTGTTGGGCATGGTATTGGCGACGAATTGTCACATCCATTTTAGAAATCGCTTGTGTAGTTAAGTGTGACTGCTCATATGCCAATAAACCTTGTAATTTTTTGAATAAACTTATCATTTTTCTATTTCCCTCAAGTTCTTAAACCAAATTTAATGAGATTATTTTTTATTATAAATGTTTAATTTATATGAATATAATTATTATATTTTATGAAATATAGGATTCACTGACGATTCATAGCGGCAACGCAATAAGGAGTAAAGCTAGAGCAAAGGAGGTTTAAATATACCTGATCTTTTTTAGTCAAGATCAGGCATATTGTAATCCACATGTGCAATTCAGTTATTTTAAGAAGTTTGCTTGATTAATATCAGATAATGCTGAGTTGATCTGAAATATTTTTCCACGAATATTTTTTACCCCAAAACTCGTCAGACGCGCAGTGTGCATTTTTAAATACTTTTCTGCATTTTCTTGATTATCAAATAGGTAGATACCCCCTGCTTCTTCAGTATCCCTATTTTCTGTCCAGATTTTCCAGATCATGCCTGTTTCTTGATTAATGCTTTCAGCAAGAGTTTGATAGGCTTGGCTCATTGCTTCACCAAATGGGCCTTGAGATGGGAAATCTACCTGAAGAATAACGGTCATTGTTTTATCCTTTATAATCAAATACCAATCTTAATACTTGAACATTTTATAAATTTTTGTGCAAGTAATAAAAAAATCCTTTGACGTAGGCTTTACTTTTGGAAAAATGAAATATTCCAATTTATAGATTGCAAAAAGAAAAAAGGATAGCTTTTAACTATTCCTTTTTTAGATTTTATAAATTCAACATAATACCCCTTATACGAAATGCTTATATTTTATTATTTAATTTCAGTGGTATAGTCTAGACTTAACAACCCATTCTAGCCCGGATGGGTTTTTTTATGATTTTCTACCGTTTATGTTTATTCTTTGATCACTCTTACAATATCTTAAATGAGAAGCAGATTCTGGCTGATTCAATTACCCATAGAGATTCGATCTGGATACACTTAAAGTATGTACTGCGTTAGATATGGTCGGGTGGTAGTAATGGCTTGTGCGATATGTACTTTCTTGCCTGTGCAATCCCTTGCACGAACAAAAACAACTATATAAAACTTGGAAAGGGATTTATACTTTTTCTCCCAATAGCCTGTTGCCATTAAAAGCCAAAAGATGCTGTAAATTGGATGCTGAATTAAAAGTCTATAACAGGGAAATCAATAAAAAAAGAATCGGCATAGAGCATGTATTTGGCAGGCTGAAAACCTTCAAAATCCTTGCTGAGCGTTATCGAAATAGAGGCAAAAGACTCGGTTTGAGATTCAATTTAATTGCTGGAATTTATAACCAGGAGCTGAGTAAAAAATGATTTATGAAAGAAGTCTAATAAATCCTACTGATTTTTTTAATAATTTTTAGCCATTTTATTGACTGATTATAACTTTAAAAATAACAAAGAATGGCCCTGAAAAAATGAAAAACAAATAATTATAAATAAAACTATGATAATTAAAGAAAATATATATAAATAACAATTTTTATAGTTAGATTAATTATATTATAAAAAATAAATAATCAAGTTTTCTTATATGTATATATTCCTGATATTTTGTAGGGCTATTAAGATTTTTTTAATTTTACTGTATATTACAGATGAACTTCTTTAAATTGATCAATGTACTTCATCAGCTTATGTCTAAAATTTTATTTTGAATATGGATTATATAATATTTTAAATTAAATCATATAAATAAATTACTTTCGAATCATTATCATAGGTTGATTAGATGAATACTATAAACTTTAAAAACTTTGAAGAAGCAGGTCAAGCTATTTTACAATTTCTCCATAAACGCTTGGGATTTGATTTATGGATGATCACTCGGGTAGAAGGTAAAGACTGGATTGTACTGCAAAGTGAAGATCATGGTTATGATATTAAACCCGGACACGTATTTAAATGGGCAGATTCTTTCTGCTCTCATATGGTTAAAGGAAAAGCACCTAAAATTGCCCCTCATTGTGAAGATATTCCCTTATATGCCACTGCACCAATTAGTCAACAAGTAAGTATTAAATCCTACATAGGTCAGCCCATCCTTAATGAAGATGGCAGCTTATTTGGTACACTGTGTGCAATTGATCCTCATCCAAAACCTGAAACGATAGTTCAAGATATTGAAATAATAGAATTACTTGGAAACTTACTGAGTAAAATTCTTCAAGCCGAGCTTCGTCAAAACCAACAATTTAGTGAAGTTAAGCGTTTAAAGACGAAAGCTTTCAGGGATGGATTAACTGGATTATATAATCGTCGAGCTTGGGACGAATTAATTAGTAAAGAAGAGGAACGCTGTAAGCGTTATGGTCATTCCGCTGCGGTGTTTTTTATTGATATTAATAATCTAAAAGAAGTAAATGATAACTTAGGGCATGTTGTAGGAGATCACCTCATTCAACAGGCTGCCAACGTGTTAAGTGATACTGTCCGTAGTAATGATATTGTAGCTCGCCTGGGTGGCGATGAATTCGTCATTCTAAGTGTGGAAAATAATAAGACCGGTGCAGAAAGACTTTTAAAGAGAATTATAGATGCTTTTGCACAAGCGAAAATTAGTATAGCCATTGGTTTTTCAATGCGTCATCCTGCCCGTGGGCTGCTTTTTGCAGCTGAACAGGCCGATAAAAAAATGTTTGAGCATAAGCGTCAATTCAAATTTGATCTTAAATCAGACATAAGAGTAGTTACCTCAGATAGCTGATATCCTATAGTCACTTTCAGTGAACTCAAGGTGTAATTTTAAATTTTATACAAGCTTTACTTGTGGCTAAGAAACGAAACATAAAAAACCTGGCATCCTGTCAGGTTTTTTATGTACGACCATGTTTACTCAACAAATACTATATTCAACTTCTAGTTAATGAGACTTATGATTATTGTTTTTTGTTCTGCAACTTTCAGTTTCTTATGTCACCATAATAGGAAATTGCAATGAGGTCGTATAGCCGCAAGAGGCTGGAATTGTTGTGACTAAATGCGTACTAAAGTGGATTAGCTTTTTACATTGACATATCATATTGATTTTATATGATAATTTAATTAAATTCTGTATAAGTTATAATATATTAATTTTAGGGCATCTAAACAATTTGCAATCTCTCATTTTTAAGAACTTTTTAATAACATCTTCAAGTTAAATATTTAATTTTTAAACTAAATACAATTCCTTCCTGAGTGTTATAAGCGGTTGCTTCTCCATTATGTAACATCATGATAGATTTAACGATTGATAATCCTAAACCACCAGTTTTTGCTTTGGCATGTCGACTACTCTCAATTTGATAGAAACGTTCAAATAAATGCTTCAAATGTTGTTTGTCAATAAAAACATTTTTAGTTAATACTTCAATATCGATATGATTTTCCGTAGATTTTGTTGAAATCACAATGTCTTGATCTTCAAATCCATAATCAATCGCATTAATTATAAGATTAGACAGCGCTCTTTTTAACAAATCTGCATTAGCATATATTTGAATTCCCTTTTCTAACTCTAAAACAAATCTCATGAGCCTATCTTCAGCCAAGAATTCAAAATAGTGGACCAATTCTAAAATAAGGTTGGATAAGTCAATATTTTCTTTTTCGATAATATAATCACTGTGTTCAGAACGAGCGATGAACAACATATTGTCTATCATCTTACTTAGTCGTTCATATTCCTCAAGATGAGAATATAAAAGCTGCTCCAGTTCTTGTTGTGACCGAGATTGCATGAGCATAATTTGTGTTTGACCCATTAAATTATTTAAGGGGGTTCTTAGTTCATGGGCAATATCTTCAGAAAACCGTGCCAATTGATCATAATTAATTTGAATTTTTTCTAACATAGCATTCATTGCTGAACTGAGTTTATCAACTTCAACCGTAGTACTTTTAACTTCGATTCGCTGATGTGGTTGAGTACCCTGAATTTTATGTGTTTGCTCAATCAAGTTATTTAAAGATTTGAGTAAATACAAACCCACCCAACGTCCGAGTAGGCTTGCCATTACAATTCCCAATAAGCTATAGAGAATCAATTTCCATAAATATTGATCTAAAGTAGATTGAGCTTCATCAAGTTGTGTGCCAGCAATCAGTTGATAATGTTGATCATTAAAAACAACAGTTTTATAGGCCAAACGGGTTGTGGCAAATTCAGATTGATTATCCAGAAAGGTAATGGTTTTTGATTCGGCCATATCTGGAATATGGACTTTCAGTGGATTAATCTCAATTAAGGCTAGTTGCTGGTTTTTTAAGATTAAAAGATTATCTTCTTTTCCCAGCATATTTTCATACAGACGTGGGTGTTGAACTAAAATCTGAAAACTTTCTTGATCTTGTAAAAAAATTTCAATGCGTTCAACACGTGCAGTTAAATTCTGATCACGTTGTTTAGCTAACAGGTGCTGCATGTTGTGATAAGAAAGTAAACCAATAGCAAAAAATACAGTACAACAAATAATACTGAAGGAAATACTTAAGCGTGTTGTTAAACTCAGATGTCTTAGCTGATTTTTCATTTATTTATGCTTAAACGATATCCCATACCCCGAACAGTATGAATTAATTTGGGCTGAAAATGGTCATCAATTTTTGCACGTAAACGACGGATAGCGACATCCACCACATTGGTGTCTGTATCAAAGTTAATATTCCACACTTCAGAGGCAATTTGAGATCGGGTTAATAATTCACCTTGATGTTGCATTAATAAGTGTAAAAGCGAAAACTCTTTAGAGCTTAAGTCGATTTTTTGTTGGTTCCGATAAACAGTACGTTCAAGCCGGTATAAAATTAAATCTTCAACTTGATAATATTCAGACTCGGTTTTTACACTGCGTCTCAATAGGCTTTTGACCCGTGCTAATAGTTCAATATAAGAGAAGGGCTTAATTAAATAATCATCTGCACCTAGTTCTAAGCCTTTAACTCGATCCAGGACATGATCTTTTGCAGTCAGCATGAGTACTGGAATTTTAGAAAATGTCCTTAAGGTCTTTAATACTTGCCAACCATCAATTTCAGGTAACATGACATCTAAAATTACTAAATCAAAGTTTTTTTCTTGTAACAACGTTAACGCTGTTAATCCCTCATGAGCAATACTGGATAAATAACCAGATTCATTTAACCCTTTTGCTAGAAATTCAGCAATTTTTGTTTCATCTTCAACAATAAGTATGTGCATCTAAATAATATTATATGGATTTGTCTGTTACTACATTACAAATTCGTAATCTGATTGTCATGCAATAATGACTTTATTTTATATAAGCTAGCTTATCTCTTAATTTAGCTTAATAGAAATGATGAAAAAACTTCTATTTATTCCGGTACTTCTATGTAGTTCAATCACATATTCAGCTCCTAAAACCAGCTATGTCATGGATTTAAACCTCGCCAATCAACTGGTCACCAATGTCATGCAGGCATGTAGCACTACTGCTAAACCTGCGGCTGTAGTGGTGTTAGATCAGGGTGGCAATGTCCTAGCAAGTCAACGGCATGAAACTGTGGGTATACATAATTTAATCGCAGCGCAAAGGAAAGCTTTTACCGCATATTCAAGCAAGGTGACTACCTTACAATTTATGCGTAATGCTCAGAAGAATGTTGATTCACAGAATTTAACCAGCTTACCTGAATTATTACTTTTAGGTGGAGGAGTGCCCGTAGTTTATAAAAGTCAGCTATTAGGTGCGGTTGGTGTAGCCGGTGCAGGTGGGTCAATTCAAGATGATCAATGTGCACAACAGGGTATAGAAATCACACTCAAACAAATTTAAATCAATTTAATTCAGGATAAATTCATATGAACAAGTTATTTTTATTCGCTGGCAGTTTATTTATTTCAAGTTGGGTAATGGCGCAAAATCCTTTAAGTGTGCATGTCCTTAACTTGGAAAGTGGATTGCCTTCACCCGATGTAAAAGTTACTTTGGAAGAACAAAAAAATGGAAAATGGATAC
Source organism: Acinetobacter terrae (assembly GCF_002135195.1). Lineage (NCBI taxonomy): Bacteria > Pseudomonadati > Pseudomonadota > Gammaproteobacteria > Moraxellales > Moraxellaceae > Acinetobacter > Acinetobacter terrae. The sequence goes on from NZ_NEGF01000014.1 coordinate 87,173, forward strand.
AGATTTCAGAAGCTAAAACCAATGAGCAAGGTCGTGTAACCGCATTATTTCCAGAAAATAAAACTTTCGACAATGCCGTCTATAAAGTTACCTTCAAAACAGGTGAATGGTTTAAGAAAAATAAGCAAAATTCTTTCTTTCCAGAAGTTCCGGTGATTTTCCAGACCGATGGTTCGGTAAAACACTATCATATTCCCTTACTTCTTAGTCCTTATGGATATTCAACCTATCGAGGTAACTAAGCTGAGAAAAACAGAAGCTCTAACTTGTATAAGATTAGAGCTTCATGGTTAACACTATCGGGTTTATCGGAGACTTTGAATAGCCACCAAAATTCTAGACACACCTAACCATCTTTTGATGGGCCTTTTCATAATCTAATGGAGAACGTTGCTCATTGGAGCCATGTCTTCGTTTTGAGTTATAAAACATTTCGAATGGGAGCTATAGGCTCCTATTCTTAACTTCACATAAATTATTTAGAATGTGGCTCTGCTCTCTGAATAGAGTTCATCTCATGTCTCACCAGGCTAATACGTTCATAAATCACTTTTCTCATTCTATTTACTGCACCGAGTGGTTTATGTTCAGGAAGTGAATGCCATGGTGAAAAAGAAAGGTTTTCACAAAATTCATTTTGTGCAGGAGTATCAAAAATTTGTTGAGGAATACGAATAGTTGCGACTTTATAGAAAGGAGCATCGCTTTCTTTCCATTCAGTCATTGAGTCCTCGACTGACATCTTATTTGATGTTCGAGGTTGTATTAAAAACTCCATGCAAGCATCATCTTTTTTTAAACTACTTTTGAGTGCTTCTCTTAAAAAATCATGGTTAGGGGCATGTGGAATAGCTTCTTTAACTGCTGAACATGCTTGAATAGAATATTTTACTGCTTCGCGATTTGGATTTATCCCTAACTGGTAAGGTGTCATAGACCAATACCTCGTATGCAAAGGATTTGAAATTTTCGTTTTTGAATTTAATGCAATCCAAGTACCTTTTGCACCCAATACAAAAGGAATATGCAGTTTTTTAAAAAAACGATCACTATTTATATCCTGCATTAACGACATATAGCGAACAGGATCATTCACAAAAAAAACAGGGTGGTTAATCATAATAAAATCTTGAGTGGATGCTTCATTATCTAAAAGCTTTTTTCCAGGGACTCCTAAAATTTTTATTGCTATGCCACGAGCATCTCGTTTAATGTCTGCTTGAGTAGAATCACTAGATCCATTAGAAAAGCGAATCCATGATTGATAGGTCTTTCCAGGAATAAAAATGCCTTGAGCTATATTTTTAGGAAGATTTTTATTTATCTTAAATTCTGCTTGTACACAACCATGTGCTTTGGAGTGCACATCTCGCAGAGCGATACCTGTTGCATATTGTTTTCGAACTGATGTTTCAATTAAATCTGCAATTGTTACAGCTGCGGTTGCTTCATTTGAAGAGAGATGTTCGCCCAAGCCATAATCTGTACTTGGATAGGTAATATCATTTGGAGAACTACTAGGTACAGTATTAGCATGTACAGTAGTGCATATACTGATAATAATCACAGGCTGTAACAGCCGACCTAAGCCTATATAACTTATTAGTTTTATCATTGATAACTTCTTACTTAGAATAAGTATTACCTATAATAGACTTATTACGTTAGTCGAAAAAAAATATTCAACAATCACTTCTGGTAAGCCGATTACTATGCAACACAATTGAACAGTATAGAATGCCGGAAAACTATATTTGATCCAAAAATATTTCTCAAACTGGGAGGAATGACCAAGGCGCAGCTATAATCTAATCATTAATAATAACATTAATTGATTGGGATCATAATTTCATTTCGTCTTAAGAACCATGGCGTAAAAGGAGGATTATATCGAGCCCATATAGCGTTTCCTATAGGTGTTAGACCCTTTGTATGCATCCATGCAATGAGTTTCAATTCATGACTGAGATAATTCTTTTCGCTCCAAGTTCCAGAGTATCGAACTACAGCCATACGTTGTGCAGGAAATTGACGTAATGTAATGCTGGCATCTTCTGGTTGCGGAAGCATATCTAATGTATACGCCTTCGGCATCATAAAGCTTATTATCCATTTGTTCTCAGCACGCTGTTGTTCGACGGGGGCAGTCATCTGTATTTTCTCACCTATCGGCTGTTGCGAAACTGGGGCGGTCATGGCGACCTTACGACGTGAAACGTTGCTACCCGAGATATATCGAAATAATTTCATAAATGCTTTATTACTGACTTGCTCCATATTGCCCTCTACAAGGGTTGTAGCAACAACGTGAGGAGCATATTCACGAAGCTCAAACTTATTTTCCTTCATTGTGACGACGTAACTCGCTTCTTCGATTGCCATGGCTTTTTGTATCCCAGTTATAATTAGAAATACTGCAACAACGATTCCCAGCAATTTTTTGATATGCATCTGCTCCTATTTTGAGTGTGCCCCTACAAAATTTTACGCCCTACTGGTAATAGATAAGATATTTTGCTTAAAACGAATGCAAGAATATTAATGAGATAAGTCTCTAAAACGATAGAGTCGATTGTGAATTCACCTGAATTAATAACACTGCTGCCAAAAATAATTCATCAATAAAAAAGCCTGTATTGGGTTTACCAATTATAAATACAATATTTTTGAGTTTTAGTTTAGAAGAATGATTGCTAAATCTAAACCAATGAGACTCGTTGTATTTTTAGACTTTACTTAGAGGGAATAAATACTTTTAATCTTCAACCTTATCACTGTTTAAATCGTTAGTTTTGGCCAAAAATATTCTCTGCTATAAACTCTAACTCGCCTATTTTATTGGAGTAGATAATATAAAACTATACCTACTTTTTGATCAAATTCAGTAAAATTTTGTGATAGGTGTTTATTGATGATGCCGCAGGAAAATTTCAGCATTTACGCTTCTGTGAATCAGCAACAGCATGAGGAATTAGAAAAGCAGAATAAACGTTCTCGTGCCAAGAAAAGTATGCCGAGTCGTAAAGCTCAGAAAGCTGTTATTGAACAAAGAAATTTAAATCCTGTGCTTGACTCTTGTAGTTAAAAGCAGAACATTTTAAATGATTTATCACATAGACATTTTAATTGGTGAATAACAGTTGTTGTTGTTATTCGAATAAGAGATTTTATGTCAAATAAAAAGCCTTATAGTCTCTCCCAAAACTATAAGGCTTAGCGGCTGTAAGTTTCTTCTTTTATCATTTACGTTCCGGTGTAATTTCGCTGTCTTTCGACTTTATTATCGTTGTAGTGCGGTTTATTGCCAGCTTTTCCTGCCAGCCTATTTATGCGAAACATGTTCTCAAAAAATTGATAAAGAAGATATACGTTAATATCTCTAATATGTGTACGATTTTACTTACAAAAATTTATTTTTTTAATAATTATCATTTACAAACAGTAGCTTAAATTTATCAAAAAAAATAGTGGAATTTTATAGTAAATCTTATCAGTTCTAGAACACCGCGAAACTGGGAACAAGGCCGTCGCTCCCCTACTGGGCTAGCAGTGACTTTAATCTGCGTTTTAGATGCACATCCAAGCGTAATTTAAAACTAAAGAGCGGAATAACGTCCTGTTCCTGATGTATTGATCATATGAATTTTCAAGTATGCGGTCTAGTAGCCCACATACTTGAATTAATGTGAGAAAATGCTTACAACGTTGGCTAAAAATTATCCCGGCTTTATCCGTAGAAATTGCGGGATATTATTTACCCTGGGAAGACTAGGGGCTGTTTTCATTTGATGTACATATTTCATTCTTCTTATCTATTCAATTAAAATATCTTCTATCTCCCTTCTAAAATTATGTTTTCCAACATGTCACGCAGAGTCATTACTGATGAAATTTGGGTGCAAATCCAAAATACCATGCAATTTTATGGCTGCTACCGCTCACGTAATAGCAAAAATATTATGGAAGCCATTTTGTGGAAACTTCGAACAGGTGCGCCTTGGCGTGATATTCCCGAGGATCTTTGTCCATGGCAAACAGCCTACAACCGTTTCAATCGTTGGGCGAGTAAAGGGCTATGGGAGAATTTTTTTTTAAACTACGAGGCATATTGGATAAAGAATGGGTCTTCATTGACG
>NZ_NEGF01000015.1:0-85449 GCF_002135195.1 Acinetobacter terrae
CCATACCGCCATATTTAGCACGCCATTTATAGAAGGTCGCATTACTCATACCGTGTTCACGACAAAGGGCAGCTACAGGTGTGCCAGACTCCGCCTGTTTCAAAATGGACATGATCTGACTGTCAGTAAATTTAGATGTTTTCATGCAGAATCTCCTGCCTATACTTTAAGAGAAAATTCTACTTTTAGGTCCTATTATTTTCAGGGGGGATTACCAATTTATAGACTTAAATCAATATGTAATATTCCCTCTCCTTTTTAAAGGAGAGGGTTAGGGAGAGGATTTAGCTAATTCACAGCCTTACTTTACTATTTATAATTTTCTTTCCATTGCATAGGCATTACCTTACTTTTGAAAGATCAAAAGTAACAAAAATCTTTTGTTAGCTTGATGATACTTCCCTATATCACAAGCTAACGGCGACATCCATGTCGCCTGTCATCTCATTAAGATAAGGTTATTTATTCAATCTTCTCTTTAAAAAATTTTCAATTATTTGTGAATAACCATTTTTAGAGAAATTTTTCATATTCATAAATTGTTCTTTCATTGTTTGCACGTCTAAATTGGGATTAACTAATTCAGGGTTAAATACTCCATCCTTCATCATTTGATATTCGGCTTGTAATATTTTTTCATCTAACCAATTAAGATTTAAGTTTAACCATTGTACTAGTTCAATAAAGTTCTCAGCTATATCACTACCAACCTTTTCAATCATGTTCGTTGTTAAATCAATTGGGTATAAATTATTTTTAGCTTTATCTAGTATTTCAAATATGGTACTTACTAACCATGCCCCCAGAAAAACTTGCAACTTCCCCGAGTTCTCCTCTCAGACCATAGTCTTTTCTAATCCTCTTTTTGTGTGCAAAATATCTTATTTTCAATAGTCTTGCTCTACGAATATATGTTTCTAAAACTTCATTCTGAACATAACTTTTAGTAGATAAAATTAACTCATCAAATGTATACAGCTGAATATTAGTATTCTTAATGGCCTCAATTGCACCGGATTGGAAGCCTACTTGAGAAATAATAAAACCTTTATCCGCACCGATATCATCTACAATTGTTCTTAGCGCTAATACTTTTTCTTTAGGAATTTTTGTTTGCCAATGTTTAGCTTCAACAATCCATTTGATATTCGTGCCTAAATACTTTGAAGTTACATAAATATCGACATTATGTTCTGTCCGAACTCCCTGAATCGTTTTATTTGTCACAGCATTAACCCCTAGACTTCTAAAATGCTGTGCGATATCTTCCTGAAAATTGAACCAATCTCTATTGCTATTCATTTAATAAGATAATTCCTTTATTATTAATCAATAATGTATTATTAATCAATAATGCGCTCTTAAATTCACACTAATCAACAATACTAAAATCTATAAATTTTAAACATCATAATTAAAAAGTTCTTCTTATAATTGGCTTTTTGTTTAAATCGCATAAATTTTAGCCCAAAATATGCTAAAAAAGACATGTCATTTAAACGATAAGAATAACGATGAAAACACTCAATCAGAAAATCGTCATAACAGCACTAGCACTGAGTTCATTGATAGTCATGCCCCAAGCTCAGGCTGTGGAAACCAAATCCATCGCTCATCAAAAACAGGTCGCAGGCTTTTACCAACACCAATTGGGTAATGTACAAATTACAGCGCTGCTTGATGGCACCAATTACCTCTCTCCTGCCTTATTTAAAGGTATTCCAGCAACTGAAGTGACGCAAATCTTAAAGAAATATCATGCTGATCAGGCCAAAGGTGTGCAAACCTCAGTGAATGCTTTTCTGGTCAATACGGGTTCATCGCTGGTTTTGGTGGATAGCGGTTCATCGAGCTGTAACGGTCCCAATTTTGGTTCAGTCGTGAAAAATCTGAAAGCTGCGGGCTATAAGACTGAGCAAGTGGATACCATTTTACTGACCCATTTACATCCGGATCATGTCTGTGGCATCAGTGATAAAGGCGTAGCTAGCTTTCCGAATGCCGCAGTCTATGTTGCCGATACGGAAGCAAACTTTTGGCTAAATCCCAAACAGGCAGCAAAATTACCACAAGATAAACAAGCCAGATTCAAACAAACTGTAGAGAAGATTCAGCAAGCAGTTCAGCCCTATCAAGCCACGAAACGCTTTAAGACCTTTAAATTAGGTGACAAAATAAAAGGTTTTGACGTGATCAGTACTGCAGGTCATACACCGGGACATTTTAGTTTTGCATTAAAGTCTGGTAATGAAGAAATGGTATTTGTCGGTGATATTGTCCATTCACATAGCATTCAGTTTGATCAACCCGAAACAGCGATTGATTTTGATATTGACCCGAAAAAAGCAGTGCAAACACGTTTGGCCCAGTTTTCCCGTTTAGCTAAACAGGGACAGACCGTAGCTGCACCACATTTACCTTTCCCTGGCATTGGGCATATTTATTCTGCAGATGGAAAGCGTTACCAGTGGATACCGGTGCATTTTAAAGATTGATTAAAAAAATCCCTTCAATTGAAGGGATTTTTGAGTTTATCTGCATTTCAATTGTCTGCTGAACTGAAAATAGAATTTGACATTTCATCGGCAATACAGCGCTTACGCCCGGTCTGTTTTGCTTTAAATAAGTTTTGATCAACCAGATTCAAGAAGTGTATTTTATCATTCTTCTCTGTAGGGAAAATACATTTAACCCCCATACTTAAAGTGACGTTTTCAGAAATAGGTGAAGCCCGATGTGGAAGATTGGCCTGATCCATCATGTGAAGAATCTTTGTCGCAACTTGAATCGCATCCTCTAAATGTGTTTCTGGCAATACAATGGCAAATTCTTCTCCGCCATAACGTGCCACTAAATCACGCGGACGGACACAGCAGCTTTCCAGCATCTGTGCAATCTGCTTAATACAGGCATCGCCAATAATGTGCCCATTAAAGTCATTGTATTGCTTGAAAAAGTCGATATCGATCAAAATCACCGATATTGGCTTTTGCTCACGGATCGCGTTGTACCATTCGCGCGAATAAAAATCATCAAATAGACGGCGGTTTGCAATTTCGGTTAAACCATCCTTATAGGAAAACTCTTCCAGCTTGCGATGTAAGGCGGTTAATTCTTCTTCCTTTTTCTTACGGTCAGAAATATCAAACATAAAGCCGACTAAACTTTCAACTTCACCATTTTCCTTGCGCACTACATGGACCACATCTCGAATCCAGCAATATCCGCCAGTGGCCTTTAAAGCACGATAATCCGCTTCATGATCTATGCCTGCAATGGATTGTGATACGCAAAAATTCAACACATGATCACGATCATCCCGATGCATGCGGTCTGCCCAATCCTGCACCGACTTCCAGGAATCCTGTTTCCAGCCCAGTAACTTTTCGATTTGCGGGCCAATATAACTAAACTGCTTTGTTGCCCAGTCAATGCTCCATGGAATGGCTAAGGTTGACTCCAATAATGTCTTGTAAAACATGTCATTCGGCAGATTATTATCAAACGGATTATCTGGCATAGTTGTGCTCTAATCTGGATACAAAAGAAATTCGATGACCTATAAACCTGTGCCCTGAATGAATTTCTATTTGCTTTTTTTATGATTTACCTACTCCAAGTAGGTCCCCAAAACATAAATTGCTTTTTTGCAATCTTATTCTTTTTTAATCTAAATTTGTTTAATTCTTATACAATTTTTCTCAAAGAAGAAACACATCATTCCAAGCATTTGATTTACTTTAAAAGCAATCAAAAATCTCTTATACGGCAAAAGCATCGTATCAATTTTTCTAAAATATTTTAAATAACGATCAGGACACATCATGAATAATATTGTCTACTTTGAAATCCAGTCTTCAAACCCACTCAGAGACATTGACTTTTACCAGACTGTTTTTGGCTGGAAATTTACCAAGGTTAAAGGTCTTCCTGTTGAATATTACCAGATCGAAACTGAAAACATGTCTGGCGGATTACTGAAACGCCCTGCAGAAGTACCACCGACACATTGTGGCACCAATGCTTTTACCTGTTCTGTCTTGGTCGAAAATTTCGATGCCGCTTCGAACAAGATTCTTGCCGCGGGTGGCCAAATCGCCATGCCTAAATTTGCCATTCCAGGACGTTGCTGGCAGGGCTATTTTCTCGACTTGGATCAAAACACCTTTGGTCTGGTTGAAGCAGATGAAAATGCGAAATAAAAAAAGCCTGAAATTTTAATAAATTAACCCGAGTTAAGCGGTCACACCCACTACGAATTGCAGAGTAACCCGCATAATTTATGGTAATTTATAGCCTTATCATACTTTGTGATTTGGGGCATTCATGGCTGTTCATTTTTTTCATACATCAGATTGGCATTTGGGACAATTTTTTTACAACCATTCACGCCAATATGAACATGAACAGTTTTTAAAGTGGTTGCTTGAACAAATACAACAAAAACAACCAAATGCGTTACTGATTGCAGGCGATATTTTTGATGTGATCAATCCTGCATCTGCTGCACAAAAACAGCTTTACCAATTTTTAGCCGATGCCCATGCACTTGCCCCGCATATGCAAACGCTGATGATTGCAGGTAATCATGATTCAGGTTATCGCATTGAACAAGTTGAGCCCTTGCTAGAAAAATACAATGCCAGAACGGTTGGAGTGGTACGTTGGAAGGAAGATAAAACTTTAGATCTCGATCGTTTACTGCAACCCATTTACGACTTAGATAAAAATATTATCGCGTGGTGTTTATGCCTGCCCTTTTTACGTGCTGCGGAAATTACCGGTTTTAATGAGCACACCACCAATAGCCAAAATGCGATTTCCTATTTACACCAACAACTGATTGCAGAAGCTAAGAAACGTAAAACCGATGATCAAGCGCTGATTTTAATGTCACATGCGCATATGCAAGGCGGCGAAACTTCCGATTCTGAACGCCCGATTATTATTGGCAATGAAGAAGCTCTGTCTACCGCATTATTTGATGATGTGATTAATTACGTGGCACTTGGGCATTTGCATAAACCACAAAAAGTTCAGCATCCGCATATTCGTTATAGCGGCTCACCGATTCCTTTATCTTTCAGTGAAATTAACTATAAGCACCAAGTGGTTGAAGTCAAAATTGAACCCTCGAAAGCGGATGAAACTACTTTTCAATCTGAAGCATTGCCTATTCCACGCAGTATTCAATTGCACCGGATTCGTGGTGAATTGAATGAGGTATTTGCACAGCTTAAAGCGCTAACCAGTGGTGAAATTGCCAATATTGATCAACGTGAATATATTGATATTGAATATCATACCGACACGCCTCCGCTACCTAATTTAAGACAACAATTTGAAGATGCCTTGCCTAAAAACCGCTATCGACTGGTTAAAATTTCACGTCAGTACAAAAATCTTGAAATACAAAATAGTGCTGCAAAAATTCAGCTTGAACCGCCAACGCCAGAAAAACTGTTTGAACAAATTTGGCAAAGCAAAGGTTATGTGCAAGATGATGCAGTGTTGAAAGATTTTCAAACTCTGGTTCAAGAAGCCCATCATTTACTTGAAGATAGAAACACGATTTAAGGATTTGCCATGAAAATTTTATCTATACGTATAAAAAATCTGGCATCTCTTGCTGGTGAACATTTTATTGATTTTGAAAGTGAGCCTTTGGCCAATGCCGGTTTAATTGCGATTATTGGCAAAACCGGGGCAGGCAAATCTACAATTCTAGATGCCATGTGCCTCGCACTGTTCAATCAAGTGCCACGTCTAAAAGGCAGTGATGGTAAATTGGTCGATGTGGATGGTTCAGAATTACTGACCAACTCCCCTTTAACCGTACTTCGCCGCGGTACAGGACATGGCTTTGCCGAACTTGTCTTTGTGGCACAGGATCAGAAACATTATCTGGCGCGTTGGGAAATTAAACGTGCGCGTGAAAGTGCTACGGGTAAATTACAAAGTGTACAACGCCATTTAAAATGCTTAACCGATGGTGTGGTGATTGCGGATAAAGCCAAGGCAGTGGATGCCAGTATTCATAAAATCACCCAACTCAGTTTTGAGCAATTTACCCGTGCAGTTTTGCTTGCCCAATCTGAAGTGACCGCATTTTTAAAAGCCCGGGATAATGAACGTGGCGCTTTACTTGAATATTTAACCAACTCCAATATTTTTGCCAAAATTGGTGAAATTGCTTTTCGTAAAACGGCGGATATTGAAAAAGAGCGTAAAAAACTCGAAGAAATGTTAGGTCATATTGAGATTATTTCGGAGCAGGATCTCGCTGATTTACAGCAACAACATCTGCAAATAAAACAACAGCTCACTCAACTTGAGCAAGAAAAAACCCGACTTGAATTACAGCAACAGTGGTTTGAACATAAACATAAACTTGAGCAAGAGATTGCCCTTAAACAACAGCATTTTGATGCACAACAGCTGAGTCATCAACAGCTGTCAAAAGAACGTGAAAAGTTACAGCGCTTAGAGGTGTTTTCCAGTATCCGTCCTGTAGTCTTTCAACAACAACACAACATTCAGGCACAGCAACAACTTGCCCCGCAAATTTCACAGTCTGAGCAGCAGTTTTTAGGGTTGGAAAGCCAATTTGAAGCCGAAAAAAAGGTTTATCTAGAGGCTGAAACTGCCCTTAAAATCACCCAAGCATTTGAACAACAACATGACCAAGCCTTACAGCAAGTTCGTCACTGTATTCAAGAACGCGACTTTATTGGACAGGAATTCCGTAAAGCCAATACCAAACTTGATGAACTAAAACTTCAAAAGCAGCCGTTAGAACAGCAACTCAACATAAGCTTGCAATACGCTCAACAGCTTGAACACAACCAAACTACAATTACGCAACAACTGGAACATAGCCAACAGTTTTCAGCTTTAGACCACGGTTTAGATGTCCATCTAGGGCAACTTCAACGTTTTATTCAACACTATCAACATATTGAAAATAGTTTAGGTAATCTTGCGACTGCCCAACAAAATTTTGCACAGAAACACCAACAACTTGAACAGCATATTTCACAGTTTGGAAATGTTGCAGCATTAGAACAACAGTTAGCAGCAATGCGTCAGCAACGTGAACAGAAACTGGCTCAACTCAATCAGTTCAGTTTGATTGAGCAAAAACTCGCTCAGTGGTTTTCAGATAATAATGAAAAAACAACTGCTCAATCACAGTTAGACACTTTAACCGTTAGCTTGCAACAACTGCAAAAACAGACCCAGCAGACAGATCAAGACTATCAAACGGCTAAATTAGAGCGTGAAAACCTGCAACAGTTTTTACAACAACAGCGCTTGTTGCATACTGAAAGTATTGAGCAGCTACGTGATAACTTGCAATCTGGTGAAGCGTGTCTAGTCTGTGGCAGTACCCATCATCCTTATAAAGAAGATCAAAGCATTATTTCTAAAACGCTGTTTAATCTCCAGCAGCAACAAGAACAACAGGCTATTGAACTTGAGCAAACGACATTTAAAATATGGCAAGATCAGCAACTCCATTTGACTCAATTACAGACTGAACATACTCAGACTGAAACGACGATTCTCCAATTAACAACAAAACTTGAAGCGACAAAAGATGCATTAGAGCAACTATTTAAAATTGCTGCATTACAGCTTAATTTAGAGCAGCCACAGCAAGGTCTGAATGAAGAATTTTCGGCAGCTCAAACACAACTCAAACTGAGTTTAGAGCAGGCTGAACAACAGATTGCAAACTTGATTCAAGCCTCCAAAGATCAGCAGTTACTCTCGAAGCAAATTCAAGAACAACAGCATTTACTCGAATCTGCTCAGACCTTACAAACTCAAGTGAATGATGTTTTCTCTTGCCTAAGTCCAGCACAGCAACAAGCATGGCAACAAAATACCGTTCAGACGGCGCAGCAAATTCAACAGGATTTGCAGCAGCGCTTTAAACATCTGCAACAGCTACAACAGCTCAATACAGAGTTAAACGTACAACAACAGGGACTGCAAAAAGCACAGTCCGATCTCGGTTATCTGTTGAAGCAGCTTGAAGAGACTCAACAAGTCGTAAATGAACTTTCTGAAAAAGGACAACAGAATAGTAAAATTGCCTGTTCACTTATTTTTGATATGACCGGAATACAGCAAGATAAGCCGAATGATTGGCTAAAAGCCCATGATCAAAAACGTCAACAACAGCAAACCACTTATACTGAATTAAAACAACAGTTTGAACAATTACGTCAAAATTTTGAAATGCAGAAGAATCAGTTAAACCAGCTTAAAGTCCAGCAACAACAGCAGATGGATGCTAAAGAAAAATCGGATACTGAAATTCAGCAATGGTTAACGCTGCATCCTGATTTTGAGGCAGATCAGTTAACTCAATTACTGCTGATTGATAGCACCCAAGAGCAACAGATTCGTCAGCAACTCCAGCACGCTGAACGGATGCTGAATGAGGCATCGTCGGCTTTAAAAACCATGCATGGACAACTTGCTGAACATTTAAAATTACAGCCAGACTGCGATTTCACCGCATTACAACTGCGACTACAACAGCATCTCACGGTATTAAAAGCCCAACGAGATGCCTATGACCAGTTAAATTTAAAGCTCGAAGTTCATCAGCAAAATGTGCTGAAACTGCAAAAATTTGCCGATCAGATTCAAAGCATTCAACAACAAGAACATCGTTGGGGCAAAATTTCAGGCTTGATTGGCGATGCAAAAGGCAAAGATTTCCGTGATTATGCACAACAATATAATCTCGACATTCTGGTTGAACATGCCAATCAGCAACTCGCCATGTTATCGCAGCGTTATACCCTCAAGCGTCTGGATCATTCTTTAAGCCTCGCGATTGTCGATCATGACATGGATGGTGAAACCCGTTCGGTTTCTTCACTCTCTGGCGGTGAATCCTTTCTGACCGCCCTCGCCTTGTCTTTGGCGATTGCCAATATGGCCTCTGGCTCGATGAAAATTGAATCGCTGTTTATTGATGAAGGTTTTGGGACTTTAGATGCGTCTTCTTTATATATGGTGATGAATGCCTTGGATCAGTTGCAAAGTCAGGGACGCAAAGTAGTGCTGATCTCGCATATTCAAGAAATGCACGAACGCATTCCGGTACAGATTCAGGTGAAACCGTTAGGTGCCGGTGCAAGTACCATTCAGGTGGTGGGGTAATTTTAAAATCCGAAAGTTATAAAAAAGCCTAGAAAATGCTCTAGGCTTTTATTTGCAAAAAAACTATGCCATGGGGCGCAAAGTCAGAATCTGCTCACTACGCCCGAATGGTCCAGAAAGATCATGCAACACGGAACTGGTTAGACCTATACCATCGTCGCCATATTGCTGCATGGTTTCCAGACCCAGCCACTGACCTTGCGGTAAACGGTGCATATGGATCTGTAAATCCAGATTAGGAAAGCCCCAGCTAAAAGGTGTTTCTTGACGTGGCACAATGCCATTAGCGGTATCGACCATCCCCATTAAGCGGACAAAATCACTGGTAGGTTCACCTTCAACCATGTCATGTGGCGTTCGCAACCAAACAATACCCTTCCCAGCACGGCGCTGATGACTTCGTGCTTCTATCGACTGAATATACCCACCCGGCCACTGACGAATTCCTTCCCACACTGGCGCATTTTCAGGCGCATTTCCATGAGCATCTTCCAAACCTTTTATCAACTGACTATTTTGGGTGATCATGCGCCAGGTACGTGCAACGATACAGCTTTTACCCTGAGCTTTCATTTCTGACTCAATCAGCTCAATGGTCTTGCCCGGGCGAATTACTTTGGTGGTGATACTAAACTCTCCAGCAGGAATCAGACCTAAAATATCTAAACTGATCCGGCCAATACGCATATCATTTCGTGGGGAAAACTGGTCTAATTCCGCACAGATAATTCCAGTCGCGGGTGCCATATGCTGCTCATGCTCATTCCATGCCCCTTGAGCCAGTATGGTTGAGCGGTAATGCGCCGTGACTTCTCCTACCACATCCGTATTTCGCCCGATCAATTGATAATATGCCGTCATAAACTTCCCTATTTTCTTGGTCGAATAAATAATTTTTATACAGATTATTCCCTTACACTGTTCCTTTTGTACTCAACTTTAGTGGAAAGCTCAATTTTTAAAACAAAAACTGAACCCTAAAGTTCAGTTTTCAACACCATTAAAATGGATGTAAGTATTGTTTACTTGGAATAATCTCGCGCGCCAAACAATGCCGTTCCCACTCGAACCATAGTTGAACCTGCTGCAATCGCCTCAGCCATATCACTGGACATGCCCATGCTTAAAGTATCCCAGTCTTCAGGATGTGCATGTTCTTTTTTAACGGTGTCAAAGAGTTGTTTTGCATCTGCAAAAGCATGGATATTGTTGGGTGCGGGAATCACCATCAAGCCGCGCAATTTTAAATGTGGCAGCTGGCTAATATTTTTAACTAATTCCGCCACTTCATTCGGCTGACATCCGTCTTTCGTCTCTTGCGCATCAATATTGACTTGTAAACAAATATTCAGCGGTGCTTGAGAGGCTTCACGCTGATTGGATAAACGCTCGGCAATAATAAAACGATCCACTCCATGTACCCATGCGAAGCTTGAAGCCAAATGTTTGGTTTTATTGCGCTGAACATGTCCAATGAAATGCCACTCGATGTCCAGATCATTTAAAGTTTCAATTTTATCCAGAGCTTCTTGTAAATAATTTTCTCCAAATGCACGTTGTCCCGTTTGGTACATTTCACGTAGCGACTCACTTGGATGAGTCTTCGAAACAGCCAGTAACTGTACGGTTTTCGGCTCACGCTGGGCCTGTTTACAGGCATCTTCAATTTGCTGTAAAACTTTATTTCGTGACGCTTGAAGACTATTCATTGACGAGGTTCTCATTTTCGTTCATCTTTTTTTACTTTCCCTTTAAACTAACTGTTGGTTAAGCTCTGGGAAAGCCTTATTATTCTAACAAAATAAATAACATTTAAATGATCTCGGGGAAATTATGGACATCACTGAACTTTTAGCCTTTTCTGCTAAAAATGGGGCGTCAGACTTACACTTATCAGCGGGTATGCCACCACTCATCCGTGTCGATGGCGAAGTTCGTCGTATCAACTTACCCGCTTTAGAACATAAAGAAGTACACAAACTTGTGTATGACATCATGAACGATAAACAGCGTCGTGATTTTGAAGAAAAGTTAGAGACCGACTTTTCTTTTGAAGTGCCGGGTGTGGCTCGTTTCCGTGTCAACGCATTCAACCAAAACCGTGGTGCAGGTGCCGTATTCCGTACCATTCCATCAAAAGTACTGACCATTGAAGACCTTGGCATGGGTCAAATCTTCAAAGATATTTGTAATTTCCCACGCGGTATCGTGTTAGTGACTGGACCTACAGGTTCGGGTAAATCAACCACACTTGCTGCGATGATTGACTATATTAACGATAACCGTTATGACCATATTTTAACGGTCGAAGATCCAATCGAATTTGTACACGAATCGAAAAAATGTTTGATTAACCAGCGTGAAGTGCATCGTGATACACACGGCTTTAACGAAGCATTACGTTCGGCACTACGTGAAGACCCTGACATTATTCTAGTCGGTGAGATGCGTGACCTTGAAACCATCCGTTTGGCATTGACTGCTGCGGAAACAGGTCACTTGGTCTTCGGTACACTACATACTACCTCTGCAGCAAAAACCATTGACCGTGTGATTGACGTCTTCCCGGCAGAAGAAAAAGACATGGTTCGTGCCATGTTGTCTGAATCATTACAAGCCGTGATTTCTCAAACCCTATTGAAGAAAAATGGTGGCGGTCGTGTCGCAGCGCATGAAATCATGATTGGTATTCCTGCCATCCGTAACCTGATCCGTGAAAACAAAGTGGCTCAAATGTATTCTGCCATCCAGACGGGTGCCAACTACGGTATGACCACGCTAGATCAAAGCTTAAAAACTTTAGTCGCTAAAGGCATTATCAGTCCACAGACTGCACGCACCATGGCAAAACAACCAGAATCATTCTTATAAGTTTAAACGGATTTAGGATCTTATTATGGATTTTAACGACTTACTGAATTTGATGATTCAACAGCAGGCATCCGACTTATTTATTACTGCCGATGTTGAACCGTCCATGAAAATTAACGGTCAGATTGTTCCAATCGCAAAGACCAAGCTGACGGGCGAAATTGTTGGACAACTTTTAAACTCAATTATGAGTGAAAAGCAGCGTAAAGAATTTGCTGAAACGCGCGAATGTAACTTCGCCATCAGCAACCGTGACAAAACTGCCCGTTTCCGTGTCAGTGCATTTCAACAGCGCGATGAACCCGGTATGGTATTGCGTCGTATTGAAACCGTCATTCCGACCATGGAGGAACTGAAGTTACCGCCTATTTTAAAAGAATTGGCGATGACCAAACGCGGTATCATTCTGTTCGTGGGTGCGACAGGTACAGGCAAATCCACTTCTTTAGCATCTATTATTGGCTATCGTAACCAGAATTCTAAAGGTCATATCATCACCATTGAAGACCCGATTGAATTTATCCATGAACATGCGGGCTGTATCATTACCCAGCGTGAAGTGGGCATTGATACCGACTCTTTTGAAGTTGCCTTGAAAAACACCCTGCGTCAAGCACCCGATGTCATCTTAATTGGTGAGATTCGTTCGCGCGAAACCATGGATTATGCGATTGCCTTTGCTGAAACCGGTCACTTGGTATTTGCCACGCTGCACGCCAACAACGCCAACCAAGCCATCGACCGTATTATCCACTTCTTTGATGCGGATCGGCACAACCAACTGTTTATGGACTTATCACTCAACTTAAAAGCAGTGATTGCGCAACAGCTCATTCCTTCTGTTGATGGTCAGTCTCGTCGTGCAGCGATTGAAATCCTGATCAACTCGCCTTTAATTGCAGATATGATCCGTAAAGGTGATGTACATGAAATTAAAGAGTTGATGAAGCGTTCACGTGAGCTCGGGATGCAAACCTTTGACCAGGCATTGTTTGACTTGTATAAAGCCAAAAAAATTACCTATAAAGATGCATTGAAACATGCGGACTCACCAAACGATCTTCGTTTGCAAATCAAGTTGTCAGAAGAAGGTGCCGAGCGCTTATTGCATGCAAGTTCGAATATCACCTTTGATGGCCAAGCTTAAAAGCAAAAAAAAACAGGCTTCAAAAGAAGCCTGTTTTTTTAACTGATTCTAAGTCAGCGTTATTTTTTACGTAATGCATCTTGGCATTCAGGTGCATCACAATAACCATAAAGATTTAAAGAGTGACCTGTCAAAGTGAAGCCATACTTTTCAGCCACTTCATGTTGCTGAGTCTCAATCACGTCATTGGTAAATTCAACGACTTTGTTGCAATTCTGGCAAACAATATGATCATGGTGATCTTCTTGCATAATTTCGAAAACGGAATGATTATTTTCAAAATGATGACGTTGAATAATACCTGCAGCTTCAAACTGTGTTAACACGCGATACACAGTTGCTAAACCGACATCTTCACCCTGTTCAAGTAAAGTTTTATAAATGTCTTCTGCGCTTAAATGGTGTTGTCTTGAATTTTCTAGTAATTCCAATATTTTTATTCGTGGAAGCGTAACTTTAAGTCCAGCTTTGCGTAAATCTTGATTTGAAATAGGCATGTAAAAAGGTCTCTCAACAAATTTAAAGTTGGAATATGCAACAAAGTTTAGATGCAGTATGATCTATCCGTGGATCAAATGCATCATAATTAATTTGGGATAGTGTAGCAAAATGCAAAAAATCATGTTGACGTTGTTCGTCACTTCACTGCTCGCAGGCTGTTCGACCTTGGGCGTGTATAAAGTTGATATTCCGCAAGGGACGCCATTAACTCAAGCACAAGCTTCAAAAATTCAGGTCGGTATGAGTCACCAACAAGTTCGCTTCTTGCTCGGTAGCCCTACAGTTTCAGATCCAATGAATCCTTTACGTTGGGACTACATCTACAACTATACGCCAGGAACATATGCTAAAAAAGCCAACATTCCTGCAGCTCACGGTCAACATTTAAGAATTTACTTCGATCCAACAGGCACTGTCATAAAAATTGAAGGTTTGGAAACAATTCCAGAATCTCAACCTGGCTTACCAGGATCAAAAGAAGCAATTCTCAATGCGCCCCCACTATAGCCACTTTAAAATAAAAATAAACCCCTCAATGAGGGGTTTTTCTTATCACTTCAATTGTTTAAAGCGATTTCCGCGACAATAAAGTCCGACTGGATTTTCTGCAGCACGTTTTCGGCGAATATCCTTCGGATTGATCGTTAATGCGCGATAAATCTCGACACGATCACCGACTTGTAATATTTGATTCGGATCTTGTAATCGAACCCCAAAGATCCCCAATGAAAGTGGTTCGGGTAAATCAATTTGTGCCCGAATACCACTTTGCTCAATCGCATCTAAAGCAGTCATACCGTGTTGAAAAGGGACAGCCAGATGAAACTGTTGATCCTGAGCCGCATACGCCACCCAAACCTGTTGTATCTCACTCATTAGACCAATTGTCCAATAATAGCAATCATCGCCAAGATGATCGATACAGGGAGCACCACACGTACTGCAATACGCCACAAGTTATAAAATAGCTCATTGCTGAAATTCATAGATTTACGTAAATGGCTAATTTTCATGATCCATCCAGCAAAAATGGCATAGATCAAGCAAATCACTAAGCCCCAAAGCATAAGTACTGTATTAAAAATTGGACTTATTGCAGGAATGGCCCAAACGAACACAGCAGCCAAGATCACGAGCCATTGAATAGCGATATTCAGTTGACGTTGCAGTAATTGTTCACGTGCCATATTGAGTAAAAGTGCAGATGCACTCACTACAGCAACCACAAACGCAAAAGTTGGAATTTGAGCATTGGCAGCAAAGAAGCCAAAAGCAACCACTGCTAATAATTGCGCAATCCAGATCGGTAATGCTGTTTTGGTTGCAACATCTTGTTGATTAACCGTCGGCAAACTACTTTGCCAGTACAAGCCCATACCTAAACCGCTAGCTACGAGTGCCAATACGGTCGCACTACCCCACTCGCTAAATTCAACTGGCGTCACTTGCCAAGCAGGCAAAGCCGTTCCCATCATATTTGCTAGAATCAAGGAAGCTAAAACACCCACAACACTTAAGATAACAATAATCTTTCGAGCTGCAAATGAAAGTGCAATTGCAACAACTGCTAAGCCAACGAACAAGAGATTAGGCGCAATCCCATTGAAAGCAAAATGACCCAATAACTGGCTTGCATTAGACAGCATGCCGCCTGCCAAGAAAGGAATAAAGACAACCGCTAACCAACCGACTACACGCCATTTTTGTGATGCATCTGCATCACGCGTCAAGTTAGACAATGCATTTAACGCTGTGGTTTTTGAGCGCTTCGCCAAGGCAATTTCTAAATAACAGATCGGTAATGCCAAAATAAGCATAGTACCTAACCATAACAACCAAAAATCAAGTTGACGATCAACCTGAATCCCTACAATCGGTGCTAATGTGGCAATGATGATAAAAGATAAACAAAATGCCATCAGCGGTGATAGCCATCGTGACATAGCATTGTCCTGCATGATGCGTTCCTAAAAAAAGTCTTTCGCTATTTTGCCTTTGTCATGAGGGAAAATCAAAAAGAAAAAAGCAAACCATCATGTCTAATGATTTGCTGCGCAAGATTATTATGACTTTTATTTGTTGTTATCCCGTTTATTTTTCTTTATGAAAAGAAACGAGCAAACCAGTTTTTACCTGTTTTCTTTTCTTTTTCTTTAATGATTCCCATCATATTTTCTTTTACTGCACCCACATAATCAGCATCATCGTGCTGAATATGATTAATTAGCCATTTTGAAAGCACTTCATGCAATTCACCTTCAATGGCTTGTCCCAACTCAAAACGGTCACGGTAAGATTCAATCTTTTTAATAAATAAATCATGTACACGCTTATGCGGTACGCGGTATTTATAACCAGCTTCTTCTTGCAAAGACTCTTCAAAAGTAAAATGCGATTGCGTGTAATCAATAATATTTTCAAGAATTTGTTTAATACGGGCACGATCCGTATGTTCTGCAACATCATCAATTTCATTGATATAATCAAGAATTCGTTTGTGTTGATCGTCAATCACATCGATACCAGTATTATATTCCGGAACCCATTTCATTTTCATTACGACCACCTATAAAATATATACGATTCACCACATAAATTGATAATATATTGATTTTTAACAAATAAAAATCAACCAAAACAGTTGGTTTTAAACCAAAACCCATATAAAAAATATAAGCCAATGATATATAATGTTTTTTAACAAAATACCAACCAAAAGAATAAAGTATTTTTTAACCAATATAATCTCCTAACAGGATTATTAATGATCAAAAAACCACTTAAATAACGATTAAATTATTAAAAAAAATAAAATACTTAATTTAAATTTTTAAGTAAAAAATGAGTGAAAATAAAATAATAGGGATTGATATAATTTTAATTTGCAGAATAAACATATTTTAAAATTAAGAAAATTTGTTAAAGTTTTAGTATTATAAAAAATACAGTTTAAAGTATAAAAATTAAAAATCTTATTATCATATTAGTAAAAGAAATTAATATTTCAAATATATTACAGAAATAAAGCAAAAATCTATAAAGATATTAAATAGAAAATCTTTATAGATTTACACATATTTAGCTTTTATTGACTAATATTGATCTGCTTTGGTGATTCTTTTTAATTCTGGATTTAATCTTTCACGCTCAAGCCGTTCTATATAAGTCAGTTGTTTTCTAATGGGACGGCCATCCTGAAATAAAATCATTTCTCCTGGTTCAAAGGCTGTCCACACTTCATTCTGCGTTAAAGGCTCTGTGGTAATTACGGCGACACGATCTTCAGGTGTTGTAACCTGACTGAAATCAACTTCGACATCCAGATCAATCAATTGAGCTGGTTTAAATGGGTATTCTCGTACCAGCCAATGCAATTTGGTGATGGCATATGTAAATAAAGCCTGCCCATTCGACAAGCAAAAATTAAACGTGCCATGTTCGGCAATTTTGGGGGACACTTCAGCCAATAAATCAAAAATTTGATCCAGCTTCGGTTCATGATAACCAAATTTAAGCACCAACTGATCGAGTAAAAAACAAAAAGCCCGCTCACTGTCAGTATTTCCTACAGGAGTAAAACGACCGGATAAAGTGGGATTAAAACCATGCAAATCGCCATTATGGGCAAAAATCCACTGACGTCCCCACAGTTCACGACTGAATGGATGCGAGTTTTCTAAATTAATTTTACCTTGCGTCGCTTTACGAATATGGGCAATCACATTGCGTGATTTGATGGGATAATTACGCACCAGTTCAGCAATCGGTGATTCAACTGCAGATTGGTTATCGACAAAAAGTCGGCAGGCTTTATCTTCAAAAAAGGCGATACCAAAACCATCACAATGGTCGGATGTAATGCCCGCACGTTGAGAAAAACCACGAAATGAGAAAGTCACATCCGTTGGTGTAGCACAATTCATTCCGAGCAACTGGCACATAGTCTTGATCAAACAGCAAATACATGATTTTTCTATTTTGCATGACTGGACTGGACGTTGCAAATCTCAATTTACAATACCCATCACTATTTTATGCATTAGCTCAAGAATGATGCTCAACTACTTAATTTTATTAAAAATTCAATTGATGCAGTCTAAACAAGACAATAAAAAAAGCCTCACAAGGAGGCTTTTTTAAAATGACTGATTTAATGTTTGGCGCGGTTGGTAATTAAAGTCCCTACGCCATGATCTGTGAAGATTTCCAACAAGGTTGCATGTGGAACACGGCCATCCACAATATGCGCGCTTACAACGCCACCTTTCACAGCATCTAGCGCACAACCCACTTTAGGAATCATGCCACCATAAATCACGCCGGTTTCGATCAAACGATCGACTTCTTGAGTGGTTAAACCTGTTAGCAGGTTTTTATTTTCGTCGAGAACGCCAGTAATATTGGTCAGAAGAATAAGTTTTTCCGCACCTAAAGCCTCAGCCACTTTACCCGCAACTAAATCGGCATTGATGTTGTAAGTGTTACCTTCATCATCTACGCCAAGCGGTGCAATCACAGGAATGAAATCACTGTTAGTGAACATTTCAAGTACGTCAGTTTTCACACCAACCACTTCACCCACCAGACCTAAATCAATCTGTGTTACTGTGCCGTCTTCAGCGGTTTTTTCCATCAACAGCTTTTGCGCGCGCAGCAAATTACCATCTTTACCCGTTAAGCCAATGGCACGACCACCATGCTGGTTAATCAGGTTGACGATAGATTTATTGACACTGCCACCCAAAACCATTTCAACCACTTCCATGGTCGCAGGATCAGTTACACGCATTCCATCAATACGGTCAGATTCACGACCGAGCTGCTTTAAGAATGAGTCCACTTGTGGACCACCACCATGCACCACGATTGGATTTAAACCGACAGTTTTTAACAATACAATGTCACGTGCGAACGAGCTTTCAAGCTCTGGATCGGTCATTGCGTTGCCACCATATTTCACTACTAGCGTCTTACCCGCAAAACGTTGAATGTACGGCAAAGCTTCAGTCAAAATTTGTGCTTTGTCGATGCCAGTATGCTGATGTGGCATTCGCCTCTCCTTATTGAGCATCTAAAATGTCTTGTGCGATTTTAGGATATCGATCACTTAACATGGAAACAAATGTGTTTCGAATCGCGTTTAATCTTACAGGATTGTCCGCATCAAAGCGTACTGTAAAATATTCACCTGTATTCGATGCTCGAATAATGCCAAATCCATCTTCAAAATCAAGTCGTACACCATCAATTTTACTTAATTGTGCGTCCAAATTATGACTTTTAACTTCAACATCATGCAATACCGCTGCAGGTTCTTCACTATGGGTACTAATGTAGAGATCTTCAGTACAACTGCGCTCAGGATAAGCCTTCAATGCTTGTGATAGGGTTAAACCCGGTTGTTGACTTAAATACTCGAGCACACGTAAGGCTGCATATAAACCATCATCATAGCCAAAACCACGCCCGTCATTAAAAACATAATGACCTGCGTATTCTCCGCCAAAGACTGCTTTGCCTTTAGATTGCGACATATAAGTACGCAAGAAAGAACTGCCTGTACGAATCATTTTCGCTTGTCCACCTAAGCGATGAACGGTATTCCTCACCATGGTCGAACATTTCACATCGTAAACAATTTCATGACCAGGATGCATTTTCAAACACATCTCTGAAAATAAAGCCAGTAATCGATCTGCTGAAATAATCAAACCATGTTCATCAATTAACACCAGGCGATCACCATCACCATCCAGTGCAATACCCAGATCAGCTTGCTGTTCAAGTACAGCTTTTCGTAATTCAACAAGATGTTTTTCTTGTGAAGGATCAGGTGCATGATCGGGAAAATCACCATTGGCATCACAACGGATGGTTATAATCTCGCAACCTGATTTTTTTAACACCAATGCAGCACAGCGCCCTGCCGAACCATTTAAACCATCGAGTACAATTTTAAAAGGGCGCTTTAACTGGATATCTTGTAATAATGCCTGCTGATACTCGAGACAATATTGAACCAAAACTTCATGCTGAACGGGTTTGATCACTAATTTTTCTGATGGATCAAAAGCGCTACTTGCACTTATACCGACTTGTTGAATCATGTCTGGACAGGGTGGCTCATTTTGGATAATCCACTTAATTCCATTATCTGTTTTAGGATTATGACTTGCCGTAAGCATGATCCCATTACCATCAAATTGACGGGCAATAAAATATAATAATGGTGTCGAACAACAACCGATGATGGTCGCATTCAATCCTTTTTCTTCACATACTTGTCTAATGATTTCTGCATATTCTGGACTTGTTAAACGCGCATCATAACCAATAGCAAGTCGAGTCTGTCCAACCTTCTGATATTGGGCAACCAATCCATAGGCAATTGCTTTTACAATTTCAGGTGTCAAAAGTGATACTTTTCCACGAATATCATAGGCACGAAAAATTTGTGCCGGAAATTTTTTATTCTTAAAATTCATGATGATTTCTTCTACTTACAGTAGCCCATAAAGTGAAAATCTTATGGAATGCTTAATGAAGTCAGTATTCACAACCAGTGCATCATCTTAAAGGAAGAGATTAACATTTTAAATGCATTTCATATTTTTAAGCAATGGTAAAAAAATCTTACAAATAACTTTCAAGAAATAGGATATTTAATTGAAAAATAAATCTTTTATTCAATTTTAAAACAAATATTCTTAAATATTTTTTATTTAAAAACCAGTTATTTACAAAAATAAAACAAGAGTTTATCTGAAGATAAAAAACACACTATAAATAATGCTTGTGACTTTAATATTGTAAATTTTTATTTATGGAATTCTTTTATTATAAAGATGATTAAAGTTTCAAATATAAACATGCTATAAAATAAAGAATAAAACCTGATAAAAAAACAACTATTGCTGTTCATTTATCAGGTTATAAATTCTTTAAACTCAATCTACAGTTTAGCCTTTACCGGTATGACCAAAACCGCCTGCACCACGTTCAGTGGCAACAAACTCTTCCACTTGTTCAAATTCAGCATGCACTACAGGAACAAGCACATATTGAGCCAAACGCTCACCTGGCTCTAAAGTAAATGCGGTTTGGCTACGGTTCCAAACCGATACCATCAACTCACCCTGGTAATCTGAATCAATTAAGCCCACAAGATTACCCAGAACAATCCCGTGTTTATGTCCTAAGCCAGAACGCGGTAAAATCAAACCTGCAAAGTTTGTATCTTCAATATAAATCGCCAAACCTGTTTTAACCAATACAGTTTGACCCGGTTCAATTACAGTCGCTTCTTCTACACAAGCACGCAAGTCTAAACCTGCCGAACCCGAAGTCGCATAGGTTGGCATAGGCCATTGGCTGCCTAAACGTGTATCGAGTACTTTAACTTGAACTTTCATCTGTTCTTTCCTAATTGCATGGTTTAAATAGTGTATTAACGCTTAATCAGCGCACGTAAATTTTCGAGATAATGCTGTGCTTGCAATTTTGGATCAATATTGCCTGCCAATTTTTTCTTGCGACCCAGCCAGTCCAAATCATCTTGCGGCAATTCATCGAGGAAACGACTTGGCGTCATTTGCTTCATTTGACCGCCATTTTTACGCTGTTCAGCTAGCGTAATGGTTAAGCCTTGGCGTGCGCGAGTGATTCCCACGTACATCAAACGGCGCTCTTCCTCAACGGTTTCCGCAGCAATGGAATTTTTATGCGGTAATAATTCTTCTTCCAAACCAATCAGATACACATAAGGGAATTCAAGACCTTTTGAAGCATGCAAAGTCAGTAAGTTAACCTTGTCGGTATCTTCCTCTTCCTTCTGCTGCTCGAGCATATCCAGCAACACCATTTTACGAATCACGCTTTCAATGTTTTTCTCATCGACATCTTCAGCACGATTAATCAAACTTTGAATACTGCTGTACAGGATTTCAATGTTATCGATCTTGGTTTTTTCTTGCGCTGGTGTTGCCGCCTGCTCTTTGATGTAATCGATATACCCGGCTTCAAGCATCATCTGACGAATGATCGGCACAGGCTCGTCATCTTCGAGCAAGTTACGGGTAAAGTTAGCAATAAAATCGGCAAATTCTGCCAGTTGTGTGGTGGCCTTTTTCGGCATCACCATGGTCAAGCGCTGATCACCCGCTGCGGTTAATAACGACAAATGATTTTCTTGCGCGAATAATCCCAGCTTTTCTAAAGTCACCGGACCAATCGCACGTTTTGGCGTATTAATAATCCGTAGGAATGCACTGTCATCTTCTGGATTAATGATGATGCGCAAATAACTCATGATGTCTTTGATTTCAGCACGGCCAAAGAATGACTGACCACCCGACAACTTATATGGAATTTGCATTTGGCGCAGTTGGGTTTCTAAAACACGGGCCTGGAAATTACCGCGATATAAAATCGCATAATCTTTCCAGTTTTTACCATTCATCAATTTATGCGTGATCACGTCTTTCACTACGCGTTCTGCTTCATCATCATCATTACGGCAGGTAATGACACGAATCACGTCACCATGACCTTTATCAGACCAGAGCTTTTTATCAAAAATATGTGGATTGTTACCAATCACGGTATTGGCTGCTTTCAAAATACGACTGGTCGAACGATAATTTTGCTCGAGTTTAATCACTTTTAAATTCGGAAAATCTTCTTTCAACAATGCCATATTTTCTGGCTTTGCACCACGCCATGCATAGATCGACTGGTCATCATCACCAACCGCGGTGAATTGTCCCATCACCCCGACAAGTAATTTCACCAAAATATACTGCGCAGTATTGGTATCTTGATATTCGTCGACCAACAGATAACGGACACGGTTCTGCCATTTATCGCGGACTTCGGCATTTTCTTGTAATAAACGTGTTGGCATCACGATCAAGTCATCGAAATCTACCGCGTTATAGGCACGCAAGTTGCGCTCATACAGTTGATACAAATGCGCAAATTGCACGTCTTCTGCTGTCTCACAGGTGGTATGTGCTTGCTCGGGTGGAATCAGGTCATTTTTCCAGTCCGAAATCATTTTCATGGCTTTGGCAATAAGCTCTTTACTTTCTGCACCTGACAAATTATCACGATGCATTAAGTCCATAAGAATGCGCTTGCAATCATCGGCATCCAAAATTGAAAAATTATTTTTTAATGGGGTATGTTTAATTTCTAAACGAAGTAAATTCAGACCAAACGTATGGAAGGTTGAAACAGAAAGACCTTTGGCCTCTTCACGAGATAATAATTTTCCGACACGCTCTTTCATTTCACGTGCAGCTTTATTGGTAAAGGTCATGGCCGTAATGCGATGTGCAGGAATACCGCAGTTCTGAACCAAATGTGCGACTTTTCGCGTAATAACGGACGTTTTACCTGAACCTGCCCCTGCAAGTACTAACAAGGGTCCTTGAGTGTATTTCATGGCTTCAAGTTGCTTGTCATTGAGTTGACTTGCCGACGACATAGTATTTCCTCGTTTTGATTCGAGCTAGATTATAGTCGTCTAAACCAAACTTGCATAACCTAAAATACAGATTTGACATTCATAAAAAAACCACCCGAAGGTGGCTTTTTTATTACAAAACTAAACTTATTTAGTTTCGTAAACAGAAATTTCTACACGACGGTTTTGTTCACGACCCGCAGCTGTTGAGTTATCAGCGATTGGAGAAGTTGAACCATAACCTTTAGCTGTCATGCGTGAGCTTGAAATACCTTGTGAAGCTAAATAATTTTTCACAGAGTTCGCACGGCTTTGAGACAATGGGTTATTGATTGCATCAGTACCGGTATTGTCTGTATGACCATGAATAACCAAAGCTAATTTGCTTGCAGTACCATCTTCACGAAGAACTTTAGCAACGTCATTTAACGCTGACTGGAACTGTGATTGAATAGTAGAAGAATTCGTAGCAAATGTTACGCTTGGCATAACAAGATTAATCGAACCATCTGCATTACGGCCTACATCTACGCCAGTGCCAGCCAATTCTTGACGAAGACGTTTTTCTTTCTTATCAAGAAGTAAACCTGCACCACCGCCAACAACCGCACCAATGGCAGCAGCTTGACCCATTTTATCTTTGTCAGCATTAGAGTATGCAATACCAGCACCCAATAAAGCACCTAAACCTGTACCAATTGCGGCTTTGTCATATTCCATATTTTGACAACCCGAAAGTGCCAAAGCCCCAACTACAGCTGAAATTACTAGTGCACGCATCGCATGCCTCCTTCTTGTGTTTTGTTGTATAGTGGAATGATGGATTAAAAAAAATGGGCATACCATTGATTTTTTGTAAATAATAAAAGCTTTAGTTACATTTTGTAATACTTTATGCTGATGAGCAAGCTATCTTAGTCACAATTTCTACATAGTTGCATGAATAGACTTTTTTATTTCAAATTCTACAATTATATTAAATGGTGAAAAAACATTAGACGACTTCATCTTAGGACCGTTCTTATATGTCATCGCAAATCAAGAAACAATCCCTATTAAAAAAAATATCTCGCGGATTAACTGTAGCATCCGTGATGAGCGGAAGTACTTTTTTTCATGGTCCTCCCGTTCTCGCATTGGGATTGACTAAACTAGTCAAAAAATCACGTAAAATTGATGAAACTAATATTCAGATTACCAACAGTTGGCTCAGTGTTAATAATTGGCTGATTGATCATGTCTTACCTCATTTAAAATGGGATATCAGTATTGATGACGATTTAGATCTGAGCATGCAGGGTCGTTACCTGATGACCTGTAATCATCAAAGTTGGGTCGATACCACTGTGAATCAATATTTTGGTTTAACCCGCATGCCCCTGACCCGTTTCTTTACCAAGTGGGAACTGATCTTTATTCCTTTCGTTGGACAAGCCTTTAAAATTTTAGGTTTTCCAATGATGAAACGTCATAGCAAAGAACAAATTGCTAAAAATCCGGAGCTTAAAAAACGTGATATGGAAGAATCACGCAAAGCCTGTGAACAATTATTAAGTCAACCTTTTACCTTGCTAAACTATTTAGAAGGTACCCGCTTCACCCCAGAAAAGCATGCAGCACAGCAATCACCGTATAAAAATCTACTCAAACCTAAAGCGGGCGGTTTAGCTTTGGCCTTAAATATTTTAGGTGACAAAATTGATGCCTTGGTGGATATGACCATTGTTTATCCTGATGGTGCACCAGGCTATGGCGATTTTTGGTTAGGAGATGTCAATCGTATTGCAGTCAATCTGCGTAAAATAGATATTCCAAGTTGGGTGTTAGGCGGTAATTATGAAGATGATGCCGAATATCGTGAACACTTTCAGCAATGGGTGCATGAATTATGGACCGAGAAAGATCAACTGATTGAACGCATGAAGCAAGACTTGGCTGCAAAAGCATAAATAGCATTTAAGGAAGACAATGAAGCAAAATGACAAAATAGCCAAGCCAACTTTTCATTTCGTGAAAAAAGACTCTTGGGGCTGGAAAGTTGCACTGTGCTATGACATTTTCATGATGGTTCTGATCATCATCAACTTGTTCTGCTTAAGTGCCAATGCCATCCTGATGAGTGATTTTGGTGGCTGGTTATTTAGCTTCATTCATCTTCCTGAACTATTGCAGTTTTATCGGTCAGAATTACGTCCTTGGGTGATTATTACCGAAAGTTGGTTTACCAGTTTTTTGGTGATTGAATTGCTGATCCGTTGGGGAATTGCCATCATCGGGCAGCATCATAAACGTTGGTTTTTCTTTCCTTTTATTCATTGGTACGAAATTCTGTCGATTATTCCGCAACTGCGTTTTTTGCGTTTATTACGTGCCGGTTCGATCGCCTACAATCTGCATGAACATGGCTATAAAGTGATTCCGAACAGTTGGTATAAGCGCGCCAAGTTTTATTATCATCTGCTGCTCGAAGAACTGACCAGTCGCATTGTCATTACAGTTTTAGACAGTATAAAACACGAACTTTCTACTAGTACCACGCATAAAAAACTGATTGAAGATTTAGTTTCCCATCACCGTGAAATGTTCGCCACTGCCCTTGCCGATATTTTGCAAGAATCGTTGGGCAAAGAGTTACAGGCACAAAGAGTGACCATTGCAAAAAATGTCGGCAGTATTGTCAATCAGGCCATTGAAGATACGCCCGAATTAACACAATTATTACGTTTAATTCCAATTGTCGGTGGACGTATAGAACAACAAATCCAAAGTATTGGGCAGCGTTTGGGTGAAAATATTACCCAAGGTCTGATTGAACCATTCGCTCAAAATAATAAAAATAAAGAAAATCTGGCTTATTTAGAAATTTCAAATAAAATCAGTCAAATACAGTTTGAAAATAATACCCATGTTGAAAAACTGGTTGAGTCTGCCGTTTTTGAAAGCTTAGAGGCGATTCGCCAACAGGTTAAAGTAAAACAATGGCAACAAATGCTGGAACAACATGATCAAGTTAAAGAATGATCATCAGATAAAAATATTTAAAACGTCGCTAGAGAAATCATTCAATTTGTTCTAGGATTTGCTCTATTTACAACATCACTTCGACATAAAATGAATGAGTCAGAAGTATTAAGGAATAATTATGGCTGATATACGGATAAAAGGCAGAATGGTCAATGCGATTCGCATTATCTTAGATACCAATGATCATGATGCAATCCGCCAGCAACTCGCGCCGATGCTCCAAAAAGCATTTCCACCGGGTACATTAGTTGTGATTGAAAGTTCAGTTGAACAAGAACTTATTGCCTTAATTCAATTATTGATCAGCCTGGAAGTACAGCCTATGGCGGTGACTGAAGGTTTACTCGCTGATCAAGCTCGCGCAATTCAATTCCCTGTTCTGCCTTCAGACACTAAACCATTGCAACGTGTTAAACCGACTAAAGAACAAGTGGTTGAAGTAGAACCTGAAACTACCAGTGATGAAGTGGAAAAATCAGAGGAAGTAGAGGCAAAACCTGCCCGTGTGGTGAGTCATGTGACCTCTTATCACGATGAAATTTTGCGCACAGGTCAATGTCTTGTCCAAAATCATGGCGATATTATTCTCAATGCAGGAATTAACAGTGGTTCTGAAGTCATTGCTTCAGGAAATATACATATTTATGGTAGCGCCCGTGGTAGAGTCATCGCCGGCGCCGGCGGGAACAGTGCAGCACGTATTTTCTGCCATTCCCTGGAAGCAGAACTGGTATCGATTGCAGGTACATATTGTGTAGCAGATGACATCCCACAGCATGTCCTCAAAAAAGCTGTACATATTTACTTGAATGATCAACAAGAACTTGTCTTTGAAGTTCTCGAATTTTAATGTATAAATAAACACCATAAGTCCCATATCTAAAAGGGGATTTGAACCATAACAGGAGTGGATTCGGTGGCGAAAATTGTTGTCGTAACATCAGGCAAAGGTGGTGTAGGTAAAACTACGACTAGTGCATCTTTTGCAACAGGTTTAGCCCTTCGCGGTCACAAAACTGTTGTGATCGATTTTGACGTGGGTTTACGTAACCTAGATTTAATTATGGGTTGTGAACGTCGCGTTGTTTATGATTTTGTGAATGTATTAAATAATGAAGCTCGACTTCAACAAGCACTGATTCGCGATAAAGATATTGAAAACCTATACATCCTACCTGCATCACAAACTCGTGATAAAGATGCCTTGACCGATGAAGGTGTGGCACGTGTAATGGATGAGCTTTCGCAAGAATTCGATTACATTATTTGTGACTCACCTGCGGGTATCGAGCGCGGTGCAATCATGGCGATGTACCATGCTGATGAAGCGATCATTGTGACCAATCCTGAAATTTCTTCAGTACGTGACTCTGACCGTATTATTGGGATGCTCGACAGCAAAACCAAAAAAGTAGAACAAAACGAAGGTCGCATCCGTAAACATTTGTGTATTACACGCTTCAACCCTGAACGTGCTGATAAACAAGAAATGTTAACGATTGACGATATTTCTAAAGATATTTTACGTGTACCTACACTCGGTGTCATTCCTGAGTGTCCAAGCGTTTTACAAGCATCAAACGAAGGTAAACCTGTAATTCTCTTTACTGAAGAATCAGCAGGCCAGGCTTATGATGACCTTGTAGCACGCTTCTTGGGTGAAGAGCGTCCTTACCGTCATATTTCGGTAAAACCTAAGGGTTGGTTAGCACGATTATTTGGAGCGTAAAAAATGGCAGGATTCTGGAGTAAATTATTCAGCAACGATGATAAACCTTCAAGCGCACGAACTGCTAAAGACCGCTTAAAAGTAATTGTTGCCTCTGAGCAAGGTTTAGGTAAACGCTTAAGCCAAGACAAAATTGACCAAATGAAGAAAGAAATCATGCAGGTGGTCAATCGTTATGTTCGTGGTGTGGATGAACAGCATATTCAAATGTCGGTTCGTTCTGAAGCAAACATCGAAATGTTAGAAATGAATATCAATTTGCCTGAAGAGCGATAATCTGAATTCTGATTAGTCAAGCATATTGAATCAAGGCAAAATATGAGGCAGGTTTAGGAAAGTATTGCTTTCTCCTGCCAAAAGTTATTTTGCCTTTTTTATTTTATTCAGTTTACCAAGGAGTTTGCGATGGCATTATCTCAGCCAGCAACGTTCAATGAAGAATGGTCAGATGAGCGTGTATTTGCCTATTTAACACAGCTTCCTCCTGCAGGTGTGAATGCCGATTTTCATGTGCTTTATCACGCATTCAAACATATGCGTCCAAATGACTATGAGCGCTTATTGACGCAATTTGTTGCCGATGGGCGTGATGTTAATGCAACCAATCCTGAAGGCCAACGTATTCATGATGTGATTGCTGAATATCCTCGCCAACGTGATGGATTTTTAGAAGTTCTTGCTAAGTTTGCATAATTTTAAAAAATAGAAAAAAGCCTGTCCGTTTTATTCAAACAGACAGGCTTTTTTTATGACAAAATTATATCGGTATGTTAAAAAAGCAATATCATCAATACAGGAAAAGTCACTGCAAAGCATAGCGTTTGCAAACTAATCACTCCCGCCATCAGTTGGCTATCGCCATTAAAATAGCGCGTTAAAATATAGGATGCCGATGCCGTTGGCAAAGCAAAGAACACCACTAAAATAATCGTTTCAAACTGATTCAAATTCAGCACATAACAAATCAAATAAGCCAAACATGGCATCACAATCAAACGCCCTAAAGTATTCAACAATAATCTTGAATAATCATGTTTCAGTTCTGCAAACTGCAAAGCCGCCCCGACACAAATCAATCCCAATGGTAGGCTCATACTGGCTAAAATTTTAACCAGTTGTTCCAAACCAGAAAATAATGACAGTTGTAGCAGATTAAAAATAATTCCAACCAGACAACCCAAGATCAAGGGATTTTTCATCAAAGAAAATAGAATCTGGGTAGGTTTTAAACCCTGCCCTTGCGAAAAAGCCAGCACTGAAATCACATTCACCAAAGGAATTGCCAGTGCAATCATCATGGCAAACATTTGCATGCCTTGAGCGCCAAACAGCAAAGACATAATGGATAAACCAATATAGGTATTAAAGCGAATTTGGCTTTGTATATACACGCCAAAACGCGCGATCGGGATATGAAAAAACAGCCTCGCCATCCACAGCGTTAAAGCACTTATTATTATGATGATAAATAAGGCCAATAACACCTGAGTAATCGTTGCCAATTCCAATTTTATATAAGCAAGATTATTAAAAAGTAATACCGGAAATAAAATCAAATAATTCAGTTTTTCAGCGCCACGCCAGAATTCATCCGTTAAGAACCGTATCCGTTTAAAGATATAACCCATTGCAATTAAAATAATTAATGGAAACGAAGCCATCACAACATTCATTATCTACTCTTCATCCCTAAATTGTATTTTCACTGCATGACGTGAATCATCTTTATCATTTTCAATAAATATTCATGTAACTTTAAAAATATATATTTTTAATGTCCAGAAAAAGGCCTGCTTATGCAGGCCTTTTTCTCAGTATGAACATTTAGACTAAAATGTCACGTTTACCGTTGGCACCCATGCCACTGACAATCCCATTTTCTTCCATCTGGTCAATGATACGTGCAGCACGATTATAACCGAGGCTAAATTTACGCTGTAACGACGAGGTTGAAGCCTTACGTGTTTCCAGAACAAAGGATACACATTGATCATACAAGGCGTCACGATCCGAACCACCATCACCATCTTCAAAACCACGCGAAGTCGGTTCTTCATCATAAGGCGTTAGAATTTCATCGACATAATTCGGAGCAGCACGTTCACGCCATGCATCACAAATATTGTTCACTTCATCATCTGAAATGAAAGCACCATGCACACGTTCAGGCTCAATTTTACCTGGTCCAAGGAACAGCATATCACCATGACCCAACAGGTCCTCTGCACCACCGGCATCCAGAATGGTACGCGAGTCGATTTTACTGTTTACACGCAAAGCCACACGGGTTGGAATATTGGCTTTAATCAAACCTGTGATCACGTCGACCGATGGACGTTGTGTCGCAAGCAGTAAATGAATACCAGCTGCACGAGATTTTTGTGCCAAACGGGTAATCATTTCTTCAGCTTTTTTGCCCACCTGCATAATCATGTCGGCAAATTCGTCGGCAACAATCACAATGGATGGTAATGGCGTTAAACGTGGTGCACGCTCCCCTACAACCGAGTCACTGGCTTTCCATGTTGGATCAATTAAATCCTCACCAATGGCAATCGCTTCCTCGACCTTACGGTTATAGTCACTCAATTTACGGATTTTCAAATAAGACATCAGCTTGTAGCGACGTTCCATTTCATTGACACACCAGTTCAATGCATTCACTGCATCTTTCATGTCCGTCACGACTGGAGTGAGCAAATGAGGAATATCGTTATAGTTGGCAAGCTCCAGCTGTTTCGGGTCAATCAAAATTAAACGTAACTGATCTGGCGTATATTTCAACAGCATCGATAAAATCATCGAGTTCACTGCCACAGATTTACCTGAACCGGTTGTTCCTGCGACCAGCATATGCGGTGCTTTACCCAAATCAGCAATGACTGGATTACCCGAAATATCTTTACCCATCGCCATCGAAAGAATGCTATTTGGATCGGTAAAGGCAGGAATGGTCAACAACTCGATCAGACGCACCATTTCACGTGTGCTATTCGGCACTTCAATCCCGATATACGGTTTACCTGGAATCACCTCGACCACACGCACCGATGCCATCGACATTGAACGCGCCAAGTCACGTGAGATATTGGTCACTTTAGAGGCTTTCACTCCGGGTGCCAAATCTAGCTCAAAACGCGTCACCACAGGCCCCGGCTGTGCTTCTATAACTTTGGCTTTGACGTTAAACTCTTGTAGTTTAATCTCTAAAAGTTCAGATAAACGGGCTAACTGTTCGGCAGTAAAATTGACTTTTTTATTCGGATCAACTTTATCCAGTAAATCCAGTCCCGGTAGGGGTGACAAATCTTTACGACGTGCAGCCACTTGCATCGCAAGTGACATTGGACGACCTGATGCATCGGTTAATGGCGCATCAAAATCGAAGTCATCCTCAATGGGTTCGTCAGCTTCGACGGGTTTGCCTGCAGTTTCCTGCCAAACTTCACGAAACACATCTTTATTCGATGCAATTAAAGCTTTTTCATCTTCTGAAATGATCGGTTGCTGAATCTGGGTTTTTATTTCGCTACTGACGAATGCGGATGATTGCGCATAACTGCTAGTCGTGCGCACTGGAGTCGGCTCTTCAATTTCATCAATTAACAAATCATCCACCAACAGATCATCGAGTCCATCAAAATCGTCATCTAAAGCCGAATTCTTAGGTGTCGTATGTATCAATGGTGAAGCTGCCATTGGAGATAATGCGATTACAATTTTTTCTTCAACAGGTGATGGCGCTTGTTCAGTCTCTACATGATTAAATGGTGTATGCACATCAGTGGCTGTTTTTCCATTTGGAACCGCAGCAAGCAATTCATCAAAGATTTCATCATCATCCCAATCCAGATTTTGTTTAGCAGTCTGGGGAGTCGTTGCTACAGGTTGCTCATCAACAAAGGCTTTAAAATGATCATGCGGTGTATGTAGTTCAGATTCTTCTGCAGCTTTTAATAAAGCGTCAATATCTTGTTTATGTTTTTGATTTTCATCTGAGTTTAAGGCACGCCAAACTTCACCTGTCGCTACCGAACGTCGAGTATTTTGTTCTAGGCGATGGGCTTTTTCTAAGACCTGTTCGAATTCCGCTTCATTTTCAGCATCAATGAGCTGTTGCTGTGCATAATGTTCTTTTTCAACCATGTCATTGAACAGGCGCTCTGCAGCCTGATCTCGCACCACAGGTGATGTGTCTTGAACTTCACGATGTTCTGGAGCAGGTGTTACGCTTTCTACTGCAGTTTTTTGCTTGGCACTCGCCACTGATTTTTTGACTTCAGGTGTTGTGCGATCAAATGCAGACTCGGTTTCCGGGACATTTTTATAAAATAAATCTTGTAAATAAGCAGGTGTGGCTTTCAGTGTGATCCATGTTTTATTCCACTTCACACCAAATGACAGGGTAAATAAAACCACCCAAAACACCACAAGAAAGAGGGTTGCGCCATAAATCGTTAAAATTTGAGACAGGCTTTGACCCAGTTCATACCCAATAATACCGCCCGATGAATTGTCTAAAGTGTCGGCAGGCACTTGCCAATACAAATACAATAAACTTGCTGTCGCCAGTAAAATAAAGAACTGTGCAGAATATCGAAAAGGTTTATTCAAAAAGCTATACGGCCACCAGACCTGAATCGCCTCAACGAATAAAAAGATTGGAATGAGTAAACTTGCCCAGCCTAAAAAACCGAACAGTAAATCTGCGATCCACGCGCCTGCAACACCACTGGCATTTGAAACCTGCTGTGTATCACTGGAAATATGCATCCAGCCTGGATCAAATGGCGTATAAGTCACTGTTGCAAGGAATAAATAAATTCCAAAAGAGACTAAAAATAATGTCATTATTAAGCGCTGTGCATAAGCACTCGACACCGCAGTCATATACTGTCCTGTAACCAATTTTTCATTCATGTTTTTGTAAGAAACTAAGACAAAATAGTTTCGCAATTAAACCCGATATTATGCACCCGTTCCAAGAAAAAAGATGCAATATTATGTATAGGCTGTTGATACAAATCCTATGAATTGAGTATCTAGCACAGCGTCTTTATTGTATATAGCTCAAATCGATTTGAATGATCAATAATATCGACATCGAACTCACACAACTGTTATAGAGTTTCACGTATAATTTCACAAATTTTTAAATAAAAAAAGGATGCCGCGAATGAGCGCTCGTCACTCACGTTTGATTATTCTAGGTTCAGGCCCTGCTGGTTATAGCGCAGCTGTATATGCTGCACGTGCCAACTTAAAGCCAACGCTGATTGCCGGTTTACAATTGGGTGGTCAGTTGACCACAACAACTGAAGTCGACAACTGGCCCGGCGACCCTGAAGGTCTAACAGGTCCTGCACTCATGGAACGTATGCAAGCGCATGCTGAACGCTTTGGTACTGACATTGTCTATGACCATATCAACGAAGTTGATTTAAGCGTTCGTCCATTCGTTCTGAAAGGCGATATGGAAGAGTTCACCTGTGATGCCCTGATTATTGCAACAGGTGCAACTGCCCAATACTTAGGTCTTGAATCTGAAGCTGCATTTATGGGTCAAGGTGTAAGTGCCTGTGCAACCTGTGACGGTTTCTTCTACAAAAACCAAAAAGTTATGGTTGTGGGTGGTGGTAATACTGCGGTTGAAGAAGCACTTTATCTATCCAACATTGCTTCACACGTGACTTTAGTTCACCGTCGTGACTCTTTGCGTTCAGAAAAAATTCTTCAGGATCATCTGTTCGAAAAAGAGAAAGAAGGCAAAATCAGCATCATATGGAATCATCAAGTAGATGAGGTTCTCGGTGACAGCAAGTCAGGTGTAACTGCAGTTCGCCTGCAATCTACCCAAGATGGCTCTAAACAAGATGTAGAAGTTACTGGCTTATTTGTAGCGATTGGTCATAAACCGAATAGCGGCATGTTTGAAGGTCAGTTGAACCTGCGTGATGGTTATATTCAGGTTCAAAGCGGCACGGCAGGTAATGCGACTGCTGCATCTGTTCCGGGTGTATTTGCTGCGGGTGATATTGCTGACAGTGTTTACCGTCAAGCGATTACTTCGGCAGGTTCAGGCTGTATGGCTGCACTTGATGCTGAAAAATATCTTGATGCTTTAGGTGAATAATTTTATCTAAACAAAAAAAACCGTCCTTCTCTGGGCGGTTTTTTTTGTATGATAAAAATCATCAATGCATATCGCACGTTGCTCTTCTCGTTCAGGCTGAATCCCATGCATCCATTAGCACCCTCAGAATTCATTTTCCCCGATCCCATCGAAGCTGATCCCGATGATCAGGGGTTAATTTGCATAGGTGCCGACCTCTCCCCTTCTACGCTTTTTGAAGCTTATACCCATGGTTTGTTTCCATGGTTTAGTGAGGGTGAACCGATTTGTTGGTGGAGCCCTGAACCGCGTTGCATTATTCGCCCCAAAGATTACCACCCAAGCAAGTCGCTAGTCCGTAATATGAAAAAATCTGATTATAAAATCACGATTAATCATGCTTTTGAACAAGTGATTCGTTCCTGCTCCCTACCGCGTAGTTATGCTGAAGATACCTGGATATCTGAAGATATTATTGATGGATATTGCCAATTATTTGATGCTGGCTATGGGTATAGTATTGAGGTATGGGATGAAGGCAAAATTGTCGGTGGTTTGTATGGCGTGACCATTGGACATGGCTGTTTTGGCGAATCGATGTTTAGCACCCAAACTGATGTTTCAAAAATGGCTTTTTATACTTTAATGCTGCTTGGTCAGGAAAATGATTTACCTTGGATTGATTGCCAACTGGTCAATGATCACCTTTTGAGCTTGGGTGCCTGTACAATTTCTCGCCAAGCGTATCTTAATTCGTTACAAGATGTTGTTAAACAGCCATCTATAGATTGGAAAAAATATCAAGAGGGTGTATTTTCAAGTAAAACAATAGCGCAACACGCACGATTAATTGAATGACAATAAAGAGGGATCTTGCTATGAATTCGTATCACCCAAAGTCCCTACTGAATGATTTACAGTATTATATTACGCCACCGCATAGCTGTAGTTACCTGGAAAATAAATCAGCGCGGATGGTCTTTTTAGATCCTGCCCATCGAATTGATGTGGTCAGTTTATCTGAACTTTCTCGTTTGGGATTTCGTCGCAGTGGAGATTTTGTCTATCGTCCAGAATGTCACTTATGCCGCCAATGCTTATCCAGTCGTGTCCCTGTCGCTGAATTTCACATGAACAGTACGCAGAAAAAGGCATGGAAACGTAATCAAGACCTGACCGTTAAAATCACTCGCTCTGCGGATGCATCCGAAATTCATTATGCCTTATATGAACGCTATATCAATGAGCGTCATGCCGATGGTGATATGTTCCCACCCAGCTTAGATCAATTCGAAAAATTTTTAGTGCATAGCTGCACGGACAGTTTTTTTCTAGAATTCTGGAAAGACGACAAACTGATTAGCGTTTCGAGTTGTGATCCTTTAGATGATGGGGTTTCTGCGGTCTATACATTTTTTGATCCTGATGAAAATCGACGCTCACTCGGTGTATTTGCGGTACTTAAGCAAATTGAACATGCTAAAGCTTTAGGTTTACCTTATGTCTATTTAGGTTACTGGGTGCCACATTCCAATAAAATGAATTATAAATCTCAATATGTGCCTTTAGAGCTATTGATTGATGGGCAATGGCGACGTTTAAATCGCCTGCTCAATCCAGAAGAAATTCAACAATTGGGAAACTCCCTGATGACCACATTGCCCTCTGGATGGAATAACCCAATTATCAAATAACATGACTTATGATTTAAAAAGCTGTGAAAAATCATCACTGCATGATTTCACCATAATAATGGCATGCTCGCGAGAGCCGTCTGGTTTTGGATAATAATTTTTACGTAAATCAATTTGATGAAAACCGGCTTTTTCATACAGTGCAATTGCAGCTAGATTACTTTCTCGCACTTCCAAGAAAATTTGCAGCGGATTATTTTTCAATTGCGCAATTGAAGCTTCAAATAATTGAAAGCCTAACCCTTTGCCCTGTTGGCTTGGATGAATTGCCATCAGTAGAAGATTGGCTTCATCTAACACCGGTTGCAAGATACAAAAACCAACCACCTGTCCTTGCTGCTCAATCACGGTACTGAGATAAGAATCAATGGATTCCTCAAACTGTTTTGCTGTCCATGGATGGGTTTGTACTAATTGCTCAATTTGCATGACGCGGCTTACATCCGCTTTTTGCATCAAACGAATCATCTTCGTTCATCTTTTAAATAACAGAAGCTTCGCATTATAGGAACTTTGCATAAAAAATCGAGTAAAAAAAAGGGCAATATCAATTGCCCAAAGAGTCAAAAGGCCTTAAAAACCTAATTTAGCTTTCCAGGTCGCCAATAAACTGCCGCTATCTAAATCATTCGGATGAAAACCCGGTTTAAAATAAGCCAATATTTCCTTACCCATACTAGTAATAATGCCTTTGGATGGACTATAGGCATACTCATAAATGCTTTTGATTGAGTCAAAACTCAACTGTTGATCTTGTCGCAATAGACGCAATAAGAAGTAATTTTGCACAAAGAACAACGTTATCATAGCCGCCACAAGTGAACTGGTACGTAACAGATAAGACTTCAAGCCTTTACCAAATACGCCTTCAAATACATCATAAGCTACAGCTTTATGCTCGTTTTCTTCAATGGCATGCCATAGCCACATGGTTTTCATGGTTTCATCTTGCATCAATTCCTGAATATTCTGATTGGTCAGCAATTGTGATGCAATGGTCGCTGTAAAATGCTCAAGTGCGGTGGTTGCGGTTAAATCGACCATTTCCTGAGTAATACCAAACGGTTTACCGACTAATGCAAATACTTTACGTGCAGTTTGAATCACGGTGTCAGTATGTTTATCCAACGTATCAACATCATGACCATAACGCTGCGCAGCTGCATTAAAACCCACATGCTCCTGAGTATGCATGGCTTCTTGCCCAATAAAAGCACTAATTTCTTTTTGTAATTCCTGATTTTCTTTAATCGCTGGATGGTTGCGAACGGCCCGAACACTATCAATAAAAAACTTTTCGCCCGCTGGGAACAAAGCAGAAAGCGCAGTCATAAAATGCGTCAATCCCACTGAACCATTCATCCAGTATTCTGGCACGTTATTAAAATCGAAATTCATTCGGCGAACAGGAAAGCTCGCACCGGCACGATTGGTAATATTAACCTTGGCATTCATGACTCTTACTCCTATCTAGCAATACAATGTTGCTAATTCACTTATGTTTGTTTTTCTTCATTCTTATATTACGTATTTAAAAACTTGCTATAAGTGCAGATAAGGTCAGGAAAATATCAGTTAAGGACATGAGGAAAAATAAAGCACTGCTTTATTTGGACGCAAGGGAAAAGAATAATGAGTGAAATCTTTTTTACGATGCAAGGGAATAAAGCACTACTTTATTTCGACGCAAGAAACCCATCTAAAAAATCATCATGCATAAAAAAAGCGCCCCCAAAGGAGCGCTTTTTTCACACAATCAATACTTATGCAGTTACTTTAGCAACAACACCAGCACCAACTGTACGACCACCTTCACGGATCGCAAAACGTAGACCTGGGTCCATTGCGATTGGGTGAATTAGTTCTACTGACATTTCAACGTTGTCACCCGGCATAACCATTTCCACGCCTTCCTGTAATTGGATTGCGCCAGTTACGTCAGTGGTACGGAAATAGAATTGTGGACGGTAACCGTTAAGGAATGGTGTATGACGACCACCCTCTTCTTTAGAAAGTACGTATACTTCTGCGTCGAATTTAGTATGCGGCTTGATTGTACCTGGTTTAGCAAGTACTTGACCACGTTGAACGTCTTCACGTTTAGTACCACGTAGAAGAACACCACAGTTCTCGCCAGCACGACCTTCGTCAAGCAATTTACGGAACATTTCTACGCCAGTTACTGTAGTTACAACAGTATCTTTAATACCAACGATTTCTACAGACTCGCCTACTTTAACGATACCTGATTCAACACGACCAGTTACCACAGTACCACGACCAGAGATAGAGAATACATCTTCGATTGGCATCAAGAATGCTTTGTCGATCGCACGTTCTGGTTCAGGAATGTAAGAATCAAGCGCAGCAACCAATTCGATTACAGCAGGTTCGCCATACTGACCTTGGTCACCATTAAGTGCAGCAAGCGCTGAACCACGGATGATTGGAGTGTCATCACCTGGGAAGTCATAAGTAGAAAGAAGTTCACGAACTTCCATTTCTACCAATTCAAGCAATTCTTCGTCATCAACAAGGTCACACTTGTTAAGGAATACAAGAATGTAAGGTACACCAACCTGGCGAGAAAGAAGGATGTGTTCACGAGTCTGTGGCATAGGACCATCAGTCGCAGCACATACAAGGATCGCGCCGTCCATTTGAGCAGCACCAGTGATCATGTTTTTAACATAATCGGCGTGACCTGGACAGTCTACGTGCGCGTAGTGACGAATCGGAGAATCGTATTCTACGTGTGAAGTATTAATGGTAATACCACGTGCTTTTTCTTCTGGTGCAGAGTCAATTGCTGCGTAATCTTTAGCTTCACCGCCGTAATTTTTTGCACAAATTGTTGCAATTGCAGCAGTTAAAGTTGTTTTACCATGGTCGACGTGACCAATTGTGCCCACGTTTACGTGTGGTTTATTACGTTCGAACTTAGCCTTAGCCATGAGATCTTCCTTTTTAAACTGCTTATGGAGGGAAAACTCCATAAGCGATTTTGGTTTTTAACTATGAATTAGTTTGGGGCTTATAGTAATCGAAAGATTACTCGTCGTCACCTTTTTTACCGCCAGACTGGAACTTAGTAATGATGCCTTCAGCCACGTTACGTGGAGTTTCAGCATATTTAGCAAATTCCATAGAATAAGTCGCACGACCTTGAGACATAGAACGCATAGAAGTTGCGTAACCAAACATCTCAGCCAATGGAACTTCAGCTTTAATTGCTTTAGTACCACCAGGTAAATCTTCCATACCTTGAACCATACCACGACGACGGTTTAAGTCACCCATGATATCGCCCATGTAGTCTTCTGGAGTTTCTACTTCAACTTTCATGATCGGTTCAAGAAGGATAGGATCTGCTTTCATGAAACCATCACGGAACGCGTAAGAACCTGCCATTTTGAACGATAATTCGTCAGAATCGACATCATGGTAAGAACCATCAAATAATGTCGCTTTGATACCCACAACAGGGTAACCAGCCAATACACCATTCTTCATACGTTCTTGAATACCTTTGTCAACCGCACCAAAGAATTCTTTAGGTACAGTACCGCCGACAACTTCTTCAGCGAACACGTATTCTTTACCAGCTTCTTCGACATTCATAGGTTCTAAACGAACATATACATGACCGAATTTACCTTTACCACCTGTTTGACGTACGAATTTACCTTCTTGCTCAACAGTCTTTTTGATTGTTTCGCGGTAAGCAACCATTGGTTTACCAATGTTCGCTTCAACGTTAAATTCACGTTTCATACGGTCGACAAGGATGTCAAGGTGAAGCTCACCCATACCTGCGATGATGGTTTGACCAGATTCTTCGTCAGTGCGAACACGGAACGATGGATCTTCTTTAGCCAAGCGACCAAGCGCAATAGACATTTTCTCTTGGTCAGCTTTTGTCTTAGGCTCTACAGCTAAAGAAATTACTGGCTCAGGGAATTCCATACGCTCAAGTGTAATGATGTTTTTCTCATCACATAGCGTATCACCAGTAGTAACGTCTTTAAGACCTACACATGCAGCGATATCACCAGCGCGGATTTCTTCAACGTCTTGACGTTCGTTCGCATGCATTTGCACGATACGACCAATACGTTCACGTTTAGATTTAACTGGGTTGTATACTGGGTCGCCTTGTTTAAGCACACCAGAATAAACACGTACGAAAGTTAAGTTACCTACGAACTTGTCATTCATGATTTTGAATGCAAGTGCAGAGAACGGAGCTTCGTCAGATGCTTCACGAATAGCTTTAGTTTCAGCTTTGTCGTCAAGAATACCTTCGATAGGCTTAACTTCAGTAGGTGAT
This sequence comes from Acinetobacter terrae, assembly GCF_002135195.1. Classification (NCBI taxonomy): domain Bacteria; kingdom Pseudomonadati; phylum Pseudomonadota; class Gammaproteobacteria; order Moraxellales; family Moraxellaceae; genus Acinetobacter; species Acinetobacter terrae. Next base: position 40,058 of record NZ_NEGF01000015.1, read on the forward strand.
GGTAAGAAATCAATAACAGCATCCAACATACGTTGAACACCTTTGTTTTTGAATGCTGTACCACAAAGCATTGGTTGGATTTCACAAGCCAAAGTTTGAGCACGAATACCAGCAACGATTTGTTCTTTCGACAAGTCGCCATTGTTTAGGTATTCATCCATCAATTCTTCAGATGCTTCAGCCGCAGCTTCAACCATGTTTGTACGCCATTCTTCAGCAAGTTCTTGAAGTTCAGCCGGGATTTCACCGTATTCGAACTGCATACCTTGAGAAGCTTCATCCCAAATGATCTGTTTCATTTCGATCAAGTCGATAACGCCGGTGAAGTTTTCTTCAGCGCCAACAGGGATTACAACTGGTACAGGGTGTGCACCAAGACGTGTTTTCATTTGTTCAACAACACGGAAGAAGTTTGCACCAGTACGGTCCATCTTGTTCACGAATGCTAAACGAGGCACTTTATATTTGTTTGCTTGACGCCATACAGTTTCTGACTGAGGTTGTACACCACCTACAGCACAGTAAACCATACATGCACCGTCAAGAACACGCATAGAACGCTCAACTTCGATTGTGAAGTCAACGTGTCCCGGGGTATCAATTACGTTGATACGGTGTTCTGGGTATTGCTTAGCCATACCAGACCAGAAACAAGTTGTAGCAGCTGAAGTGATTGTAATACCACGTTCTTGCTCTTGTTCCATCCAGTCCATTGTTGCTGCACCATCATGTACTTCACCAATTTTGTGAGATACACCTGTGTAGAACAAAATACGTTCTGAAGTAGTGGTTTTACCAGCATCAATATGAGCAGAAATACCAATGTTACGGTAACGAGAAATTGGGGTTTGACGAGCCATGATTTCTTGCATTCCTAAATTTGTTGTTTAAAACAGGACGCTTTAAGTTGCTAGCAACTTAAAGCGTTTTGACAACAGCTCAGTAAGACTGATCTATCCTCACCCTGATTAAGGTCTTTAAACCTATTAGAAACGGTAGTGAGAGAATGCTTTGTTGGCTTCAGCCATACGATGCACATCTTCACGTTTCTTAATCGCTGAACCTTTACCTTCAGCTGCATCAAGCAACTCACCAGCAAGACGTAAAGCCATAGTTTTTTCAGAACGCTTAGCAGCAGCATCTACTAACCAGCGCATAGCTAGGGCAGTACGACGGGATGGGCGTACTTCCATAGGCACTTGATAAGTAGCACCACCAACACGGCGTGCTTTTACTTCGACCATAGGACGAACTTTTTCAAGAGTAGTCTCGAAAAATTCAACTGGGTCTACTTTAGATTTTTCTTGAACGCGGTCTAAAGCACCGTAAACGATACTTTCAGCAATAGATTTTTTACCATCTTGCATTACGTGGTTCATGAATTTAGCGATTGTTTGGCTGCCGAACTTAGGATCCGGAAGGATTTCACGGGCAGCAACTACGCGACGTCTTGGCATTTTAACACCTATAAATATGACACTTCAGGTTTATCCAGCATGAGTACAAAGTGTCATGTACTGTTCGCTGGCCTTACTACACGTCGCTTGAATTTCACAAAATTAAATGCAGAAATCAGACAAGCGAGACGATAAAGGATTGCGGTTCTACGTTCTTAATAAGCTAATCTCGAAAGATTATTTTTTAGGACGTTTAGTACCGTATTTAGAACGTGACTGGTTACGATCTTTAACACCAGCGCAGTCTAATGAACCACGAACGGTATGGTAACGTACACCTGGTAAGTCTTTAACACGACCACCACGGATAAGAACAACACTGTGCTCTTGTAGGTTATGGCCTTCACCACCGATATAGCTTGATACTTCAAAACCAGAAGTTAAGCGAACACGGCAAACTTTACGCATTGCTGAGTTAGGTTTTTTAGGTGTAGTAGTGTAAACACGTGTACAAACACCACGACGTTGTGGACAAGCCTTCAACGCAGGAACTTTTGATTTTTCAATCAAAGTAGTACGACCCTTACGGATCAACTGATTTGTTGTTGCCATTTGGCAATTCTCCCGTTAATAAAAAGCCTCAAAAAAATACTACTTTTCGAGGGCAGACAATTGTAAGCGAAGATAGAAAAATGGTCAATATTCGAGACCATATCAAATATTAACCATTTCCTTATATTTAGGGCGTTTGAAACCATTTACTAGGCTTCGGTTTGACTTTTAAGATTTCTTTTTTGTAACTTTTTTATTTATAGGTGCAGATTCCTGATTTGATTGGGATTCCGTAGCAGAAGGTTGAGCAAGAATTTGTTCATTCACTACCTGTTCTGCCTGCGTATATTCATCCAACTCAGATTCATCCGGAGTGATTGCTGGTTTTTGTGGTTCCACTTGTTCATGTGATTCAACCATATGCTCAGCTAAATATTCCAAGCCCTGTTCAACTCGTTCATCCTTTCTGTTTTCATCCACTTTGGGAACTTCTGTTTTCTTTTTGATTGTGACATTTGAAATATTTTTATTATCAGTCACTTGAATATCCTGATCCAATTTAATTTCACTCGGCTTCGCATCCACTTTAGATAAATGTTCTAATAATTTTGGAGTTGCCTGAGCCAATAATGCCAAAGATTTTTCATAAGCTGCAATCGGGGATATCTCTACCCCTTGATGTTGTTGCAAGTAACTTCGGGCGTGGGAAAAAATTTGTTGCGCTTTCTGGTTGACGTCTTCAACCAGTTTCCAACTATAGACTGCACCAATGCCCGCTCCTGCAACAGGTGTCAATTTACTGATGATGGAAATTTTAGGAATATGATTCAACCAATCCCATTTCATTTCACCATTTTCATTACTTAACCATTTTTTTAGGGCTGTAATATCGTTACTTGAACCCAACATTTGTTGAAACTGAGTCATATCTTGTGTTTTTAACATACTGGATAATGCTTTTAGCGCCATCAATACACTCTGTTTTTCCGCAATCTGGCCTAAATCAATCTGTTTAAACACAAACTGAACAATATCTTGTTCTGTTTCTTTATTGAGTTCAAAACCATACGCACGTCCAACCTGATAAATCATGCGCAAAGACATGATTAAAGACAACGGTACATCAATCGCTGAACCCACCACGCCTGTCGCCCCGGTTACAGCACCCTGTATAGAGGCAATCCATTTATTCTGTTCTGCCAAGGCCTGACTAATTCGCTTTGACCGATCTACGTCTTGGGTCAGTTCTTGTAAATCTTTTGCACCAGCCTGATCAAGCACGGCATCGACTGAACTTAGATTTGAGGTAAATTGATTCAACTGCTCAAAAAAATAATCCGATAATTTATCTGAAAATTGTGGAGAAACAAAATTGGCGACCCGAGTCACTTTACCATACTGACGACCGAGTAATTGTTTCGAGACACCGGGTAAATACTCGCGCAGCATTTGTTGAGGATTTTCATATTTTTGGGCTTCAAAAGTATTTGATTGACGAGCACTCCCATTCATCACCTGACCATTTCTTGATGGCTGCATGGCCTTAGTCACAGCATTCGGAGCGGCATGGTTCAGCACACCCATTCCAGCTGCACTGATCTTTTTAGCCACTCCAAAGGCATTTGAGAAGAATCCATGCGAATGTTTATTATTGATATCAGTCATTCTTTATCCTCATTTTCAATTCTTACAATTATTGATAAATACTAGGCATAGTCTAAGTTTATCTCAATATTAATGTGTATCTTTTAGTTAATTAAACCGTGTAATTTTCACAAATACACACAGAGGGAAATAGGCATAATATTTGCCATAAGAATTCAAAAATCTTTCTGCTATTATGAATGTAATTGAAATACATGAGTAAGGCGCTGGGTTTTGCTTAAGGCAAACAATTCATTCAGCTGCATTTGCTCAAATCACCACCATATAAGGGATCTGTAGATGAAACGTGTTGTAATCACTGGCATGGGCATTAACTCATGTATTGGTAATTCTTTAGAAGAAGTAACAAATTCTTTGCAAAACGGTATTTCTGGAACACGTTTTAACCCGACTTATGCTGAACTCAACTTTAAAAGCCACGTGAGTGCAGCAGCAGAACAAAACTTTGACAATATCGACCGTAAATTAAAACGCTTTATGGGCGTTTGTGCGATGTATGCATACAACTCAGCCCTTGCTGCAGTCGAACATGCGGGTTTACAGGCTGATGATTTAGCGGGCAACCCACGTTACGGTATTACGGGTGGTTCAGGTGGTGGTTCAACCGCTTCTGTCATTGAAATGAACGAATTGTTGCAAACCAAAGGGGCACGTAAAGTTGGCCCTTTCTTTGTTCCGCGTAACATGACCAACACGATTACCGCAAACGTTGGCGTTGCATTCAAATTACAAGGTGTAGCGCATACCATTACCAGCGCATGTGCAACTTCTGCTGATGCGATTGGTTATGCTTACAACCTGATTCAATTGGGCAAACAAGATTTAATGCTTGCCGGTGGCGGTGAAGAAGATCACTGGTCACAAAGCTTGTTGTTTGATGCAATGGGCGCACTGTGCTCTAAATACAATGACACGCCTGAAACAGCTTCTCGCCCATACTCTGCTGACCGTGACGGTTTTGTGATTGCTGGTGGTGGTGGTTTCGTGGTGCTTGAGTCACTTGAACATGCCCAAGCTCGTGGCGCGAACATCCTAGCTGAAGTGGTTGGTTATGCTGCAAACAGTGATGGTGCAGACATGGTTGCGCCAAGCGGTGAAGGTGCAACACGCTGTGTGCTTATGGCTTTAGAAGAAGCAAAACAGCACGGTGTAGATAAAATTGACTATGTGAATACACATGGTACATCTACCCCTGCGGGTGACGTGACTGAACTTAAAGCGATGGAACGTGCATTCGGTGAAGGTCAAGTTCCTCCACTGAGCTCAACCAAATCTATGACCGGTCACAGCTTAGGTGCAGCCGGTGTACAAGAAGCGATTTATTCGGTTCTGATGATGCAAAATGACTTTATTGCACCAAACATCAACGTGACTGAACTGGATGAAGGCGCAAAACCATTTGATATCGTACTTGAAAAACGCGATACAAAACTGAATACTGTGATGAGTAACAGTTTTGGTTTCGGCGGTGTAAATGCTTGTCTCATCTTTAAAAAATGGGAAGGCTAAGCCGCCCATTTTAGGGTGACTTAATGGATTCTCCTTCTGATGCTTTTTTATGGGTAAAAGCATTACATATTATTGCTGTGGTTTGCTGGTTCGCTGCTTTGTTCTACTTGCCACGTTTATATGTTTACCATGCAATGAGTGAGGATGCCACGAGTCATCAGCGCTTCCAGATTATGGAACGCAAGTTGTACCGCGGCATCATGTGGCCGGCAATGCTTGCCACCCTCATCACAGCGCACTTTTTAGTGGATTGGGGTGATGCAACACAACACTACCATGAAGCTATTTGGTTTTACCTGAAAGTTGGATTGGTGGGGCTATTGGTGATTTACCATTTCGTCTGTGGTTATTACCGTAAAAAACTGATGGTCGATGCACATTACAAATCACACAAATTTTGGCGTTACTTTAATGAAATGCCAACGCTGATTTTATTTGCAGTGGTCATTTTAGTGGTGGTTAAACCGCAGTTCTAAGTTATCTTGATTTTAAAAAGCCTCCTATTGGAGGCTTTTTTTATGTTTTTTTACTGACTAAATTTTCAATCCTCATGGAAAATAATCCTCATAAAAAAAAGAGAGTGGTTTCTTCCACTCTCTTTTTAATTACCGGAATTAATGACTACTGCATTTTTAAAGACTGAATACGCTTTTTCATCCGTGGTTTATATAGCACTTGATACGTTACACCCAGAATCACGAGCCAAAGCGGACTAATCATCAGGGCTTTTAAAGTATCCGGTTCTAAACTCAAAATAATTAAAGCAAACAGCATGAAAGCTAAAATAACATACGACATCCATACCCCACCCGGCATTTTGAAAGTCGATTTGGCATGCAATTCAGGACTACGTTTTCTGTAGCGAATGTAGCAGACCATAATCAAGCTCCAGATACTAATGAACAGGATTACGCATAATGAACTAGCCAAGGTAAACGCTTCAATGGTATTGGGTACAAAATACTGCAATGCCGCGCCAGCCATAATAAAGCAGCAAGAAAAAATAAGTCCTTTGGCCGGAACTGCACGTTTGGACAACTGACTTAATGTTTGTGGTGCCTGACCATCTTTGGCCAAACCAAACAGCATACGACTGGTGGAGAAGACCCCGCTGTTCATGGATGACATCACCGAAGATAAAACCACCAGATTCATAATAATGGCGGAAGTTGGAATTCCGGCATGCAGGAATAAAGTCACAAATGGACTTTGATCCGCTGGAATCTGGTTCCACGGTGTAACCGACATCACTACAAAGAGGGACAGAACATAAAATAGAATAATTCGCGTAGGAATCGCATTGATCGCTTTTGGCAAGTTTTTTTCAGGGTCTTTAGTTTCAGCTGCCATGGTTCCAATCAGCTCTACCCCGACAAAGGCAAACAGCGCGATTTGGAATCCAGCCAAAAACCCGGTTGCTCCTTTCGGAAACATGCCACCATGTGACCAGACATGACTAAAGCTTGCTACAGCACCTTGCGGCGGCTGGAACTGCATAAATACCATATATCCGCCAATACCAATCAAGCCCAAAATGGCTAAAATTTTAATCAGTGCAAACCAGAATTCAATTTCACCAAACAGTTTCACGGTGAGCAGATTAATGCCTAACACCAACAGCACGCAACCAGCACTGATGGCGGCCTGTCCCATAGGGGTAAAAGCTTCTCCGGGCGGCAGCCAAAAACCAAGATAATTGATAATGGCAGCTAAATCCGCAATGCCCACCAAAACCCAGCCCAGCCAATATGACCAGCCGATATAATAACCCGCAGCCGGGCCAATCAGATCATGCGCCATATCGATAAAGGATTTGTAATGCAGATTGGAAAGCAAGATTTCACCTAATGCACGCATCAGGAAAAAAAACATCCCACCAATAATCATATAAATAATCAGGATAGACGGTCCGGCCAAGGAAATGGTTTTCCCGGAACCCATAAACAAACCTGTACCAATTGCACCACCAATAGCAATCAACTGCAAATGACGGTTGGAGAGTTTCCTTTGTAATTCATGCGGAGAAGATGAATCATCCAATTGATTCGTTTTCATATTTCAATATCCTTATAGCACTGTATAAATCCGGCATTCTGAATTGAGCGGAGGCTTCCGCTGCGCTCAATCCTGCCTCTTGATAAATTTCTGCTTTAATCAAGACAGTTGCACTATTCCTTATCTATTTGCGGGAGATGAATTTTAAAAAGTTAAAGCTAAAAATTACTTTTGTGCTGCGGTCACAGCAATTTCAATCAACCAATCTGGATTTACCAGATTCGCCTGAATGGTGGCACGTGATGGCGCTACGCAGCCTTTTAACCAATCGACCCAAACCGTATTCACAGTTTTAAAATCTTCAAGGTTTTTTATATAAATCTGCGCTGACAATAATCGTGACTTATCACTATTTGCTTGCGCCAATAAGCTGTCAATTGTGGCAAGAATATCCTGAGTTTGCAGTTCAATATCTTGTGCGGTGGTTTTCGGTACCTGCCCAGATAAATACACGACTTGATTAAAAATCGTGACTGCGCTCATGACTTCTGTACTGTTGATCTTTTGGATATCTGAATGTGACATATTAATTTCCCTATTGTGGATAACTGATGACTGGATCTTGAATAAATCAAGCTGAGATTCTAATGTTCAATTTCAAATTGAACACGAGCCGTGACTGCACACATTAATTCATAGCCGACCGTTCCCGAGCTTACTGCCACTTCATCGATAGCCAAAACCTTACCTGCTGACGATGTACCCCAAAGCACCACTTCACTGCCAATTTCAGCATCGGGAATATGGGTCAGATCAACAGCCAGCATATCCATACTGACCCGACCCAAGGTTTGGGTTCGAACTGAATTGACCAGCACAGGCGTACCGGTTTTCGATATGCGCTGATAACCATCGGCATAGCCACAGGCGACAATGCCAATCTTCAAGGGTTCGGAGGCAACAAAATGTGAACCATAACCAATACTTTCACTGGCTTTGACTTCTTGCACAGCAATGATCTTGCTTCGAAGCGACATGCTCGGTTGAAGCTGCCAGTCCTGGATGCTATGCGCTGGATAATCTGGGGAACTGCCGTAGAGCATGATGCCGCTACGGATATAATCGGAATGCAATTGAGTGGAATAACGCAAGATAGCCGCACTGTTACTGATTGAGCATTGACCCGGTAAATCTTTGATGGTGTCTTCAAAGACTTGCTGCTGATAGAGAATACCGGGCTCACCCAAGCGTTCACCATCGGCATCGGAAAAATGCGTCATATGGGTAATAGATTTCACACACGTCAGTTGCTTCAAACTGTGCCATGCCGCTTGATATGCATCAGGATTAAAACCCAAGCGATTCATGCCACTGTTCATTTTTAGGAACACATGAAATTGCCTGTAACCTTCAAACTGCTGCAGCCACTCAAGTTGATACTGGCTGTGTACGGTAAAACTGAGATCTAATTCGGCACAATCATGTAGATCCTGAGCATTAAACAGACCTTCTAAAAGCAGAATTTCACCCTGCCAACCGAGTCTGCGAATACGCTTCGCTTCCGCAATATCAAGCAAGGCAAAACCATCCGCCTGTTGAAAAGCATCATATACACGTTCAATGCCGTGACCATAAGCATTGGCCTTGACCACGGCAAAAACCTGACTGTCAGGCATCATGCCACGTGCAACCGCCAGATTATTGCGTAAAGCCGCCTGATGGATCACAGCTGTAATGGGACGTGACATATATTCATCCTTGAATATGGGTTTGGAGTAAATTAAGCCGCGTTCGGATAACGCTGAATCGATAAACCTTCAGTATTAATGTCGGTTTTATGGTTGAGTACCAAATCACTGATCAATTTGCCTGAACCACAAGCCATGGTCCAGCCCAAGGTGCCATGACCGGTATTTAAAAACAGGTTGCTGAAACGGGTCGCACCAATAATTGGGGTACTGTCCGGTGTCATTGGACGTAAACCGGTCCAGAACGTCGCCTGTTGCATGTCGCCACCCGGAAATAAATCCTGAGTGACCATTTGCAAGGTCGCACGGCGATTTTCATTCAAACCATGATTGAAACCACTGAGTTCCGCCATACCGCCGACACGAATACGCTCATCAAAACGGGTAATCGCAATTTTATAGGTTTCATCGAGTACCGTAGACTGCGGTGCAAAAGCAGGATCTACAATCGGGATGGTGAGTGAATAGCCTTTCACCGGATAAACCGGTAAATCCAGATTCAGCGGTTTTAAGAAATCACGTGAATAACTGCCAAAAGCCAGCACATAACGATCTGCGGTGAGTACTTTTCCATCCACCACGACGCCTTTGATTTCATCGCCTTCAACCACCAATTTTTCAACGTTCTGATTAAATTTAAAATCAACACCCATATCTTTGGCAAGGCTGGCTAGAGCATTGGTAAACAGGTAACAATCACCTGTTTCATCATTCGGTAAATGTAACCCCCCCACCAATTTATCTTGGGCAAAAGCTAAGGCCGGTTCAACTTTAGCCAAATCTTCTTTAAGCAGTAATTCATAATCCACACCGCATTCTTTCAAAACTTGAATATCACGCTGTACCGCTTCAAGCTGTGCTTCATTACGAAAGACTTGCAGAGTGCCTTTGGAACGGTTCTCATAGTGAATACCGGTGGCCTTACGCAAATCTCTTAAGCAGTTGCGACTATATTCGGCCACGCGGGTCATGCGTTCCTTGTTAATGGCATAACTTTGCGGGTTACAGTTTTTCAGCATTTGTGCCATCCACTGTAATTGCCACATGCTGCCATCCATATTGATTGCGAGCGGCGCATGATGTTGAAACATCCATTTCACTGCTTTAAAGGGAATACCTGGTGCTGCCCATGGCGTTGAATAGCCGGGAGAGATTTGCCCCGCATTACCGAAACTTGTTTCTTCTGCTGGACCTGCCTGGCGATCTAATACAGTCACGCTGGCACCTTGCTGCGCGAGGTAATACGCACTTGCAACACCAATAACACCACTACCCAATACAATTACGCGCATTTTCAATCCCTCGAGCAACATCTAGTTTATTTACCTAGTATATTTTTGGTTTAATAGTTTATTTCACTGTTTTGTTGGCTATAATCTAGGTAATTCGATGGATTTATCGTGAAAAAAATCTAAAAAAAGGGAAAAACTGATGCGTAAATTAGACCGTATCGATCATCAGATTTTAGACATCTTGCAAAAAGACGGACGGATTGCCATTAGCGAATTGGCGGCTCGGGTAAATTTATCGACTACGCCCTGTTCAGAACGTGTAAAACGCTTGGAACGTGATGGCATTATCATGGGCTATTACGCACGCTTAAACCCGGAACTGGTCGATCGAAATTTGCTGGTTTTTTTAGAAATTAAATTGTCTGCCAAATCGGGAGATGTGTTTGATCAAGTGGCACGTGACTTGGTAGAAATTCCGGAAGTCTTAGAATGTCATCTCATTTCAGGCGAGTTTGATTATCTAGTCAAAGCACGCCTTAAAGAAATGAGCACTTATAGACGCTTGTTGGGTGACTTGTTAAAAAAATTGCCTTCGTCTGCTTCCTCACACAGTTATATTGTCATGGAAGAAGTCAAAGAAACCTTCTATTTAGATCTTGGTTAATTAAGGTAGAGGTCAATTTTAATTTCTAGAAATTAAAAAAGGATCTCTAGATCCTTTTTTATGGATTTGAAAATAGGTTTTACTTTAGCGCCCAGACTAATTTAAATGATCCAGCAACTCGGCAAAACTCTCTATTCTGGCTTTAGGATTCGCTGCAGTTAACTCTTCATCTGTACCATAACCATATTCCACAGCAATGGTTTCAATCCCGTTATGTCGCGCACCGAAAATATCATGCTCACGGTCTCCGACCATTAAACATTCCTCAGGCTTTAATTGCTCTTTTTCAATGATATAAGCAATCAATTCAGCTTTATTAGTACGCTCGCCATTGAGTTCGCTGCCATAAGGATGCACAAAATATTGCAACAAATCGAAATGCTCTAAGATTTGTCGCGCATATACTTCAGGCTTCGCAGTGGCTAAAAATAAACGATAGCCCTGTTGCTGCAATGTTTTTAAAGTTTCAGCCACATCATCAAATACATGATTTTCATATAAACCCGTGACAGCAAATCGTTCACGGTAACCCATCAATGCTTGTTCAGCCAAAACATCATCCACTGCAACATTTAAAATCTTCGCCAATGAAGCTTGCAATGGCGGACCAATAATCCAGTCAATATTGACCTCATCGGCAATAGGATGGCCAATTTTATTTAAGCCATAACGCGCACTGGTGGTAATACCCACTTTTGGATCAGTTAATGTTCCATCTAAATCAATCAAAATATTTCTAATCACAGACTGACCCTTCAACTTAAATTTTTACTTAACAAATACTATCGAGACTTGGCTCAAAGTTGCCTATACTAACGTAAATTTAGTGATTTAAGGACATCATTGTGCGCCCTACTGTACTTTGCTTTTCTGGTTTAGATCCATCGGGTGGAGCTGGCTTGCAGGCAGATATTGAAGCGATTGGTCAAAGTGGTGCACATGCAGCAATTGCCTGTACCGCCCTCACGATTCAAAACTCGCAACAAGTCTTTGGCTTTGAAGCGACATCGAAAGAATTATTGATGGCTCAGGCCAATGCAGTGGTGGGTGATTTACCGATTAAATGCATTAAATCCGGCATGCTAGGCACCACGGACAATATTGCAGCGCTGGCTGAATTTTTACGCGAGCATCCTGAATACCTATATGTGCTTGATCCTGTTCTGGTTGCTAATAGCGGGGGTTCACTGGGCAATCAAGAAACGCTGGTCAAAGCATTTGTAGAGCTGATTCCGCTTGCCACAGTTCTGACGCCCAATACCGTAGAGCTTCGTGCATTAACCGGTATTGAAGATATCGACCAGGCCACTACAAAACTCTTTGCAATGGGTGCCCAAGCCGTTTTAGTCAAAGGCGGACATGAAGATACGCCGGACTATATCCGCAATGCTTTATATATTGATGGCAAGCTGGTTTCTGAAACCAGATGCCCACGCCTAGAAGGTGAATACCATGGTTCAGGTTGCTCATTGGCCAGTTTTATTGCGGGTCGTTTGGCACAAGGTGATGATTTAAAACAAGCCGTGAATCATGCTGAAACCTGGCTGTTTGGAGTGCTTAAAAAAGCCGAAACCCCTGTGCCCAATGGTCAGAAAATTCCTAAGCGCTTCTAAAAATATGTTGATAAACCTGACCATCAATTACTTTTATGTCGTTTGAGATCAGGTTTTTTTTGTATTCATTTTTAGCCGCTAAAATCCGGGTTTTATGGTGCCACTAAAAATAAAGCATGTATCAATACATGCTTTATGATGCACACCATTTAAAACTAGGCAATGAGTTCTTTAATCTTGGTCGTCGGTCCATTGTTTTTAACTGATTCTATGCCTTTCTCACGTGATTGCTCACTTGAATAGAATTGGCTGCGACCAATAATCTGATAATTCGCAGCTTTTAAGTTGAAATAAGGCTTACCATTTTTCGCTTCTAAGCGCTCATAGCGGCTAGCATCTACGCTATTTCTCTGAACCGATTCAATGCCCACCTGCGCAGAAGCTTTTGCCTTATATAATTCACTGGCCAAAATCACTTCCCCATTTCCAGCTTTTAACACAAAGCGATATTGCCCATCGTTTGCTTGACTGATTTCATACCATCCTGCCATATAAAAACCCCTTTATTATTTTTAAATTTATAAAAACATCTTAATTATTAGTTTTGAAAACATATTGTTATTTTATAAAATATAAATAATTTTTATTTTTTTAATGTGGCTGTTTTGTAATCAGTAACATCCCTATCTGGATGGAATAAATAAAAGTGCGTTCCACAAAGGTAAATTTGGCTTAAATTTATTAAATAAAAAAATAAAGATCAAGAGAATAAAGGGAGATCTAGGCTCTTGATCGCTATTAAGATCTAGATAATTTTCTTAGAATAAGTGACTTTCTGCATTTCCAAGATTTCCACACAAATCTGTAAGCTCACTTGGCTTTGTTTGGGCAAATGCTGCTCGAGTGTGGTTAATAACAATTGTGAAATTTCCTGTTGTAATTCCACACTGCGTCCAGTCAATAAAGAGACTTTGGCATGTACATAAGCTTGTGAAGCATCCCCAAAACCAATGACATAATCATGCTGGCAAATGGCACGACTTTTCACTTCATTAGCAGAGCCTACATATGCGCCTTCTACCAAGGCTTTGTTCAACGCAAGCAGGATAGGTTTGGTTTCCAGGTTTTCCATATTTTCTGAATATTCCAGATGGATGTGTGGCATAACAAAAATTCTTTAAGATGATTGCTGTTGTTATAACATGTCATTTGCTCAATCATAAGGCCAATGAATCAATGTTTAATCAACAGTGCCGCTGTTTATAAAAGAAATAATAAGAATGACTGCCCCTTTTTAATAAAACTTAATCCCCAAATATCTATCCACAAAAATAACGGTTCAAAAATTAATTCGAGCCTCATAAAAAAAAGCCCTAGCATTTCTGTTAGAGCTTTCTGATTTTTAGTCCGTGTGAATTAAGCTTTTTTCACAAATTCAGATTTTAATTTCATTGCACCAAACCCATCAACTTTACAATCAAGATCATGACCATCACTTGAGTCAGGTAATAAACGAATGTTTTTCGCTTTGGTTCCCACTTTAATCACAGATGAAGAACCTTTAATTTTCAAATCTTTAATCAGGGTAACTGTGTCGCCATCGGCAAGGACATTGCCATTTGAGTCTTTAATAATCGTTGCTGCTTCAGCGCTGCTTTCACCCTCTTTCCACTCATAAGAGCATTCTGGACAAATCAGTAAATCGCCATCTTCATAAGCATATTCTGAATTACATTTGGGGCAATTTGGCAAAGACATAAAAAACCTCAAAAACTCTACTATAGCATTTTATAAGTCAATCTCTTGTTTAAAACCTTATTTATTTCATGGAATAAAAGTAGACAAGATTAATTTTAATCCTCTTCCAAAACCTGTTTGAGTACAATCACATGGTTATAGTCTTTACTTTTTGCAGCGGTAATTAAAGTGACTTGTTCCTGTTTAGCCATCGCTCTAATTTGCTGCAGCATCTTCGCTTGCTCAACTAGTTCCGCTCTATAGCACTGTTGAAAGACTTCCCATTGTTCGGGATCGTGCGCGTACCATTTTCGCAATTCAGTTGATGGCGTAATTTCCTTGGGCCATAGATCAATTTTAGCATCTTCCTTTTTGATGCCTCTGGGCCAAAGTCGATCGACTACCGTTTGCCATCTGAGGGTAAAACTTCGGCATAGGCACGTTTGATTTGAATCTGCATCGCATTCATTGCATTCACTTCTATTGATCTGGTATTTCAGGAGTAACCAATAAAGTGAGCAGTTGCAATGATTCCTGCCATCCCAAATAACAGGCTTCTGCTGGAATCACATCTGGTATGCCCGATTGAGTAATATAAACTTCGGTCCCTACAGAAACAGAGTTTAATTGAATAGTGACTTCAATATTTCCTGGCAAGTTTGGATCATCAAACTGGTCGGTATAACGCAATAATTGGTTTGGAATAATTTCATGATAGGTTCCACCAAAGGATTGGCTGGTACCGGTAGAAAAATTGCTGAAAGACATTTTATAGGTGCCACCGACTTTCGCATCCAGATGATGAACTTTAGCGGTAAAACCATGCGGTGCCATCCATTTCACCCAGGCATCTGGATCAATAAAGGCTTTAAACACCCGTTCTGGTGGTGCGCTAAATACACGGTGAAGTTTGACAGTATTGGGCATTTCCTGTTTCTCACTTTTTATTGTTTTATTTATTCAGTCTATCGCTGTTCATTTATGGATATGTATGGCTTTGGTATGGGTCTGATTATGTTTTTCATAAAATAGCATGCGAGGTTCACATGCTATTTATTTGTTCAAAGCAATACCCATGACTGCATTTAGCCAATTGATGATCTTTACCATATATAAGTTTAAGCGAATCCATTTTTCAACTGGATCAATCATGAATAGATGCTTCTTATTTCAACTTGGCGACTTCTTCTAACTGTTGTGTTTGCGCTTTGTCATTACTCAGTGTTTGCATTAAATCTTCTGCAAGCCGGTTTAATAAAACCAAATCATCTTCACTCATATTGAAATTCTACAGAGTTACTGTAAGTAAAATCTTTCTACTCCTCATACCATTTTCAATTCAAGCCGATTATCTTTTATTCTTTGTGAAATATTTGGGCATTAAAAAACCCTAACCGTTTGCACGGTTAGGGTTTCTTGGTATCTCATTCAACAAGAGTAAGTGTGACTTCAGCTTTACTTGAATCCAGACACTCTTTTTAAAATATTATTCAGTGATTTGAATTAACTTTGAAGTTCATCTTCCAAGTCTTCATCATCATAGACATACGCCATGCAACCCCAGCCATCGTATTCACCGCCGTGTTGTTCAGCAATTTTAGTGAACCATTCTTCAATGTCGACGATGTCTGAATAGTCAGGTTCCATATACACATAAATAGTGATAATCCACTCTAGGGTATCGGCTTCTTCATCTTCAAACAGGCTGATTTTTTGTTCTTCTTTCAGCAAATACAGCGCACATTTTTCAGCTTGCTCTTGGGTTTGAAAAGCAATCGAAAATTCAATTTCATGTGCTTCAGTCAGATCGTCACCATCTTCAGCCATTTGCCAAAGTACGTTACCGTTTTCGTCATCTGGGAATTGTTCAAAATCGCGTGTCATGGAGAGTTTCCTTATCGTAATCATTTAAATCTATATCATTGTACGCAGATTAGCTCAAGTTTGTTTCAGTTTGGCGATTTAAAAGATCCATTCTCTTGCTCATTCATTAAAGTATATTTTTATTTCATCCGTTCAAACCTATACACTTCATTACCCTTCCATCATCTGCTCTTGCATTTGAGTTTGCTGTTGTTGTTGTTTTTCTTTGAACTCTAAAACCAATGCTGCAAACTTCAGCTCTTCTAAACGCAAGCTTAAAAATGAATCATGAATGCGTGCATAACTAAATGCCGCACCATAATGATTGATCAGAATAAAATCATCTTGAAGCGATTGAATGAGCTCACCCAAATTGTCATGACGTAAGCGTGATAAATATAAGTCAGCTTTGCTGTTAAAAACATGGGTCACCAAAGCAATCGCTGAAAGACGGCGCTTTTCTTCCACATAATCACAATCACCAACACCATGATGATCAATAGCATTTTTTATTTTGCGACGAACTTCATCTAAATGAAGTGCTGAATCTATATGGTCATATCCGTCGATCAACTCATCTAAAAGTGTGTGAGCAGGAAATAAATACTCACTGCCATAACCATTAATTTTATGTTCCAATGCTCGCGAAATGGCTGTTAAATTTTGCTGTTGCATGGCCTGATTATAGAAACCATGTAATTGTTCTCTGGCTTCTATTTCCAGCTTCTGCTTGCTATTTTTTTCATAACTGTCCAGATAATGCCTCACTTTCTCAATATAAGCTTTCATGCCCTGTAGCAACGACTCTGCTTCAATTTTGGTCGCTTCTACAAAGTTCTCAACTTGATTTTGTCGTTCGGCTACATACTGCTCAATGTTTAGAATATGTTGAAACTGGCTGAGTTTTTCAACCTTATTCCTTAACGTTCCCGCCTCTGCACGAAACCTGTTTAATTCATGATGCAGCTCATCATTTTTTTGTTCATGTACTGCCAAATTTGTTCGTGTTCGATCCAGATTGGCTTGCAAAGACTCCAGATTAACCTGTTTGTCTTTGACCAGTTTTATTGCACGATAAAGCAATACTGCTAAAATAATTATTGTTATGATAGTTATGACTGATAGGTAAATCATTATTATTATCCCAAAAACCCCACCCTACACTAGTCATTTTTTGACCAATTTTCAATCACCAAAACAAGGGATATTATTTCTATTTGTATCTCATAAAATTATTGAATAAGTATAAAAAACTATATTTTTCAAATTATTAATTATTTAAAATATTTTAAGTTTTCTTATGGATTATCCACAATTCCAGTCCGTATGACACTGTTTACTCTGACCAATAATCGATAGATTAGCTATACAGTGCATATCATGCAGGGTCGTACTTTCATCTCTAGATCAAAAAGGCACATTGCCTTTAATTTCAACATTTGCCCCCGTTAACGGTTGCTTAAATGCCAAATAACTTGCATGTAAAGCCATACGTTTTAATGGACTTTGACAGGGTTCTGGATGATACAACTTATCGCCAGTAATCGGATGTCCGATATATTGCATATGCACCCGGAGTTGATGAGAACGTCCTGTAATAGGCGTGAGCAATACACGGGTAATATCTTCCGTTTCAAAATAGTCCAAAGCTTGATACAAGGTTTTGGCAGCTTTGCCCAATTCAAAATGCACCATTTGACGCGGACGATTTTCCCAATCGGTCATCAGTGGAACTTCGACACTTCCCTCACCTTCAAGCTTGCCTTGTAGCAAAGCGATATGGTTCTTCTTTACCGTCCGTGCCTGAAACATTTTACTCACAGCCACTTCTGCATCACGGTGTTTGGCAAACATGAGTATGCCTGAAGTTGCCATATCTAAACGATGGGTGATTTTAGCGTGAGGATATTTTTCCAAGACACGTAAATAAGCACTGTCATGGTGTTCAGGCAAACGTCCCGGTACTGACAACAACCCTGCAGGCTTTTCGATTACCACCAGATCTTCATCTTCATAAATGATAGAAAGTGCTTCTTGTGGCGGCATATAAACAAAGTTGTCGTTGATAGGCATGGGGATACAGCGTTGGGGAGAATGGGCGCAAAATAACAAGCTCAGTCTGGGCTGTCAATCAATGGGGGCACTGTATAACTTTAATCTGCAAGATAATAATCGACCGTTGAAACCACACGTACTTTTTTCAAATACGGGGTATTACTATCCCGATCTTCAATACTAAACAAGCCCTGATTGGCCGATTTAATTTTCCCTAAACTGCTTTTAGAATCAGCAGCAAATTTTTCTGCAACACTGCGTGCATTTTGCGTGGCTTGCTCAATCATGGCCGGTTTGATGTCATTGAGTTTGGTAAATAAATATTCGGTTCTTTGTCCAGAGTCATCACCGCTAAAGGCAATGCCTTTTTTACCCAGAGCCACCAGGCGACTTTGTGCAGCACGTACTGTATCTATTTTGTGGGTATACACGGTTATCGTTTGATGTGCGGTATAGCGTAACGCGACATTTTCATTACCCCCATATTGCTGGGCGTATTTATCCGTAATACTCGGTGAAGCTGTGGTAATTTCCTCGGCAGTAAAACCTTCACCTTTTAAGAATGCCTGAATTTGCTGGGTGTTTATTTCCATGGTGTCGTACAACTGAGTCAGGTCTTGGCTGGCAGAACTAAAGCGAATCGGCCAAACCGCAACGTCAGCTTTAACTTCACGTTCAGACAAACCTTTGACCGAAACAATGCGTTCATATTGTTTAATTTTCAGTGCGCTACTGCCTAAAATCCATCCTGCAATAATCATCCCCAAGCAAATAAAAACACCTAAAATAAGTGCCGGTTTGAGCTGATTCATCTTACTAAACTCCTTTTAGGTATGACTTTAATTTAATTTTTTCAGTTTTTATATGTAAAGCAACAGCATGAAAATATTGATTAAATTATTGTAATATCCGCACGGTTGCTTTGTAGTTAAACTTTTAAAATAGTTCGGTAAATTTTAACTTTTATCCATAAAATATAAAGCAATTAAAGGGACTAAATTAAACAGTAAAATACCAATTTTATAGACTGCCATCCCTCCATAATGAATCGCATCGAAGGTCGCATCTGACAAATTAAACCATTTTCCGTGTACTTGTTTAATCCAGTCACGGGCAAAAATAATGGCCAAAAACCAGATCATTAAAATGATGTAATTGATCAATACTGAGGAAAGTAAAAAACGAAACCAAAAATCGAGATTCATATTGATTCTCTACGTGGTAGCTTATGATTTCTAAAATAACAGATTTGATATGCTGAAATGAGTTGCTGATTTGTATCTATATTTTCGGTTTAAAATCCATCTTATAGTTATGATTTTTAATTCTTTTTTATATTTTTATTGTTTTTTATTCGGTAGATAATTTTTTAGGGTGTTAGGGAAAACATATTGTTTAACTTCAACAATTATAGCTTTGTAAGCGATAACCTTATGCCTATAAACTCGTGATCTATAGCGTCCTAAGCCGAATCGAGACCTTTTGGGTAAGTACTACACTCACGTTATACGCAACTGGTAGCAATCTACTCTTTTCGATCCCCGTCACACCCTTGAGATATAATTTACCAAGCTAGGCTCGGGATTATTTCCCTAAGAAAAGCCAATTTAAATATTTTTTGGAAATTATTTTCTTTAAATTTACTATTTACGGAATATTTAATCACAAGACTATAAATTATCGCTTTTTATTGCGGTTTATTCATCTTTTTAGATAATTTTTACTTTGTCACCTTGCATTTTTTCTATTATCCCATTTGCAGACTCCTAGGCTTTATTTTTGTATGTTTAGCAATTGGCACACATAAGAATCTGAATGTTCTCATATGCACGAAAATGACTGCTAAGAATTAAAAAAAGTATTTTGTACCGCACCGGCAATTAACCACCATGCGCTAATAGCGACCATACCACACATTATATTGGCCAGTATTTTATTGATTTTGCTTAACTGGGAATTGTAAATTTTTAAATTGATGAGATAAGCCAGTCCGCCCAACCCACCACCAATCAAGCCGCCAAAGAGCACCAAGACAAAAGGCCAACCTGCAATTAAGTGCATATATTTCGGTGTTTTTTCTATTTTCATTATTTCGCTGGCTTGTTCCATTTTAATTTTCCCTTCTGCTTTTTAAATGTATTTTGCCCTTTGGCAGGAACACCAATCATTGAGTAGATGCACACCACTAGGCAATATTTATTAAGCAATATTTAAGCCATGAAATTGAGTTCTGCTATTTCACATAAAGTTGATGAACATTTTGATTGATATAAGCATTTAAGCCATCACCATACTGTGCCAGCTGTTTCATGTTCTCGACATGTTGATAGCCAGCACTGGCATAACTATAAGTATAAATTTTTGATTTTTTCTTGAATTGAACCCGAATAAACTCATTGCCAATTTCATAATTGGCAACACCTGAGTCATGATTGAGGTCAAGATAATGTTCCAAGTGAGCAGTCCCGAAAAACAATAAATCTAAAACTTTAGATGGGGACAAATTGATTAACTTTAAATCAAAACTCAAGTGATAAACGGCTATGCTTAAGTAACAAAAAAGCCCTATGGAGTAATAGGGCTTTTGTCTAAAACAGGGATATCTGTTTTATGAATGTCGCTTAGGCATTGTTATTTTTAAATTCAGTGCCAAGGCATTTGGTACACGGGGGTAAACGGTCTGTACCAATTTCTAAGTAAACGCGATGTCCGCATTGAATACAAAAATAGAAACCTATTCCGGGTTTTTCGCCAGCAGTAACCATCTTTGTTCTCCATGTGTTTATAGAAATGGTGAACTTAGTATAACCCTACTATGATGATTGTCTATTGTCCATTTCGACGAGTGATAGTGGCATTTGGGCGAAGTTGTATTTCCTTTACTTATTTTCCAATATAAATTTTAGCTAATCATATCTACTTAGATTTCTATCATAAGTAGCTTGATAACATTGGAAGATATGGGGCAAGAAAACCTAACACAGTAACGTGATTTGAAACAAAGCTCATCAACTCGCCATATGTATTCGCATATTCGCTTTTACCTACATTAGCTCCTAATTTTTCTATTCTTATTGCAACTTCCTGGGCAACATTATTTTCTATATCTGATTTTTTTAGTTCATTTAAGAGATTACTAAAATCCTCAGAAATTTTACTATTAGAAGCTGTTTGATGAATAGTGCTTTGATGATTACCTGATGCTAAATTCTGGACATTACCAGTAATGTTGATATTAAAAATCTGATTTACTTTTTCTTGTGGGATTGGATGGGCATTTAATGAAGCTTCACCAGCCTCTGGATTGATCATTTCAATATCCAAAACAAAATCTAGAATTTTCGTTTTTATTAAATCAATTATTCCTTGTACTTGAGCTGGTGAAATCTCTTTCCAGGCTTGGATACATGTATATCCTCGGTAAATATTTCTACCAAATAAAACAACAAAATTTGAATTCCACGGCTGTCTTAAGTTGATACCTTGCTTAACACTATTTTCTACCAAAGTTTCCAATTCTGAAATTGACCCTACTAGACATGACTTATGTATATCCTCGTGATGTTCTTGATCAAAACAAATAGAAGGTATATCGATATTGGTTAAACTTGAGCCAAATGCTCCAGCAAAATTACCTTTAGAGTTTGCCTCAATAACTCTATATTCAGGAAGTTCGTCCTCTAAAGAATAGCCATTCAATTCCTTATTTATCCAACTTTGAAATTCTTTACTTCCTAGTCGCGCTGCTAAAATTTTACATTTTCTTAATAAATCAGAAACTTTGACACTAGAATTAGTGGCATCATTTTGAATCTCTCTTAGCAAAGACATTATTTTCTCAATAAAAAACCCCACTTAACAGTAGGGTCTTTTTCAAACAATATCAACAACTTTAACTTAAGTTCTTAAGCAACAGAACCTTCTAAAAAGTCCTGTGCAAAATGCCACATTTTAAATATTACAGCTAATAAAATTTTTTAAATTAAAGTAAAAAAGTATTCCGTATTTTCTATACGTTGGGTGGTTACGTCATATACACAATTTTCGATTTTTGCTTCATTAATTGGCCCTAAATGTATGCCCAAACACCATAAAGAACGTGAGGTATCTAGTCCTGAATACCTAATATTTTCAAATTTTTTCACATCATTTACCATATATCTTAGACAAGAAGTAGGACTAATATCCTGTTTAATTTCTAATGGTATAGATGAAGTTTTTTGTTTTTGATGAATCATGAAATCTAGCACTGCTGATCGTTTTGTTTTACTTTTTCTACCATCTAATGGGCAACGAATTTCTCTATCTACTTTTTTTACTTTTGAATGATTTGTTAAAAATAAATAATATTCTACCTGAAGCCAAATTTCCCACCCTTTGACTTGAAACTCATAGAAATCATTTAATTTTCTAACAATGTCCTCCTTTGCAAAAAATTCTTCACTCACTTCAAGAATAAATTCTCGATCTTTTTTTGTAATAGCATTATTCATGTTTAACTCAAAATAATTAAAAAACCCCACTTCACAGTAGGGTCTTTTTCACACAATATCAACAACTTTCAAACTAAATAATTAAGCCACTTGCCCTTCTAAAAAGTCCTGTGCAAAGCGTTGTAATACACCGCCCGCTTCATACACATGTACTTCTTCTTCGGTATCCAAACGGCAGGTTACAGGCACTTCAACAATCTGTTCCTTACCATCATCTGTAGCACGTTCAATCACTAAAGTTAAAGTCGAACGTGGCGCAATATTACCAATCACGCTATATAGCTCAGTACCATCCAGCTTTAAAGTTTTACGGTCTGTACCCGGTTTAAACTCAAGCGGCAACACGCCCATACCGACCAGGTTAGTACGGTGAATACGCTCAAAACCTTCAGCAACAATCGCTTCCACACCGGCAAGACGCACACCTTTTGCAGCCCAGTCACGGCTTGACCCCTGACCATAATCCTTACCTGCAATAATGATCAAAGGCTGTTTACGGTTCATGTAGGTTTCAATCGCTTCCCACATACGCATCACTTCGCCTTCCGGCTCGACACGTGCTTTAGAACCTTGCTTCACCGTACCATCTGAACGACGCACCATTTCATTAAACAGTTTCGGATTTGCCAACGTCGCACGCTGCGCGGTTAAGTGATCACCGCGGTGGGTTGCATAAGAGTTAAAGTCTTCCTCAGGCACGCCCATTTTCGCCAAATATTCACCAGAAGCACTGTCCAATACAATCGCATTCGATGGTGATAAATGGTCGGTGGTGATGTTGTCGCCCAAAATTGCAAGCGGACGCATATTGCTTAAAGTACGCGGTGCAGCCAAAGCCCCTTCCCAATATGGCGGACGGCGGATATAGGTACTTTGCGGACGCCAGTCATACAGCGGACTTACCGATTTTTCTCGCTCACCCAAATCAAACATTGGAATGTAGACTTTACGGAACTGTTCAGGCTTCACAGACTTTTGCACCAATGCATCAATTTCAGCATCCGATGGCCAGATGTCTTTCAGGTAAATTGGATTACCGTCTTTATCATTGCCAAGTGAATCTTTTTCGATGTCAAAACGAATGGTACCGGCAATTGCATAAGCAACCACTAAAGGTGGTGATGCCAAAAATGCCTGTTTTGCATAAGGATGGATACGACCATCGAAGTTACGGTTACCTGAAAGTACCGCAGTCGCGTACAAGTCACGGTCAATAATTTCTTGCTGGATTTTTGGATCAAGCGCACCCGACATGCCATTACAGGTAGTGCAGGCATAAGCCACAATACCAAAGCCGAGTTTTTCTAAATCGTGCAATACACCCGCTTCTTCAAGGTAAAGTGCTGCGGTTTTAGAACCCGGTGCAAATGATGATTTCACCCAAGGCTTACGGGTTAAGCCCAGTTCATTTGCCTTACGTGCAAGCAAACCTGCCGCAACGGTATTACGTGGGTTTGAAGTATTGGTACAAGATGTAATTGCTGCAATAATGATGGCGCCATCTGGCATTAAACCATCGGTACGGTGTTCAACCACACCGGCAATACCTTTTTCTTTAAGATCACTGGTCGATACACGCGCATGCGGATTTGATGGACCTGCGATATTACGGGTCACAGTCGATAAGTCGAAACGTAATACACGCGGATATTCTGCCTGTTTCATCTCGGATGACCAAAGACCAATTTCTTTGGCATAGCTTTCAACCAGTTTCACTTGCTCAGATTCACGACCGGTTAAAGTCAGATAATCAATCGTGTTCTGGTCAATGTAGAACATCGCAGCAGTTGCGCCATATTCAGGGGTCATGTTGGAAATCGTTGCACGATCACCTACTGACATGCTGTCTGCACCTTCACCGAAGAATTCAAGATACGCACCAACCACACGTTCTTTACGCAAGAATTCAG
The DNA here is from genome assembly GCF_002135195.1 of Acinetobacter terrae. Taxonomy (NCBI): domain Bacteria; kingdom Pseudomonadati; phylum Pseudomonadota; class Gammaproteobacteria; order Moraxellales; family Moraxellaceae; genus Acinetobacter; species Acinetobacter terrae. The sequence goes on from NZ_NEGF01000015.1 coordinate 64,431, forward strand.
TTAAGGCCAATACGATATCGGTTGCAGTAATGCCCGCCTGACGCTGACCTACCAGCTCTACACCAATGATATCTGGAAGACGCATCCACGATGCACGACCGAGCATGACATTTTCAGCTTCCAGGCCACCCACACCAATTGAAATTACACCGAGTGCATCGGTATGTGGTGTATGCGAGTCTGTTCCTACGCAGGTGTCTGGATACGCCACGCCATCTCGGTTTTGAATCACCGGAGACATTTTCTCCAGGTTGATCTGGTGCATGATGCCATTGCCCGCAGGAATTACATCGACATTTTCAAAAGCGGTTTTAGTCCATTCAATGAAGTGAAAACGGTCTTCATTACGACGGTCTTCAATGGCGCGGTTTTTCTCAAATGCATCAGGATCGGAACCGCCGTATTCCACTGCCAATGAATGGTCGACAATCAGCTGTGTTGGCACCACAGGATTGACTTTTGAAGGATCGCCACCTTGGTCGGCAATCGCATCACGCAAGCCAGCCAAGTCTACGAGTGCGGTCTGACCCAAGATGTCATGACATACCACACGTGCCGGATACCAAGGGAAATCATGATCTTGTTTGCGTTGAATAAGTTCTTTTAATGACTGCTCTAAAATGGCCGGGTCACAACGGCGTACCAACTGTTCTGCAAGCACTTTGGAGGTATAAGGAAGTTTGGCATATGCGCCTGGATGAATATCTTCTACGGCTTGGCGCACGTCAAAATATTCCAACTGGGTGCCTTGCAGTGGTTTACGGTAGTTGTTGTTCATAGCTTACCTGCCTCTTGAATCATTTTTCTTTACTACGTAATTGTTGTTGACGAGTCACAATCGTTTCGATGGCATTGTACGCTGTGAAAAAGCCATTTCCCAAATCTTATATATTTCATAAACTTAACCTACAAAACCCCTATTTTTGAAATATTTAGTTACACAAACATTGGAATATTTGCTCTAAAGATGCTTTTTTGGGAAAAATAGCGGGAAATCAGCCTCATTCTTTAGTATTAGATATGTTTTTTAGGATAAAAAACAACCTGGAGCTGTACTTTTATTATGTTACTTAAAATTTTCTCATTTACATGCATAGTTTAGTATTTCTAAACTTGTTTTTTTTAAATATCAGATGATTTTCATAAAATTATTTTACTCTCGCCTTTAGAACATCCTTTTAAGCATGTTTGTCACTCGTCGTATCTTTTAAACACCCTCTTTTTTAGTGAGCTGGTTCTCAATATAGTTAAGAAGCATTAAACAATTAAAATTTTGTTCTTCTAAAAATAATCCAAGTACAAAAAAAAGATAAAGGTGAAATAAAATGTTACAGATAGCCATTATTGGAGTCATCGCTGCGGTTATAGCAGTATTGGTATCGAGTTGGAATGGAGGTAAAAATCCCTCTAATCCTTCACATCCCTCTAATCCTTCAAATCCATCCAACCCATCACATCCATCCAACCCGCCTAAACCATCACATCCCGTTCCAACAGCATCGGACACTGTGATTAGTAACCCGCCCTTATTACAAAAAAATGCCAAGGGCAAGCATGAACTTATCGTGGCTTATAAACTTAATAAATTATATAACCCCAATACCAAATTATGGGATCCTGTATTTTTACGTGGATATTTAACCAAACCAAGTTTATTTGATAAAAAGAAAGCATATGCCGAGGATATTCTGGTAGGTCCACAGATTCGGGTAAAACAAGGTGAAACGCTTCAAATCAATTTAAATAACCAGCTTCCAGCTGAGTCGAAAGAGACATGTCCTGATAAAATGGATAATGTCAACGAGCCGCATTGTTTTAGCACCACCAACATACACACCCATGGCTTCTGGGTTAGTCCTCAAGGCAACAGTGATAATGTTTTCCTGAAATTTAAACCTCAAGAAAAATTTGACTATCAGTTCAAAATGGAACCCAACCACCCAGCGGGTACCTATTGGTATCATGCACATCTGCATGGCTCAACTGCCATTCAGGTTTCTAGTGGTATGGCAGGCCCTCTCATTGTCGAAGGTTTCAGAGTGCCAAAAGTTAAAAATGGCAAAATCACCGAAACCGGAGACATGGACATTCTATGGAAAGACAAAGCCAAAAACAGCTATCAGAATGAAAAAATTGTGTTGTTCCAACAAATTCAATATAAAAAATGTACCGAGTTAGATGATGATAAGTGTATCCCCGGTATTCTGGAAGATTATGTTGGTCTTGCTAATCCTGGATCTTGGGGAGCAGGCCTATATTACACCTCTATCAATGGCAAAGTATTAGGCGAAATGAAAGTAGAACAGAATCAATTTAATCGCTGGCGTATGATTCATGGTGGTGTTCGAGATACCATTGGCTTAATAATTAAAGAGCTTCCAGACTCTAAAAAATATACTGCCGAACAAACCATTAAAGCTTGTTCGGAATATCAAACCACTGACAAAAAAGCAGAATTTGATAAGCTGAAAAGTTTAACCGTTAATACCATTGCTCAAGATGGCTTAACCATGAATCAGGTACAAACCAGAACGCTTTCTGTATTCCAACCCGGTTATCGTCACGATGCTATGGTTGCCTTCCCGACCACCAATAAATATTGTATTTTTGACACCAAATTAAATGTGGATGATCAAATCAATGCACCTTTGTCGACGGGACAAACGACACCACAACTCGCGCCAGGCAATCCGTTAAATGCCCAACTGATTGGATGGGTCAATGTGAATGCCAGCAAATTAAAGCAACAAACTGCTGCCCAATATCTGAAAGATCAGGCGCAAAAAATGGGTTTAAGCAAAGAAATTCAGACTCAATTATCTCAACATAATCTTTCTGCATTTACAGATCATGCATCACTGATGACTGCAGAAGTGGATAAACTGATTGAAAACAGACCACAGCAATTCTCCGCACTTTCTCTTTCCTTTGGGGCTGGAGGTATTAAATTTGGATTCCGCCATATTAAAGAGGATGTATCCCCTCCTACAATCCCGCCAATAAGTTTTGGAGATTTCTTTGATGGAGAAGGTGCCGTTGAAGGTGAGTATGTCCGTCAATTACAAATTGGGAAAATTGATGAATGGGAACTGACGAGTGATCTTGCTGGGCATCCTTTCCACATCCACGTCAACCCTTTCCAGATTGTCAAAATTTTAAAAACTGTAGGCGACAAGGAGATTGATGTCAGTGATACTGCACCAGATCCAAATGACAATAATCTGGATGACGTGCAGTACCGGGGTTTAAAAGGACAGTTCAAAGATACCATCTTTGTGAAACAAGGTTATCGAGTGATTGTCAGAAGCCATTACAAGAAGTTTGAAGGCGATTTCGTACAACACTGTCATATCCTAGACCATGAAGATCAAGGGATGATGGAAACCGTGCGGGTCTGTGGAGGCAAATTCCCTTGTAATTCACCTCTACCAACCTCCTCTCATCACTAATTCATCTCTGTTCCACAAAAGCCAGCAATTTATATTGTTGGCTTTTTTATTTGCCTCTGTTTAGTGCTTGCTGCACAATAGCTTGATTGATTTGTGGTATTGAAACTGAGGCCAAGCATGACAACGTCTACTGCTTTTACATTATTCACTTTAAATGGTGTAGATGCGCAAAAATTCCTTCAAGGTCAAGTGACTTTAAATACCGAAGCCTTAGCAGAAAACCTGACTCGCTATACAGCAATCTGTAGTCTAAAAGGCCGTATTCTGTTTGGTTTATGGCTCAAAAAAATCAATGCAGAAAGTTTTGAAATTGTGACGACTCAAGATCAGGCTGAAGAATTTTCCAAACACATTAAAAAGTTTGGTGCATTTTCGAAAATGAAACTGGAAGAGACAGGTCAAGTTTTCCCTACTCTAAATGGCGATACTACCGATTTTTCTACCACTGAAACCGATATTGCAGCTTGGCAACTTCAAGCCATTGAAGCAGGTCAGGCCTGGATTGAAGCAGCAACTTCACAAGAGTTCCAGCCGCAAGAACTTCGTTTGCATCAGCGTGAAGGCGTGCATTACGACAAAGGTTGTTATTTGGGTCAGGAAATTATTGCGCGTCTTTGGTTTAAAGCCAAACCAAAACACTGGTTGCATCTGGTTCAAGGCACAGGTGACACCCCTGCTGTTGCAAGTAAATTGAGCAATGATGTAGAAGTGGTGAATAGCATTGCGATTGATGGTGGCTATAAAGCACTTGTTGTTGCAAAACCTGCAGCACTGGAAGAACTGGGCTTAACCGTTTTAGATTTACCAGAAGCTTTAAGTGGCGATGTAGCACGCCCGCAATAATATTCAAGTTTAGAAACATCATTAAAAAGCCTCCAAAACTGGAGGCTTTTTCAATCACAAATTAAAATCGTGAAAAAGTTTGTTCATGTCTTTAATGACATATTCTTTAAAATGGAATGCACGCGCATGTTTTGCATCAATACGCGCAGTCTTTCCCTCGTGTTCAAAGATATAAACACGGTCTTCTTTGCTCACCAAAAAGTTTTTGCCTAATTTCATCAACAATGCATCAAATTTATCTTCATCTGGAATGGTTTCATCCCGATTAATCTGATCATATGCCCGTTTAATACCTTTGATGAACATTCATATACTCACAATTTTATTCAGCCGCGATTTAAACAAACATTGACGAAAAAGCAAAGTGTAGTTGCTTTCTCTACGCCTTTTTTATGTGATGAAATTTCACTTTAAGTAAAAATTTTAACTATAGAAAAATAATTCATGCTAAAACCGATAAGCACTTAAGGCTGATTTAAGCTGCTCACTATTTACTTAAGCACTTATTATGCAAATATCAACAAAATTTTATTGCAATACACAAATCATATATTTACATTCACATAATTAAACTTATGATGTTGTATTGAGTCTTCCACATACATTCTTAAACACATAAATGGAATTATGTGCATGTTTATAAAAAGGTTTTAAAACTATGAAAAAAATTATACTTGCTAGCATCATCGCCTTATCTTCACATCTTGCAATGGCAGAAATGGCAACCAACTCGGTTGATCCTGCATTTGCCAAAATTGAAGCATTGGTCAAAGCCAACAATATGAAGGGCGCATACCAAGAACTGGAAAAATTGGCCAAAGCGGGTAACCCTCAAGCCATTTATAACTTAGGCTACCTGACTCAAACCGGTCAAGGTACAGCCAAAGATGAGAAAAAAGCCATTAAGCTGTACGAAGAGTCTGCAAGCAAAGGCTATCCCGTTGCCAACTATGTATTGGGTAAAAACTACATAGGAGGAACTTTAGGTCTTAAACAAGACACTAAAAAAGCCAAACAATATTTAGAAAAAGCATCTGCCCAAGGGTTTGCTGATGCGACAGTCGATATAGCAGTTTTACTTTTTGCTGAAGGCACACCTGCTTCAGATAAACTGGCATTGCAAAAATTAGATCCTTTAATTAAAAAAGATAACTATCAAGCGATTCATGCCAAAGCTTTATATGACATTAGTCAGGGTTTTAAAAATAAAAATGAAGCTCCGATTAAACAAGGTTTAAAAAGCATTCAGGACTTAGCGCAAAAAGGCTATATTCCTGCCTTGATGGCGGTGGGCAATATGTTTGCGAATGGCAACATTGTTCCGCAAAACCTGCCTGAAGCGAAAAAGATTTTCTCTACCCTGGCAAAAGAAAACATACCGCAAGCCAAAGAATCTTTAGCTGTAGTGGACAAAATGATTGCTGAACAAGCGAAAAATCCAGCAAAAACTGCAAAGAAAAGTTAAATTTTCTCCAACAAAAAAGCCCCAAACTCGGGGCTTTTTTATTGCCGTCATATAATCATTTACCACCAAAGTGCAATCAGACCACTCAGCAGCATAAAGCCCAATATCGTACTTAACATTAACGCTGTAAGTGCCTTATCACTGAGTCCATAGTTCTGCCCCAAAATCCCGAACACAATCGGCATCGGTAATGCAGCAAGCAATGTGCCGGCGTAAAGCATTTCTTGACTGACATTCGGCAAAATACTCAATAAAGCAAAAATGGTCAGGGGCATCAAGACTATTTTAAAACCCACCAAAATTATGCTTTGCAGATCGACAGCTTTTAAGCCCATTCCAACCAAGCTTCCACCAATTACAAATAAAGCAATCGGAGATGCAGTTTTACCTAACATCTCCAAAACCTGAACGAGGTAAGATGGAAGATGAATATTTAAAATCACACACAACATGCCAAACACAATCGATAAAATGACGGGGTTTTTAATAATATTGTGTAAGGTCTGTTTGAGTAACTGCGATGTCGCCCGATGCTGGTGTATACCTGCTTCAGCGATAATTAAAGTCAAAGCCACAATCAATAAATTTTCAATAATCAGGGTCAGAGAAAGATAGATTGCCGCATGCTGCCCAATCAGCATCGTGAGTATGGCTGTACCAATAAAACCGGTATTGGACATGGATGCGCCCATGGACAACACAGCAGATTCAGTCAGACGACATTGAAAATATTTGCGGTACAAGCAAAAGGCAAGCGCGAAAATAATCAGTGAACCACCACCATAAGCAATGAAATAACTGGGATTCCAGATTTCATCAAAACGCTTACTGGCTAAGGCTTGGAGCAAAAATGCAGGTAAAGAGATTTTAAAAACAAACTGACTTAAGCCTTTTATATGCTCGGCTAAAATAAAGTCGAATTTTACGCAAATAAATCCCAATAGCAGTAGCAGCAGATCGGTAAAATCACACTTAAAACCACAACTACTCCTTATTGTTAGACAAACTTAGCTCTGCTCAATCATTGCATTTTTACAATCAAATTTTACTTTTGAAACGGTTGAAATAATGATTTCAAACCATGCGGCTGACAGCGTAAATACTGTGGTGCAATTTCAATATTCGCACCCAATGCTGCCGCAGCATGCCACGGCCAACGTGGCTCATAAAGCATGGCACGTGCAAGCCCAATCGCATCGGCTTGTCCCATTTTCAGAATGCTTTCAGCTTGCTGGGCTTCTGTAATCATTCCCACTGCAATCACTGGAATGTGAACCACTTTCTTTACTGCTTCAGCAAAAGGCACCTGATAATTGGCACCAATTTTAATCTCCTGCTTTGCATGCAGGCCGCCACTTGAAACATGGATGTACACTGCACCCAACTGCTCTAAAGCTTTTGATAAACCGACAGAAGACTCCACATCCCAACTGTCTTGTCCATCCATCCAGTCGGTTGCGGAAATACGCACCCCAATCGGATAATCGTGAGGTACAGCATTTTTCATCGCCTGAAAAACTTCAAGGGTTAAACGAATACGGTTTTCAAAACTGTCGCCATATTCATCGGTACGCTTGTTCGACAGTGGCGACATAAATTGATGCAGTAAATAACCATGTGCTGCATGTATTTCAATTAAATCAAAACCCGCATCAACGGCACGAACAGCTGCATCGGCAAAGTCCTGAATCACTTTTTGGATTTCATCTTGACTCAGCGCATGCGGTGGGTGATCGGTTGGGTTAAATGGCAGATCACTGGCAGAAACAGTTTGCCAGCCATAGGCTTCTTCCGGCTTAAATTGACCTTTTCCATCCCAAGGTTTATCGGTAGATGCTTTACGGCCGGCATGCGCCAATTGAATGGCAAAAGGCATAGGAGATAAAGATTTTACTTTAGCCAATAGTGCTTTCATTTGGGCACGTTGCAAGTCATTCCATAAACCTAAATCTGCATAACTGATACGCCCTTCAGACTGTACTGCTGTCGCTTCGACAATGCATAAGCCCGCACCTGATAGAGCGTAGTTTGCCCATTGCTGCTCATGCCAATAAGTCACTTCGCCCTGTTCAGTTGCTGAATACTGGCACATCGGTGCAATCACAATTTTATTATCAAGTTTTAAAGAGCCAAATTGAATTGATTCAAATAATAAAGACACACTTATTCTCCTTAAAATGCTTTAGTTAGGCTTAAACCTGCGCTCCAATTCACGCCATCCGCAGGTTCAAAGAAACGACCATTACCGTCATTGATAATCACAGAACCTACATAATCTTCATCAAAGAGATTATCGACTCGGGCAAAAGTACGTACTTTCCAGTCTGCATTTTTCCAGACATAACCGACATTGGCACTGGTTATGGTATAGCTTGGCGCAGCATCAGAATTGATGTCGTCGACATATAATTTGTCGATATAGCGAACATCCACTCCTGCATTAAATCCTGTTTCAGGCTGCCAAGCCAAAGCGACAAAAGCCTGATTATTAGCGACACCCGGAATGTAATTTCCAGATTGAATTGCTGCTGCTTTCGGTTGAGATGGGTTTTGAGGATTTTCAATTTCAGCAACAAAAGCATCGAAAGTAGCATCAATAAAGCTATAACTGGCTTGAGCAGTCAAATCACGCCATAGGTTTTTATTCCAGGACAGCTCTAGCCCTTTGCGTAAAGTTTTATCGGCATTACGATAGGTCGCACGACCGTTTTCAGTTCCAGCAGAGACAATGTCATCTTGAGTATTGCTCTGGAAAATTGCGGCAGTGAAATTTCCTAGCTGATTGTGACTTTTTAAACCCAGTTCATAGTTATCACTGGTTGCAGGTTTTAAATCAAAATTCATTCCATCATTTTTCGAGTAAGCCATTTCTGTAAAGGTTGGTGTTTCAAAACCTTTGGCATAACTTGCATAGGCATTGAACTGATCATTGATTTTCCAAGTTAAAGCGGCTGATGGCAAAATTTTGTCATAATCTGTTTTGCCGCTATCATCACCGTTATCGGTGACAATGTAATGATCTTTAGATTCATAATGCACATTGCTATAACGCAAACCAGTATCTAATGTCCAATTGGGTAAAAAGTCCCAAGATGCTTGCAGATAGGGATCTAAATTCCAAAGGGTATTTTTCTCATCACGGCGTAAATTCCCCTTGATGCCATATTGTGGCTGATTATTGACTAATACAAAGTTTTCATAACCTTGACGATCTTCATTCATATAGTCAAAGGCCAGTCCTGCGGTTAAACGTGTATTTGGCAGCAAATCCTTGCCTGTCCAACGAATATCTGTACCGTAATAATCACGGCTAAAATCAATTACCCCACCTGCATGGCGTGGATTAAGTTGAGCTGAATTTGGTCTACATACAGTTCCATTTAAACTACATTCTGGAATGGACTGATATTGTGTAACTTCACGATGTCCTGCATATGCCATCGTATAAAGTTCATGTTGGTCATTAATTGGCTTAGACCATGTTATTCCAGTTTGTGTTTGGTTAATCTCTTTACGTACATCATATTCATTAAGAGAATCATTAACTTGTTTAGGATTTTCTTTCCATTGTGCTCGGGTCAAACCTTGCGGATCATCAGCATTAATATCGACATGATTTACAATCCAGTTCAGTTTAGAACCATCATCCAGGTCCCAAGTCAGTTTGGCATTGCTTAACACTTTTTGGGCTGCACTATGATCACGGTAGCCATCGGTATCGAAATAAGAAGAACTGATGACATAACTCAGTTCATTAGGTTTATCTGCTCCGCCTTGCAAAACAATATCCGCACGACCTTTGTTATGACTGCCGCCTGAGTAGCCTAACTGGATAGAGTCACGACCTTCACCTTGTTTAGTGGTGGTTAAAATCGTCCCGCCAGAAGAGTTACCGTAAAGCGATGAAAATGGTCCACCCAACACTTCAATATGATCCAAACTACTTAAATCAATATTTGAAGTTTGTCCCTGACCATCAGGCATGGTTGCAGGAATACCATCGACATATAAGCGAATGCCACGCACCCCAAAAGTTGAACGTGCACCAAATCCTCGCATCGAGATTTGTAAATCTTGTGCATAATTTTCACGGTTATTCAGTTGTAAGCCGGGAACACCTTTTAAGGTTTCAGATAAATTGACACCTAGATTATTTTCATTGTTATTTTGATCGATTCGATACACCGAAGCCGGTGTTTGCAACCAGTCTGTATCTGTACGGGTCGCTTCAATTTTCAAGGTAGGCAACAAAACAGGTTCCGTAGAACCTGTTTCAGCATATAGGTTTTGGCAGATACATGCCGTCAGGCAAAGTAAAGTCATATTGATGGGCATCAGGTGATATTTACCTTGCATAGGCTGTTCTCTATTTCATATTAGAATAATACTTTAGAGCTTAAACCAAGTACCAAGGCATCGTCTACGTTATTTGTCGCACCCGGGTTAATAACATATTGAATATTCGGACGAAGCATTAACCATTTGGCTGGGTAATAGCTGTAGTTCAATTCAACATTGTATTCAGCACTGGCATTAAACGCAGGATTAGTCACACGGTCATTCACGTGTACACGGTTGACACCCAGACCTAAAATGTCATTTGGTTGAGAATCAAATAGGCCAATATATTTCACCCCGATTTGTTGTGAATTATCCACTTTATTGGTGGTACGGTCATGCCAGGTAAAGTTAGCAAAGCTATGCAAACCTTGTTTACCTGAACCCGTCGATGTCAATTGTTGTTCTACTGCCAACCAGCCAGCATAGGTACGGTCTTCGCCAACAGTGCCTTTTGCATAAGCAACATCATATTGATTTTTAGCTTCATCTGCAGTGTTATATATTCCACCTACACGGTAGCTACCCGGAAAACCATTCACCAATGATTTAGGTTGCCATACCACTTCAACTGGAATCGTTACCCCATCAGCATTGTCGGTATCCAGGTTCCAGCCATGACGCTCTAAAGCATTTTCAGGGTTGTATTCATATACACCAACTTGAGTAAACACTTCAGGAGTCACCTGATATTTCACACGACCACCCCATTGTGAAACAGGCGTGTTCATCCAGATATTACCTTGCCATTTCCCCATTTGTGCTGCACAAAATGCCGTGCTTTGGAAATCACAGGCCATCACGTTAAAGTCCATACCCAGACCTAAACGACCGACTTTGACACTCACGCCTTGCGCTTTGAAATTCTTTTCAATCGACAATTCGCTTAAACGTGTTTTTTGATTCCCACGGCCATAGTTTGCCTGAACGTTTGCAAGTTGCGGTACCTCACCTTGTAAATCATCAACTGTGGTACTTTGCCCTTGACGTGCACTCACCGCAGCACGAATAGTCACGCCATCCCAACCTGCGAGTTTTTCCATATCGAAAGTTGAGCCTAACCACAATTGGCTCGCTACAGTCGCATCATTCCCCTCATCACGCCCTCCATCTGCTAAATAGGCAGCATCAGCCGCAATATTGGCATCAAATTTCACCCCTTGCCCAGCAAGTTCAGTACGTTTACCGTTCCAGTCACCCAATAAATATTGACCATTTGGATCAAAAGCATTTTCAGCGTGAGTTTGTGTCATGGCAACTAACATCAAGGTGGGTAATAAAGCCAGACTAAATTTTTTCATAAGGAAAACCACAGCAACATTCGAGAGACTACAATTAAATAAATTGTATATATTGTGTGAAAATTACATAACTTTTACACATTAATCTCATCAATTTTTTTATTATAGAAAAAACAAAAAGTTATATATAAAGTAAAACAAATAACAATAAGTTTAATTAATATTAAATATATTAATATTTTTCAATGTATTAACTAAAAACATTCAATTTAAAAAATAATTACGTTTGTTAAAAATGGCATTTAAAAATTAGACCAATTGATATATTTTCAACCAATTTTAAAGATATATATTTATAGATTAAGTTATTTTTTTTGCCTATTTCCATTCAAAATAAAAACTTGCATTCAAGCCCTTGCAACCCGATATTAGCTTTATCTACTCACACTAGAATCCAACATGCCCGAATTACCAGAAGTTGAAACCACCAAAACCAGTTTATTGCCTTTAATTGACCAAAAAGTCTTAAGAGTTGAAGTGCATCAGCCTAGTTTACGTTGGCCCATTCCTGAAAATATAGAAAAGTTGGTGGGGCAGAAATTACTGAAACTCACCCGCCGTTCCAAATATATTTTGGCGGAATTTGAACACGACACCATGCTCTGGCATCTCGGTATGTCTGGCAGTTTTCGTCTTTGTGATGCCAATACAGAATTGCGTAAACATGATCATTTGATCATTCAGTTTGAAGATGTAGAACTGCGTTATCACGATCCTCGTCGTTTCGGCTGTATTTTATGGTTAGACCCCAACTCACAAAGCAAGCTGATTGATACTTTAGGACCAGAACCTTTAAGTGAAGCCTTCAATGCGGAATATTTAGCGGAAAAATTTAAAAAGAAAAATGTCGCTGCCAAAGTAGCGATTATGGACAATCATATTGTGGTCGGTGTCGGAAATATCTATGCCACTGAAAGCCTGTTCAACTTAGGCATTCATCCAGCTCAGCCCGCATCCAGTTTAACCCGTCTTCAAATTGAAAAATTGGTCATTGAAGTTAAACGAATTTTAAAGCAAGCCATTGATTTAGGTGGCTCTACCCTGCGTGACTATAGTAATGCAATGGGTGAAAATGGTTATTTCCAGCAAACCCTGTTGGCTTATGGTCGTGCTGGCGAGATGTGCGTAAACTGTGAAACTACTTTGGAAAATTTAAAGCTTGGACAACGCACTAGTGTATTTTGTCCGCAGTGTCAGCCTTTAAAAAAAGTTAAAATAGCGACCAAGACTCCATTTCAAGGGAATAAAGCATGAAATCTGCCATCGTCCGTCATATTTTAGTCAAAGATAAAGAGCTGTGTGAACAGCTAAAAAAGAAAATTAAAGCCGGCGCAGATTTTGCCAAAATTGCCAAACAGCATTCGACTTGTCCATCAGGTAAAAAAGGCGGTGAACTTGGAGAGATTAAAAAAGGTCAGTTAGTTGGCCCAATTGATAAAGCTGTATTTACCTTGCCAGAGCGTGAATTACACGGCCCAATCAAAAGTCAGTTTGGCTGGCATTTGCTCGAAATTAAGTTTCGGATGGATTAAGCCTAATGGTTTAAATTCTCTCTCCTTTTAGGAAGCGAGGAAAATATTTCTCAAGGAAAAAGATCTATTCGTGACCCCTCACCCCTTGCGCAGCAGTGCTACTCATCTCCCATAGGGAGAGGGAGTTTTCATTATAAAATTAACTTATCTGTGTTTTATAAATGGATGTTCCCTCTCCTCTTAGGAGAGGGTTAGGGAGAGGTAAATCACAAATAAAAACGGCATCTCAAGATGCCGTTTTTTATATAAATAAAATTACAGTGGTGGACGTTTTTTCAATTCATCACGAATTTCGCGCAGCAATTCGATATCGGCTGGTGTTGTCGGAGTTTCCTCAACTGGGCCTTCCTGTTTACGTAAACGGTTCATAAATTTAACCAACAAGAATACGACCCAGGCCAAGATTAAGAAGTTAATTAAAATTGTTAAAAAGTTACCGTAAGTCAGTACGTTTACACCTGCCTTAGTTAAGGCATCTAAAGATTGTAAATTATCTGGGTTATCTCCTAATACAAAGAATTTTTGCGTAAAATCGACTCCACCACCTGTAATGACGGTAATTAAAGGCATAATAATGTCTTTAACCAATGAATCAATGATTTTACCGAAAGCGCCACCAATGATGACACCAATCGCTAAATCCATCATATTGCCTTTAATGGCAAATTCTTTAAATTCTTGAACAATACTCATATCTTTCTCCAGTTTATCTTTAAAGCTATTCTTTCTTCATTAAAATATTTTGAGAACCGTATCACGCTGTAATGCGTTTATCACAGCTCATAATTCCCTCTAATTTACTTGGAATTATTTATTTTTAATATATTAAATTGCTAATTGTAAACAAAAAAAATGCTACCAATAAATTGATAGCATTTTTTCATAAGCTTGCTCACAAGGAGCAAAATTATTTTAAATCTTATTTACCGCGATTACGTTTACGTTCGCCTTCAGTCAACCAACGTTTACGGATACGGATCGATTTAGGTGTTACTTCAACTAATTCGTCATCTTCAATGAATTCAAGCGCTTGTTCAAGCGTGTATTCAATTGCAGGCACTAACGTTAACGCTTCATCTGTACCAGATGCACGTACGTTGGTTAACTGTTTCGCTTTAGTCGGGTTAACAGCCATGTCGTCAGAACGTGAGTTAATACCTACGATCATACCTTCATAAACTTCTAACTGTGGTTTAGCGAATAGACGACCACGGTCTTGCAGTGTGAATAACGCATAGCCAAGACATACACCTTGAACCATAGAAATCAACACACCATTTTGACGTTTCGCCACAGTACCCGCTTTAGCAGGACCATAATGCGAGAAGCTTGACGTCATGATCCCTGTACCAGAAGTCATGGTTAGGTATTCCGAACGGAAACCAATCAAGCCACGTGAAGGAACAGTTGCTTCAATACGGATACGGCCTTTACCGTCTACTTCCATATTGGTCATTTCGCCTTTACGGAAGCCCATTTGTTCCATAACGAAACCTTGGTGCTGTTCTTCAACGTCAAAAGTCACGTTTTCAAACGGTTCTTGCATTTGACCGTCAACTTCTTTCATGATCACTTGCGGACGAGAAACACCCATCTCGAAGCCTTCACGACGCATGTTTTCGATCAATACAGAAAGGTGAAGCTCACCACGGCCAGACACTTTGAAACGGTCTGGAGAATCAGTGTCTTCAACACGTAATGCAACGTTGTGAATCAATTCGCGGTCTAGACGTTCACGGATGTTACGTGAAGTTACAAATTTACCTTCTTTACCAGCAAACGGTGAGTTGTTTACCTGGAATGTCATCGTAACAGTAGGTTCATCTACAGACAATGGTGGCAAAGCTTCAACATTTTTCGGATCACAAATCGTGTCAGAAATATTCAGTGCATCGATACCTGTTACACAAACGATATCGCCTGCATTTGCTTCTTCGATGTCAACACGGTCAAGACCATGGTAACCCATGATTTTTAAGATACGACCGTTACGTGTTTTGCCATCTTTGTCGATCACGGTTACTTGAGTGTTTAATTTCACTGAACCGCGTTGAATACGACCAATACCGATTACACCTACGAAACTGTTGTAGTCAAGAGATGAAACTTGCATTTGGAATGGACCATCAACGTCAACTGCTGGTGGTTCAACGATGTCTACGATTGTTTGGAACAATGGAGTCATGTCATCAGCAAGTTCTTCTGGAGAAGGACCAGCAACACCACGTAAACCTGAAGCGTAAACGATTGGGAAGTCTAACTGTTCGTCAGAAGCACCCAAGTTATCGAACAAGTCAAATACTTGGTCAATTACCCAGTCTGGACGCGCGCTTGGTTTATCAACTTTGTTGATAATTACGATTGGTTTCAAACCACGTGCGAATGCTTTTTGCGTTACGAAACGAGTTTGTGGCATTGGACCTTCTTGTGAGTCTACAAGAAGCAATACACAGTCAACCATAGACATTACACGTTCAACTTCACCACCGAAGTCAGCATGTCCCGGGGTGTCCACGATGTTAATGCGGTATTCTGTGTTAGTACGTGCATCAGTCCATTTAATTGCAGTGTTTTTTGCAAGAATGGTAATACCACGTTCGCTTTCAATAGCGCCTGAATCCATGACACGCTCGATCTCACCCGCGCGATCACCGAGAGCACCTGATTGTTGTAAAAGTTTGTCTACAAGAGTGGTTTTACCATGATCGACGTGCGCAATAATGGCGATGTTACGGAGAGTTTTAATATCTGACATGTAAATTCGATGCGTATTTAATTTGAGGGCAAATTATACAGAAAAATACAAAGTTTTAGTAGTGACAGTTTATTGACAGTTACAAGTTTTTTTGACAAATCACTCTTTTTTTCATTTGTAATGTCCTGTAACTCGATTAGAATAACGACAAATTGCTGCTGTACCTTTCTACATGTCTGATTTGAATAACTCTCCCGAGCAACAAGATCGCCTTGATTTGGTCTATGGATTGAACGATCGTCCTCAACCATTCATCGCTTTTTTAGCTGCACTGCAACATTTACTTGCAATTATTGTCCCAATTGTCACGCCCGGCTTGCTGATTTGTTTAGCCCTCGGTGTTTCAAGAGAAGACACCAACATGATTCTTTCGATGTCATTGGTGATCTCGGGTATTGCAACCTTTCTACAATGTAAAAAAGTCGGTCCTTTTGGTGCAGGCTTGCTGATTGTTCAAGGAACCAGCTTCAACTTTATTGGTCCAATTATTGGTATTGGTTCAGCAATGGTCGCTGCGGGCACCCCTGTTGAAGCGGTAATGGCCTCTATTTTTGGTGTGGTGATTGCAGGTTCATTTATTGAAATGGGTGTTTCACGCATTTTACCGTGGGTGAAAATGCTGATTACTCCACTGGTTACAGGTATTGTTGTACTGCTTATTGGTTTGACCTTAATTAAAGAAGGTCTGATTAGTATGGGTGGTGGTTATCAAGCCATGGGCGATAAAACTTTTGCTAACGCTGATAACCTGATCATGTCATGTACCGTACTGGCGATCATTATCATTTTGAATCGTGTCCGTATTACCTGGGTAAAAAGCTCAGCGATTCTGATTGCCTTAATTATTGGCTATACTCTTGCCGGTTTCATGGGACATCTTGATTTCTCGGGCTTGAAAGATGCACCGATTGTTCAAATTCCAACCCCAATGCACTTTGGATTAAGTTTCTCCTGGAGTTTGTTTATTCCAATGGCCTTTATTTACCTGGTGACGTCACTAGAAGCGATTGGTGATATCACCGCGACTTCCAAGATTTCAAACCAGCCGGTAGACGGTCCGAAATGGATGGAACGTATTAAAGGTGGTGTACTTGTAAATGGTGCAAACTCTTTCCTAGCAGGTATTTTCAACACTTTCCCAAGTTCTGTATTTGCACAAAATAACGGTGTCATTCAACTGACTGGTGTTGCCAGCCGTTATGTCGGCATCTGGATTGCCGCATTATTGGTGATTCTTGGTTTGCTTCCTGCGGTTGCCGGTGTCATCCAAGCGGTTCCTCAAGCCGTTCTGGGTGGTGCTGTTATGGTGATGTTCGGTGCTGTTGCAGCTTCGGGAATTAACATCCTTTCAGGTGTGCAATTAGACCGACGTGCATTATTGATTATCGCAATCTCGCTGGCATTGGGTTTAGGTGTTGCACAAGTGCCACAAATTCTTGAACACCTGCCTGAGTTATTCCGTAACATTTTCAGTTCTGGTGTTGCGACCGGTGGTATTGCAGCATTGTTATTAAATATTATTCTTCCTGAATCGAAGAAATAATTTCATTTCAGCATCAATTCTGCCCAGCATTGTCTGGGCAGAATTTTTCAATGGCGAGATAAAAAATGGATCCAAGAAGTGAAGTTGTCATTCGACAGCACGAATATCTTTCTGGACGTGTATTGCTTGTTAATGCACCGACAGATGACTTACTTTCCAATTTAGAGAAAGATATCACTCCATGTTTGTGGACATGGAATTATAATGAGTTTCAATATTTTCAGTCGCAACAAGCCAATGTACATTTTGGTGTTGACCTTCCTGAAGGCAGTTTTGATCAGGCGATCATTTTTGTGCCCAAGTCAAAAGAATTATTAAATTACATCTTACATAATGTCGTGAGCAGTTTAGGTCTAGGCGCTTCAATCTTTCTGGTGGGTGAAAAGAAAGCGGGTGTCGAACGCGCAGCCAAGCAATTACAGCCTTATGGCAAAGCACTAAAACTCGACAGCGCACGTCATTGCCAAATGTGGCAAGTAACCGTTGAATCTACAGTGACTGCAAAAGCTTTGGCAGATTGGGCGCAGCAATATACAGTAGCGACGCCAAATGGTGACTTAACCATTTGTGCCCTTCCGGGTGTGTTTAGTCAGAATCGTCTAGATGTAGGCACTGCCGTATTCTTGCCGTTTTTATCGCAGGTGACTTCGGGTAAAATTGCCGACTTTGGTTGTGGTGCGGGTGTCATCAGTGCTTATCTAGCCAAACTGAATCCGAAAAATCGGATTTTCGCGATGGATGTTGATGCATTTGCTTTGGCTTCTACCCGAATGACATTTGAAAAAAATAGTCTTTCGCCAGAGCAACTTGAAATTACCGCAGTGACGGGTATTGAAGATGCGCCGCTATTTTTACATGCCATCGTCAGCAATCCTCCTTTCCATCATGGCATCCATACCAATTACAATGCCAGTGAAAGCTTATGTAAAACTTCACGACGTCATTTAAAATCGGGCGGTGAATTATGGCTTGTGGCAAACCGCTTTCTGAATTATCCACTTTTAATTGAGCAGAATTTTGGTCAGTGTACGACTAAAGCAGACCAACAAGGCTTTAAAGTGTTGTTCGCCAACACGAAAAAAAATGTTAAGGAACAATGATGAGCGAAACAGATCAACCCCACCTACAGCGTAAGCTTGGTGCTCGCCATCTTAATATGATCGCCATTGGCGGTTCCATCGGTACAGGTTTATTCTTGGCTTCTGGTGCAACCATTGCCAATGCAGGTCCCGGTGGTGCATTGCTTGCTTATGCTCTTATTGGCTTAATGATTTATTTCTTAATGACGAGTTTGGGTGAACTAGCCACGCACAACCCCACTTCAGGTGCATTTTTCACCTATGGGACTAAATATGTGGAAGGTGGTTTTGGTTTCGCCTTAGGCTGGAACTATTGGTATAACTGGGCCATTACCGTTGCTTTTGAACTGGTTGCCGTACAGTTTATTATGAAGTTCTGGTTCCCTGATATTCCAGGTTTCTACTGGAGCGCCATCTTCCTTACCATTATTTTTGGTATTAATGCCCTGACCGTTAAAGGCTTTGGTGAAACTGAATTTTTATTCTCTCTCGTCAAAGTCATTGCAATTATTGTCTTTATCATTATTGGTATTGCCATGATTGCGAAAATCATGCTGACACCGAATATGGTGACCTTCTCCAACTGGACCAAAGGTGATGCACCTTTTGTTGGCGGCTTACAAGCCATGATTGGTGTGGCGATGATTGCCGGATTCTCGTTCCAGGGAACCGAGATGGTGGGTGTTGCAGCAGGTGAATCGAAAGATCCTAAAAAAACTATTCCTGTTGCCATTAAGCAAATTTTCTGGCGTATTTTATTGTTCTATGTGGTGTGTATTTTTATTATCGGTACATTAGTTGCCTATGATGATCCTCGTCTTTTACAAGCTGCTGCAAGCGACAACATTACCCTTTCACCATTTACATTGTTGTATGAAAAAGCAGGTTTTGCTTTCGCTGCAAGCTTAATGAATGCGGTGATCCTGACTGCAATATTGTCTGCAGGTAACTCAGGCATGTATTCATCTACCCGTATGCTTTTCGATATGGCACGCCAAGGACGCGCACCAAAATGGTTTGCAAAACTTGACCCTCGTGGCGTACCGATGAATGCACTTTACGCTACCACTGCAATTGCTGCACTCTGCTTTTTAACCACATTTATTGGCGAACAAGAAGTTTTTAACTGGTTGCTCAACATGTCAGGGATGTGTGGTTTTATTGTCTGGTTAGGCATTGCAATTTCACATTACCGTTTCCGTAAAGGCTATTTAGCACAAGGCTATAAACTCGAAGATTTAGCTTATACAGCGAAATTCTTCCCTTTTGCACCCTGGTTTGCTTTTATCCTCTGCTCGATCATTATTCTAGGTCAGAACTATGAAGCAGTGATTGGTGGAAAAATTGATTGGTTAGGTTTACTTTCAACCTATATCAGTATTCCGTTATTTCTTGCGATCTGGTTAGGTTATAAATGGAAATATAAAACCAAACTTATTCCATATAAAGAAATGGATGTTCAACCTATGAACGTAGAACGTGATTAAGTTTCTATTCTATTTAAATAAAAAAAACAGCCTTCAGGCTGTTTTTTTTATTTCTATAATAATGAATCTTCAGCAAAAAATTGTTTTAAAGCAAAACTAACTTCATTTTTATGGGTAGTACATAAACCATGCGGCGCCCCTTTAATTTGCTCTTCTACGCCATGCTTTAGAAGCTTTACCGCCTGCTGACTACAAATTTCGGGTGGTACAATTTCATCTGCGGTTCCATAAAGCACCAAAGTCGGCACTGTAATCTGTTTTAAATCTTCACGTAAATCTATTTCGGAAAAAGCCTCAATACAATCGTAATGTGCTTTGATTGAACCTTGCATAGCAATACGCCAAAAATTTTGCACCACACCTTCAGAGTTTTTATTGAGTAATTTATCGTAACCATAAAATTTTTTAGCAAAATCCAGATAAAAATCAGCTCTGTTATCCAATAAATTTGCGCGCATTTCATCAAATACTTCTGGATCAACGCCGTCTGGATAGTCATCTCGCTTAATCATTAATGGAGTCACAGCAGCAATCAACGCAAGTTTAGTGACCTTCTGCTGTCCATATTTTGCAGTATAACGTGTGACTACCGCCCCACCCGTAGAATGCCCCACTAACGCAAAATGATCCAAATTTAAATGTTCAACCAATTGATGTAAATCTTCTGCATATTGATCAATGGTATGTCCAGCCCAAGGTTGACTTGACCTCCCATGTCCACGCCGATCAAATGCAATGACCCGATAACCATGCTCAGCTAAAAATAGCATTTGGTCTTCAAAAGCATCACTCGATAAAGGCCATCCATGTGAAAAAACAACTACAGCTCCACTTCCCCAATCTTTATAATAAATTGAGGTACCATCTTTCGTCGTTAACATCTGGCTCATTGTTTTACCCTCTTTTTATTGTTTAGGGTGTTTATTAGAACAAGATAAAAATAAAACAGTGTATTAAACAAGTTATGCTTATGTAGCAGATATAAAAAAGCAGCCCTAAGGCCACTGCTGTCCCATAGTTTGATTTAAATAAAAAAACCTGAGTCCGAACAGTTAAAATATGAGTGCAAACAAACACTTTAACGACCAGGATTCAGGTTTTGTCACATCAGAATACCGTATTTCATCAGTTAATTAAACCAGTCTTACGACAAGATTTTGAACGGCTTGCTAAACAACATCATGTTGGGCAGAAATTCAGATCTGCTTCTCGATGGGATCAGTTTAT
>NZ_NEGF01000016.1:0-83986 GCF_002135195.1 Acinetobacter terrae
CGATCGATCAACCGGTAAAAATCCACACAAGTTGTTCTTCATAATCTCTTAATGATCTTCTTGCTACTTCGTCAGCAGCAAGCTAGGTCGGCTATATTACTCTCTATTGAAAGAAAGTCAACAGGTTTTATTGATTAATTTTCAACTTCCTCAAGACTTTCAGATTCAAACCTTTTAGGCTAAATCCTTGTTTCTCAACAAGTTTTAATCAACATCACCGCCGATGGATGTGCATTCTACAGTATTTCAGGCCAGGCGCAACCCCTTTTCCGCTTTATTTTAGAAATAATGCTGCGACTGTTTATTTATTCTACAGAATAAAGGGTTTTTCTTATTTTTTGCACGCAAAAGGTACTGTATTGACCAATTCATCACGCATTTTTTCTTCTTTATCTTTTTCCTGCCAGTTCAATGAACGACAATCGATATATTCGCAGTAGCCACTTTCGCCCATTTCTTCATGATGATTAATTTTGATTTGATATTTAAAGCTACCTACATAGCCAGCAGCCAAACCAAATTTAAAATCTCCGCGACTTTGTGCCTGAACTGAAATACAGGTGCCATCTTTTCCTTCATAGCCCCATTCAAATTCACGCGGCAAATACATGTATTGTCCATTCGGCGTTTTTACCTTCGGATAAACACGATGGACTTTAAAACGCACATTATGGTCGAACATTTGTGCCACGCCCGTCTTGGCATCGCGTAAATACAAACGTGATTGCACAATGCTATTAAAAGGGTCACGAATTTGCGCTAACAACAGCTGACGATTATTTTCCAGATTAATAATTTGATAAGTAAAAAATGCGAGTGGCAAATAGGAAAAGTTAATCGAACGTGCATATTCGAAACAGCCCATTTGCTGAATTTCAAATTTCTGCCCTTTATAGATAATCTGACCTTCACATTGACATAATGCGGACCAGTGATCTGCCAAGCCCATACGTAACTTGGTAAAATAAGAAATAATATTACTGGTGGTCACCGATAAATCAAAACTTAGCTCTTTATCTTCACGCTGAATCCGAAAATGCGGAAAACTTCCTGAAATTAATTCCCGATCTGCAAATTTGAAATATTCTTTTTTAAACTGGCATTCTTTTTCAACAGAATAGGAATTTAATTGTCCCCTCATATGTGGACTGACACTGGCAATAGTAGTCGCTGTATCTAAAGCAGTGGAATGAATTGCACTTTCATTGCGAAGCATGGGGACATTGGGCTGACCAATCACACTCAGAAAGTTTAAGTAATGTAATGGCGCAGGCAAATTCGGAATCATCAAGCCTTGATGAATAATTTTATATCGCCCTTTTTGCGCATGATAAGCCAACTGCGCCTGAGATGGAGCCTGATTGAGTTGTTTAGACTGATCAAATAAATCTTGAAACAACTGCATATCATGCTCCTTTTTATTTTCAGTATAGATGTCTCATTTTTATATCGGGGTGTTTTTTCTGGCCATAAATGTCGTTACGAAACCAGAGAGTGCGTAGATAATAGAAATGACTAAAATACCTACTGGAATATTATAAGTAATCGCGGCAAAGATAAATACAGCGATAGGTAACACCGCAAAAGGCACGCGTTTACGATCAAATGTTTTAAATGAATAATATTTAATATTCGAGATCATCAACAAGCCGACTGCCACAATGAGTACGGCATTGATGATTTGAATACCGACTTCACGCAAATCAAAAATTGCAGGGAAATCACGTCCCACCCAGACCAGGGTGATAATCAAAATGGCGGCCAACGGACTTGCGACACCAATAAAGTAGCGTTTATCGACCACACCAATTTGTACATTAAAGCGGGCTAAGCGGAATGCGGCACATGCGGTATAAACAAAACAACATGCCAGACCGATACGACCTAAATCATGCAAGCTCCAGCTGTACATTAGAATAGCCGGTGCCACACCAAACGCTAACAAGTCGGACAAAGAGTCATATTGTTCACCAAAAGCACTTTGTGCGCCAATCGCGCGAGCAACCCGACCATCTAAACCATCTAACAACGCTGCAAGAAAAATAGCGTAAATCGCTTGGGTGAAATCACCATTCATACTGGCAATGATAGAGTAAAACCCCGACAGCAATGCTGCTGTCGTGATCAGATTCGGCCACAGATAGATGCCACGACGTTTCACCTTTTGTCCCTCATGGGTTTGCTCTTCTTCTTCCACTTCAAAAGTGATGCCATCAAAACCATGTTCATCACGTGTAGAAGATTCACTTTCAGGTTTATTTATACTTGTCATTCTTGTCGATCCTAACTGTAACCGTATCTCTCTTAAAGGTATATCTTATTCGCCAACTAACCAGCGTACAGCGGCATGCCCACCATTTTCACTCATGCGTAAATGCGGGAACAACCATTGTAGTGCTTCATCAGCATCCTGTGAGAATTTCCACGGTGGATTAATCACAAGCAAACCACAACCATTCAAGCCCACTGGGGTATCGTCTGGCCATACACAAATTTCACACACCAATTGACGGCGAATACCGGTTTTCATCATTTTCTTTTCAAAACGATCAATCATGGCGCGGTCTTTAATTGGATACCAAACTGCAAAACAACCTGTAGGCCATTTTTTATGTGCAGTCGCCAACAATTCTACCAATTGAGGGAAATCTTTACGTTCTAATTCGTAAGGAGGATCGATCATCACCAAACCGCGTTTTTCTTTCGGTGGGATAACCCCTAACAAACCTTCATAAGCATCACGTTGATGCAGACCTGCACGGCGATCACGAATATTGAAATACAATTCTTGAAAAACTTCTTTTTGCATTTCGAAAATTGTCGCTTTATCAATATCGCGCATCCCTTCTAGTGCAAACCAAGGTGAACCTGGATAAGCACCCTTGCCTGAACCGGCACGCATATCTTCAACGATTTTAAGATATTGCTTCACACCTTCAGGGGCATTACGGATAATTGAATCATCAAGCTTTACTAAACGATGAATACCGTTTAAAAACTCACCCGATTTTTGTGCAGCAGCTGTAGATAAATCATATTTACCTGCACCACCATGCGTATCGATATAACGATATGGTTTATCTTTGGCATTTAAACGTGTTAAAAGTTGGAGCAATAACACATGCTTCATAACATCGGCAAAGTTGCCTGCATGGAAATGGTGACGGTAATTCATGTTTCTTTAATTCCTATAATCAACGGACATTTTAGCATGAAAAAATGTTTCATTCCGAAGGATATCTTGCTCTAGAATACGCCACCTTTCTCCAGATTGTATTTGAGTATCTGTGTATGGATGCAATTCACCTCCCAAAGTCATGGAATGTTGATCAAATTGTTGAAGATTTAGATCAACAGGGTTTTACAATCATTGACAATACCTACCCTCAAGACTATGTACTTGCTTTAGCTGAAGAATGCACTTCCAATTTAAACCGTTTTCGCGATGCAGCCATTCAAAGTGGCGTGATCAGCAAAATCCGCAGTGATCATATTCTATGGATTAGCGACGAACTAGAAATTGCACAACATCACATTGAAACCCTTAAAGAAATCTCTCAATTATTAAATCAAATTTTTTATTTAGGCATAAAAGAAGTCGAAGCACATTTTGCCTGCTATAACGCGGGAGAATATTACGCTTTGCATCGCGACAATCCACAGGGGAAAAATGGTCGTATTATTTCTACGGTTTATTATTTACATGAAGATTGGCAAGATGGCTGGGGCGGAGAATTGCATCTAGAGGATAAAAATGGACAATGGCATACCATTCAACCCAAACCGAATCGTATTGCGATGTTCCAAAGCGATTTATTGCATGAAGTGATTAAAGCCAAGCATCAACGCTTGTCGATTACCGCATGGTTACGTAGTGGTAATGTCTTGTTCTAATTGTTTATTATAAAAGCAGGATGCTGCATTTGCCTTTAAATTCCTGGTTTTACCCCTATATACTGATTATTCATCAATGAGGTATTGGCTAATGTTTGAAAATACAAAAAAAATTATCGAGCGTATCGGTGAGACGGATCAATTGTATTTGGAAAACAATACGCCTGATCTCGCCTTAGAACGTGCTGATTTGCGTTTACAACTGGTGGTTATAAGCAATTTACGTCAAGAACAGATTCATTTTCTACAAGAAGCCGTGGTTCTGTTAGAACAGGCACGGATTGAATATGAAGAAATGCCGATGCGTACGTATTTGAATCTGTCTTTACATCTGGCTAAGGCCTATATGCTTTATTTCGAAATCACCAAGGAAGAGCGTTTTGCTTTAATTACCCAGCAGATTTTAAAACCCCTATCGCAACATGAACATAGTGATATCTATTTTTTCCTTGCCTATGCATCGGTTTCTAAAAATCAAATTGCTTTAACTCGACATTGGTTAACTAAATACAGTAAATCTGTAGACTTTGATTTAGAACTATTACAACAGCATCCTTCGTTTAAGGTAGTACGTAAAGAAATCTGGTTTGTGAAACTGCTGCAAAGCAAATTGCACTAATTGCAGAAAATAAAAAACTCTCCTAAATGGAGAGTTTTTTATATGTACATGCTCTTTAAAAAATTTATTCTAACTTTAAGCCATTTGTAATTTATTGGCATTCAGATGCAGTTGCTGATTAAGCTCATCAATCCAGATGACCCACTCATCCGCATCTTCGACCAAATAACGAATCAGAAATTCACGCTGAGACTTATTCCAGAAAGGTGCATCGTGCAAATTTTGATTTGCAGGTAATTGATGGGTACGTATAAAAAGCTCAATGGCTGCAGGGCTATTAGCCAATCCCAACTGCGAAAACAATAATTCTAAGGATGGTTTATTACTCATCATCTTTGCAAACTCCTTATTCGTTAAATTGTCATTTATTATTCAATTAACTTATAAGAAATATCAGAAAAATAATAGTCATCACTTTAATTATGTTGTTTCAATTTGTGATTAAAAATTTATCTTATTTATTTGGCTGATATTCAGTATGTAATTGCTCATTTAAGATATCCACCACCATTGCCCATTCATCATCTTTTTTCCAATGACTGATCAGAAAATCATGCTGTGCTGGCGTCCAGAATGGAGCGTGATGCAAAGCCACATCCATCGTCAATTGATGTGTTTCTATAAACTGATCGATTGCTTCTTGGCTCGCATCGAGACCCAATTGTTCAAACAAGAGTTCTAATGTGGGTTGCTGATCAAACATGTCATTCTCCTTAAGCCATTATTATTAGCCTTTAAATTAGACTGAAATGCCTAAAAATTCAGTTGTTACTGCATCACAGCTTGTTATTTTTTGTTCAACAGGAAATTTCAAGCATAAAAAAAGCACCCCAAATGGAGTGCTTTTTTAACTTAATCTAGAAGATTAAATTATTTAAGCATGTCAGCAATTGCTGCGCGCTCTTCTTCAAGTTCGTTCAACGTGAAGTTGATACGTTCACGGCTGAATTCGTCGATTTCAAGACCTTGAACGATTTTGTATTCGCCATTTTCAGTCGTTACAGGGAAACCGAACATCACGCCTTCAGGAATACCATAAGAACCGTCAGAAGGAATACCCATCGTTACCCATTCGCCGTTTGTGCCAAGAGCCCAATCGCGCATATGGTCGATTGCAGCGTTAGCAGCAGAAGCAGCAGAAGACAAACCACGTGCTTCGATGATCGCAGCACCACGTTTACCAACAGTAGGAAGGAATACGTTAGCATTCCATTCTTGGTCATTGATCATGTCTTTAACGCTTTCACCGTTGATTGTTGCAAAACGGTAGTCAGCATACATTGTTGGAGAGTGGTTACCCCAAACTGTAAGGTTTTTGATGTCTTTAACCGCTTTACCAGTTTTAGCAGCAATTTGAGATGCAGCACGGTTGTGGTCAAGACGTAACATTGCAGTGAAGTTTTTCGCTGGAAGATCTGGAGCAGATTTCATAGCGATGTAAGCATTCGTGTTTGCAGGGTTACCTACAACAAGTACTTTAACGTCACGGCTAGCAACTTCGTTTAGTGCTTGACCTTGACCGATGAAGATTTCACCGTTCACTTTCAACAAGTCAGCACGTTCCATACCAGGACCACGTGGACGTGAACCAACTAAAAGAGCGTAGTCAGCATCTTTGAATGCAACTTTTGGATCATCAGTACCGATCATGTCTTCTAAAAGAGGAAATGCGCAGTCTTGAAGTTCCATCATCACGCCTTTAAGCGCTTGTTGAGCTTTCTCAAAAGGAACTTCTAACAATTGTAAAATAACCGGTTGATCTTTACCTAGCATCTCGCCGCTTGCGATACGGAATAGTAAGCTATAACCAATTTGACCTGCAGCACCAGTAACGGCAACACGAACGGCTTGCTTCATCTAATTATCTCCAATTGAGGATAGTCAATGCGATTAAATAGTTAGTCCATTTAATCTAATAATCATAAACGCCCAAGATTGTACTCCAATCATTGGACTGATGCATGCAAAAGAGATAGAACTTCAACAAAAGTCTGATAGGAAATACAAATAAAATATGGCAAAAAACTTAGTAAGAACCTTTTATGGTGAAGGAATTCGGACAATTCGTTTCAACTGTTGTTGAACACTGTTTGTACTGCCCATTAGGTTTATAACAAAGTTTGACCTCTGTCAAAATGGGCGTTCCATTCACAGACGCACAATTAAACTTAATCGCACTCACGGGCATAGCTGGATTTAAACGTAAAAACTGTAAGCGAAGGTTGGTCACATGCATGGTCCGATTTTCGGGACTGGTGAGTTCAGTCGGTATTTTTAGACGTTCTGCATAATTAATTACAGTACGAAAATATTGACTTGCATTCATTGGCACACAACCACCAATCGCCTGCCAGAGTTGAACTCGCGCACCTTCATCCGGCATAACGCGTGCCACCACTTTCGCTTGTAAGGGTGATAAGGCTGCTGAAGCTGCCGTTTTACACTCGGGTTCTGAAGTTTCGGGCAATAAACCTGAAATATTAAGAGCATAGCCTTCTAAACATTTTCGTTTTTTTGATTTTTGATTATCCAACATACACACCGCAGGCGTCATTTGTACCACCATCACATACCCTTGCACTGGCGCTGCAAAAATATGAGATGAAGACAGCCCCAGTCCTGCACCGCTCATGACGAACAGTGCCAACCTGGCTAAAACTGGCGTGTAGTCAAAAAAAATCATTAATAACCCAAACCCCATCAACAAAATTAAAATTTAAGGATTTATTCTCAATGGAATGATATTCATTCTTTTTTCAATAGATTGTGCACCTTGTCCAAGCAACACCCCATAATGAGTCGCATTGGTCATCACATGTTTTACATAATCACGTGTTTCCGTGAGTGGAATGGTTTCGGTATATTGATCCGCGGCAATAGACTGCGAATCGGGTTGCCAACGACGTGCCCGGTTTGGCCCTGCGTTATAACCTGCTGTGGCCAGAACAGGACTACTGCTCAATTGGCTCTGAATCATGGATAAATAGAAAGTGCCATAACGAATATTGGTATTCATATCAGATAGTGCAGCCGGGTTGTAGGTTTCGCCCATCTGACGTGCCACCAGTTTTGCGGTATCCGGCATAATCTGCATCAGACCACCTGCGCCCACATGTGAACGCGCACTGGTATTAAAACGACTTTCTTGGCGCATCAGTCCATACGCCCATGCAGGATCGATACCTGCATTACGACTATGGCTCACCACATAATTCTGATGTGGCATGGCATAACGATATGAGTAATTATGTTTATTTTCAGTGCGATCGGCAGCATAGATTGCTCGGTCATACCAACCCATATCCGTAGCACGTTTCGCTGCGGCAAGCAGTAAGCCATCATCCTGTTTTAAATAGGCCTGACGTACCGCCCAGTTCCATTCGCGATTAATATAATTATCGGGTGCATTGACACGGCGTAACGCAAAAGCACGGCTAAAATGAATATCCTGGCTTAAGCGCTGCACATCACTATTGGAGGGTTGAACATTATTCGGAATATTGTTGTAACTTTGCCCCAGTTTATCTTTGGCCAATAAGTTATGATAATCATCACCTTGTGCCAATTTTTTAAAGATTTCCTGTGCAGTTCGTTTAGAGCTTGCATCTCCGCGCTGCTCTGATGCACGTGCCAGCCAATATTGCCAACGATCTTCTTGTTTTTGCGTCACGCTCATTGCATCAATGGCACGAATTAAACTTTCCCAACTACTAAAACGAATGGCTTGGCGAGCATAAATTTCCGCTTCTTCTGAACTGAATGGCAACCCATAACTGGCATCCAGATAATTCAGCACTTCACGATTGAAGTTGTTTTTCATCACCGTGGTGCCGCCAATATAACCCACAGCACGATATAACGCTTTTTGCACTTGTAGCGGTGTGCCTTGCGCAGCGTTTTGCACTGAAGATATTGCAGTATTCAAATCACTGTCTGCTAAACGCCCCATCGCAAAAACTAAATAGGCATGATCAGCAGTTGATGCCTTAGGCGCAGACCATAAGTAATTTAGAGGATTGGCTTGAATTTGATTGAGTTGCGCGAGCGACAAACTCATGCCTAAAGTCTGTGCTGTAGCCAAAGCCTGACCGGATTGACCTGCGCGAAGCTGTCCCCATAGACGTTGCTGTCTATCCTGCTCGGTCATGAGTGGACTGGAAAGCATCATGCGTCCCAAACCGGTACATGATTCAGGTTGTGAATTGGTGGTGAGCCAAACATCTTTATATTCAGCAAAAACCAGCGGATCGCCCGACTTTGCTCGAACTTGTGCCACTGCACAACTTTCGGCCTGATCCGGATTGGTGACATACTGCAAAACCGGTTGGGCGGTTGCAAAATCGGCTTGTTTTACTTTTTCTTCGACATAATCTGCTGCCAATTTTTCGGCCATAGCGGATTGCGGATAGCGCTGTGCGAAATTAACAATATTACTGGAAGGTTGTGCAGATAAATTCGCGTTCAGTGACCAATATTCAGGGTAATAACCCAGCACATCATTTTGCATAGAGGCTTGGTATTGTTGTAATAATCCAGTATTTCCTGCATTAGCAGCTTGTAAAGCAGCATTAAATTGTTCATCTGCTGCATGGGTAACAGAAACGAAACCCGTTGATGCCAAACTTAAAGCAAGCATTTTATAATATTTTTTATTGATTACCCGATTAAACATATGCTTACCTTCTGTCATTTAGTGTTGCCTTGGTCGCACCTAATCATTTTTAAGTAGTTTAATTATTATTAAACTACTCTACTGTTCTGTTATGTAACCTTATGATTAGACAATATTAATTTTCAATCATTTTTACTCCATAAATCAATCTTATTGTCGGTTTATTTATATCTATAAGTTTAGCCGCTATTCCTGCTAAAATATGCGCCTTTCTTCTATTCAAATCACAATTTCAAAAGATTAAGCCAGCAGACTCTTCTTGAATAATTTTCAATTAACGATTGAAATAAAAAGAGGAAAACTGCTAGCCCTACCCAAAATATGGGAAATCTAAAATTGTGATTTCTTCAATTTATCCTTTAGGAGCCTACATGACGGTTCAAACCTTCATTCCAAATAGTGCCCAAGCTGCTTCAGAAAACACTGTTACCCAGCCACAGCACACCCCAGCCGACGGATCAGTGAAAAAACTGTATATCGAAACGCAAGGGTGTCAGATGAATGAGTATGACAGTCATCGTATGGCAGACCTGTTGGGCGACTCACACGGTTATGTGTTAACGACTGATCCGAAAGAAGCCGATATTCTGCTAATGAATACCTGTTCGATTCGTGAAAAAGCCCAAGAAAAAGTGTTCTCTGAACTCGGTCGCTGGCGCAAACTGAAAGAAAAAAATCCTGACCTGGTGATTGGTGTTGGCGGTTGTGTAGCTTCGCAAGAAGGTGACAACATTCAAAAACGTGCACCCTATGTCGATATGGTTTTTGGTCCACAAACCTTGCACCGTTTGCCACAAATGCTGGATCAGCATAGCGATCAAATTGAAAAACCAAAGAAAGATAAAATCAAGCTGGTGGATATTTCTTTCCCAGACATCGAAAAATTTGACTTTTTACCTGAGCCGCGCGTTGAAGGTTACAAAGCTTTTGTTTCGATTATGGAAGGCTGTTCAAAATACTGTTCTTTCTGCGTGGTGCCTTATACCCGTGGTGAGGAAGTTTCACGTCCTTTAGATGACGTACTTGCTGAAATTGCAGGTTTGGCTGAAAAAGGCGTGCGTGAAATTTCGCTACTCGGTCAAAACGTCAATGGCTACCGTGGTGAAACGTTTGAAGGCAATATCTGTACTTTCGCCGATTTACTGCGTTTAGTCGCTGAAATCCCGGGGATTGGTCGTTTGCGTTATACCACTTCACATCCGCTTGAATTTAATGATGACTTGATTCAATGCTACCGTGATTTACCACAAATGGTTTCACATCTGCATTTGCCGGTACAAAGTGGTTCAAACGATGTATTGAAAGCGATGAAACGTAACCACACCATCGATGTCTATATCGAGAAGATTAAAAATTTACGTGCAGTCCGCCCTGATATGCATTTATCTTCAGACTTTATTATTGGCTTCCCGGGTGAAACTGATAAACATTTTGAAGAAACCTATCAATTCATCAAAGATTTGGATTTCGACCATTCATATAGCTTTATCTATTCAAAACGTCCGGGTACGCCAGCATCTGAATTGCCAGACAGTACTCCTGAAGATGTGAAAAAAGAACGTCTTGGCAAAGTACAAAAATGGATCAAGCGTTCAAGCATTGATAAAACAGATGCCATGCTTGGAACAATTCAACGTGTTCTTATTGAAAAAGTTTCCGACAAGGATCCAAACCTGTTGGTGGGTACTGCCGATAACACCCGTTATGTATCCTTCATTGGTGATCCGGCTTGGGTTGGGCGTTTTGCAGAGATTGAGATTACCGAAATTAAAACTTTGAATTTTGTTTACGGTGAGCTATTGAATCTTGAGCCTGACGTGGCGTAATGTAAGGTGATCAGTAAGATCATTTTATAAGGAATTCTCTTGACTGCAGCGATTCGACGTACAGTAAATTTTCCTGGTGTTTCAATGGAGCGTTTAAAAGGCATGCTTGGTGCTTATAACGGTCACTTGAAACAAATCGAACAACGTTTAGATGTCCAAATTTCCCATCGAGGTGATGTATTTTTCATCGATGGGGAACTCGATGCAGTAGAGAGAGCCGAAACCCTCTTGATGCGTCTGTATGAAGAAACTGAAATTACCCAGCAAATTAGTGCTGACACCTTGCATCTGATGATTCAAGGTAGTCAGACGGATCGTGAATTACAGATTGATCCAGATCAGGAACATACCGGTCTGGATGATGTCTGGTTACAAACCCGTAAAGGTCGCATTAATCCGCGTGGCGCGAATCAAAAACGCTATGTACAACGTATTTTACAAAGTGATATTTCATTTGGTATTGGTCCTGCCGGTACAGGTAAAACTTACCTTGCTGTGGCAGCGGCAGTCGACATGCTGGAACGCAATGAAATTCAGCGTATTCTGCTGGTTCGTCCTGCGGTAGAAGCCGGTGAAAAACTCGGCTTTTTACCGGGTGATTTAAGCCAGAAAATCGATCCATATTTGCGCCCGCTTTACGATGCCCTGTATGAAATGCTGGGCTTTGAAAAAGTTGCCAAACTGATTGAACGTCAAGTGATTGAAGTTGCGCCCCTCGCCTATATGCGTGGTCGTACCCTCAATCATTCTTTCGTGATTTTAGATGAAGCGCAAAACACCACACCTGAACAGATGAAAATGTTTCTGACCCGTTTAGGTTTTGGTTCACGCGCGGTGATTACCGGTGACATTACGCAGGTCGATTTACCGCGTGGTCACCAATCTGGTCTAGCGCATTGTTTACGTGTACTTGAGCCAATTGCTGAAATTCATATCACTCGTTTCCATTCTCGTGACGTGGTTCGTCATCAGCTGGTACAAAAAATTGTCGAAGCGTATGAAGGATGGGACAGTGAACAACACCGTCTTAGTGCTGAAGCACGTGCAGAACGCAAAGCGCGTCAGGAAGCCTTGATTGCTGAAAATAATGCGGCTGCCGATGCCCAAGACTAAGATCATTTAAGGATTCATTTTGAAACTTAGTCTCTCGCTCCAACAAGACTTTCAAGCTCCAGAGCTTGTGCTGAAACGTGCTTATATCAAGAAAGTGATTGAAACAGCACTTCGTTATATCGATGTCGATCAAGATTGCGAAATCGGGATTGCCTGTGTTGATAATGACGAAAGTCATAAATTGAATTTGGAATATCGCCAAAAAGACAAACCGACCAATGTGTTGTCTTTCCCCAGTGATATTCCAGAAGAAATTTTACCCATGCTTAATGCATGGCCGATGGGTGATTTGGTGATTTGCATTCCTGTGGTTTTGCAAGAAGCCATTGATCAAAGCAAAACTCCAATTGAGCATTTCACCCATATGCTGGTTCATGGTGTATTGCACTTAATGGGCTATGACCATGAAACTTCAGAAGCAGATGCTGAAGAAATGGAAGCTTTGGAAATTAAAATTTTGGCAAAGTTGGGATTTGATAATCCTTATACAGAGCAAGACTAAAACCCATTCAATAAAAAAGCGGGCTTAGGCTCGCTTTTTTAATGCCTTATATTCTCTCTCCTTTTTAAAGAAGAGGATTAGGGAGAGGATTTATTTCCATACGATTTCTACCAATATTCTTATAGAAACATAGAAAACCCCTATTTTTTCATACCTTTTTAAACCAGATTGACTATTCTTTGCTTGCAAAAGAAACATCGTCTCCCTTATAAAAGAGCAACCTCAATAAAATAAAAAATAATACAGAATGAAATACATTGTAATTTTTAAAGCAAAAATAAATGTTTTAGATGATGAATATTCTAGAACAGCCCAACTTTTACGTGAAAAAGCACTTACACAATTCAATTGCCAAAAATTTGAAGCGATCACCGAAAATGACTTTGAGATTGCACTGTCATATTGGAACTCTTTAGAAGATATTCAAACTTGGCATAAAGATGCAGAACATCAAGTTGCGCAGCGTTTAGGCAAAGAAAAATGGTATAAAAGTTTTAGTGTTGAAATTTGTGAAATTCAGAAAAGTTATACGGACTTAAATGCTAAATGACAATTAATTAGAACAAAATTCATTTATAAATTATTAATCTTCTCATTCCTCTTCAAAAGAGAACTCTATTTTACTTATTCTCCCTCACCCCCCTTGCGGAACAATATTCCTCATCCCATAGGGAGAGGGAGTCTTATTAGATGATTAACGCACTTCAAACTCTGCTTCAGCCGGATCAAAACGCCAGGTTCTGACAATACGCAGTTCTGAAATATCTTTCATGCTTTGATCAAAACCACCAAAGGGTGCCGCTTTACGCACCGAGGTTTTTGCGGCTTCATCCAATAAAGCATGACCGGAACTATCAATCAGGCGAATGGCACGAATCCCGCCATTTCTATTCAAAATCACCATTAAACGAACTTCTCCTGCCAAGCGTTGCACTTTTGCAGCATCGGGATAATAACGGTTACCGTAAAATTCAACTTTTTGACGGAATTTTTCTAAATAAGCGGCTGAAATATCCTGCTTGGCTTGAATACCATCTACAGTTTTAATCTTTTGCTGACGGCTAAAATTTTGCTGACGTTGTAAATATTGCGCTTCCAAACTTGCCACCATCGCGGCTTTAGCTTGGAACTGACTATTCAGCGCTTCCATGGCCTTTTTACGCTGATTCTGTTCAGCTTCCTTTTTCCAGCTTAAAGTCGTCATTAAGACTTTTTCTTCAAAGCTTAATTCACGCTTTTGCTGTAATCGGTCTAAACTTTCTTGTTGTTGCTCACCTGCACTTTGTTCAAGCATCGGTGCTGGCATATCACTCGACATGCGATGTGCTTCGCGGAAGGTTCCAGAGCCTTGCTGATCTGCCTGCGCAAGAAAATCGGCATTTTCAACTTTATCTTTACTCGGGCGTAAAGTCACCGCAATTTCTTTCACTGCTGCATCACTTTCTTCCGGCATTGCAAATTGCAGTGTCAAAATCATTAAATGTAGAATGGCAGCCAAAATAACTGCGCTTGTGAAAATAGGATCTTTCCACCATACATACATTAAAGGTGCAAAACTGATTTTCTTAAGCATCACATTAAACCGACAAAATGTCTGGTCCCCAAACTGCATAAAGCAGTATAAAATAAACACAGTCTTCATTTTTGAATAAAAAACGAGAATTCAATCAACAAGCGAACTGTAGACAATTAAAATCATGAAAATGGTGCAATTAATTTTGCTAAACTGCAAGATTGAATACTTGTATTTTTAATACTTTTCGACAAAATCCATCATCTCTCGAAGCCTAAGAAGATTCACTTGCTAGGATGCCCCATATGCAAACGCTAATATCCAATATCTCGAAACGTATACGTCAAGTGTACCAAAAAGCCGAGGGATTTATTGAAGATGAGCGTGAATTTCCATTATCTCAAGTTTTTCTGAATGCAACGTTCCAGCGTTTTGTGACTGACAATGTCTCTATGTTGAAAGATTTACATGCCGATCTGCATGATGACTGGCTACGCTTATATGCAACGATGGATGTCAAAGGTTTATACATCACCCTTTCAGTCGATTTAAAACTGGTGCAGATGGAGCTGAATAAAGACACCCAGCTTATTGTGTTTGAACAAATCAGTGACACCGAAGTGATTGAAGCAAAATACAAAAATATATTTCAAAAGCTTGCTGTAAAATTTGCTTTATTTTTCTACCAAAAAGTCTTAAATCAAGATCCTTTGGGCATGATTCTGGAAAAGCTCAATGTCATTAAGGTCAAAGATGATTTACTGCATTTAGACCTCAACCGCTGGCTGGGTAAAAAGCGTTCCATCATCGACACTTTAGCCAAAGTCCATGTCAACCATGCGGTTTTACGTGAAGCTGAACTGGTGGTTATGGGCAATGTGAATCTGACTGCGCTATTTAGAAAAATGTCCGAAGAACCGGTGGATGATTGGGATATAGCAGATCTTGCTGAAACTGAAGTCAGTCCGCTTAAACAAAAATAAGCTGAATTTTTTTTCATGATTAAAATCTGTATTTTTAACTGGAAAAAAACTACATAAAGATACAGATTAGACAAAATTTCGAATTTTATCTTCATAATCAAAGCGCATAATAGCAATCAAGCAAAAAAATGCACTTTATTCAAACTTCATAGGAACACTTTACTTATGGCTCACAATGTATTGAAAACAATCGCGTTAGCATCTGGTGTAAGCACTACACTGTTGTTTGCTGGTTTCTCAAGCCAAGCATTTGCCATGAGTCCATTCCAGGCAAGTTATCAATTTAGCTATAATGGCAAAAATATGGGCTCGGCAACGCGTACTTTAAGTAAGTCGGGGAATAACTGGACTTATGTTTTTGCTGCCAAAGCAGGTGCTATTGCTTCTGCAACGGAAACCAGTCATTTTAGCTTAAATGGTAACAATATCATTTCAAACAACTTTAGCCGAAGCAGCAAAATTTTGGTGCACAACAACACCATGAGCATTAAATTTAATCCAAATGCTAAAACCATTAACACCAAGAAAGATGACAAAGCACGTTCTTTTGCTTGGAAATCTGGTGTTCTGGATGAGCTAAATGCTGAATTGCAACTTCGTGAAGACTTAAAAGCTTCAGGCTTAAAATCAAGTTATGCAATTGCCGATGCCAAAGAAGTTGAATCACGTCGCTTTGTAAAACAAGGCACTGAAAAAGTTAAAACCTCTTACGGTACGTTTGACACCATTAAAGTGGTGATGAAACATGACAAACCAAACCGCGATACGATTTTCTGGTTAGCACCTAAACTTGACTATGTTCCAGTGAAAGTTTCTCACCAAGATGGCAAAACATCGTATGGTTTGTTGTTAACAGGCTATAAAGGCTCAATGAATTAATCGATTTGATCAATTTCGCTTGCATTTTTTGAGAGCCTTTTTAAAATACGCTTTTGCTTGAAAAAGCATCTGCCCTTAGAGGAATTCTCCCGTGCACGCACTAGAACAGAAAATCTTAAGTGAAGGTATCGTTCTATCTGATCAAGTTCTGAAAGTTGATGCTTTCTTGAATCATCAAATTGACCCTGTATTGATGCAGCAAATTGGTAAAGAATTTGCTGCTCGTTTTAAAGATGCAGGTATCACGAAGATTATCACCATCGAAGCTTCTGGTATTGCTCCAGCAGTAATGGCAGGTTTAGAACTTGGCGTGCCTGTGATCTTTGCACGTAAATATCAATCTTTAACTTTAAAAGATGATTTATATCGCTCTAAAGTTTTCTCTTTCACCAAACAAATTGAAAGTACCATTGCGATTTCAAACAAGCACATTAACTCTAGCGATAAGGCGTTAGTGATTGATGACTTCTTGGCAAATGGTCAAGCTGCTTTAGGTCTTGCTGATTTAATTCATCAGGCAAAAGCTGAAGTTGTGGGTATTGGTATTGTGATTGAAAAATCTTTCCAGCCTGGCCGCCAATTGTTACTTGATAAGGGTTACCGTGTTGAATCTTTAGCACGCGTTAAATCTTTAGAGAATGGTACTGTTGAATTTGTTCGTGACTGAGTTTCGAAATGAATTTAAAAAGAGCGCTTAGGCGCTCTTTTTTTATATTAATCTTTTAATTCATTAATTAAAATATCTATACGATTAACTATAGCCAAGTCTGACTACACGTTGTTTCCAACTTTCTCATGTACGAACAGATCCCCTCGTATCTTTAAATTGAAACTGACTTAATTCTGATTTTTGACGTGCTAAAGCTACATCTGTTTGAGTGATGATGTGTGTTCTCATAGACGTATGTGCAAATATTTCATTTACTTTTTTCAGAAGCTAGAGGGTTGTTATAAATTACTCCACCCTACTTTTTTACCAAATCCTCAATGGGTTTTATGTATTCCACTTGAGCCCATCTACATTACCCGCTTCAGGATGAGATGTAAGAAAATCTAAAATTCATTGTACTTTTTATCTAATGATCCGATTGAAATGAGCTTCCAGAATAAGTACTACTATGGAATAGATTAATGCCGCTATATGCGATCATTAAATCAACAATTTATATTCATATTATTGTAAGATAAAAAGGTCTAACTATCCGCAAATAGTTAGACCCTGAATCATATTGAAGGGTGGATTTATTTTACGGTCACTGTAATGCTGCCTGTATTCACAGCGCCGATTGCTGAAGTTTTGATGCCGTCAATATGATTCTCGAATCCTCTTGTATTTACAGATGCATCAATAGCGCCAGTATTAATGGCTAAATTCGCTGCGCTGTAATTACTCAGGGTTTCAGAGAATTGATCATAAACGTCGGTATTCAGTGATGCACTGATAGAGCTTTCGAGCTCTGACGACCGTTCAGAACGCCATTCTTCTAAAGTACGCGCCGCACTTCTTTCAGCATCAAGAGTTGCCTCTAATGTCCCCGTACTCACAGCACTCAGGTTACCTTGCTGTAAGCTGATACTTCCTGTGTTCACGGCACCCAGTGCTGAAGTTTCTATCGCAAGTTTATCTCCCACATTATTTAGTGAATTAAAACGCCCCTCTGTGTTGACGGTTGCATCAATATTATTGGTATTAATGGCTAGGTTAAGCGCACTACCATTTGCAGTCCTTTGAGATAAAAGGTTTAGGGTCGATTGCAAACCAGTATCTACAGTTACATTATTATCTTGAGCATTTGCCATAACTGCACTGGACAGGAAGGCGACGGATAAGGCGATTGTTTTGATAGTCTTATTCATAGTTATTTTCCTTTTCTAGTTTTGAAGTACTTCTCGCTAAGTACTTCTTTTTATAATGGGAGCGAGCCCATTTTTTATATATTTTTCAATCACGCTGAGTGGTTGACCAATAATTTTCTACAACCTCTGGGTTGACATCCCACAGCATCGAAGTCTTCTCATTTTCTTTTTCTTTATTGCCTTTCTCTTCATTCATTTTGCTTGAAGAAGATGAGCCTTGTTTCTTGCTGATGTATTTAATCAGGTCTTGTTTGCTCATTTCAGGCTCGCCTTCAGGATTTTGAATCACCTCAGATTCTTTATTTTTAGGCGGCTTGGTATCTTTACTGGGTGAGTTGGTCGATTTATTTTTTTCATTAGATGAACTTGTATTATCTGAGGATGACTCCAGAAGAGATCTACTTGAATCAGCAGTGTTTTGTTTCTGGCTTTCCTTATATTTATACAAGGCAACAGAACTTCTCGTTAAACTTAAGCGGCCAAATTCAGGCGGTATTTCAGTGCGGCAGCTTTCAAATGTTGCTGGCGGGATAACCTGACTGAGCAATTCAAAAGTTGCCAGATTCAACATTTGGCGTAAGGCAAAGTTTGTTGCCTCCCGCTCTCCTTTACCGACCTGAATGTTCAATAAAGTATGGCCAGCGAACCTGCCTGCACTTATGCCGTAATCTTGTGCGGCAATTTGCTTCTGCAGTGAAACATTGGCGACTACTTTACTGCTGCGTGTATCGGTCAGAGATAAATCTAAACCCACCATAATCCGGGTTTGGCTATAATTGGGACCGACACCGCCAATCTGCATGTCCAGACCGCCGCCAGGAATAAAATCCAAACTGTTAATACTGCCTGTCACATAATAATCAGAAGCCTTAATTTGCCTTGGGTCGCGAATTCCCCACTTGGCTTCGCTTTCTATAATACGAGGATCACGCCGGTTCAATAAGCTAACGCCAGCCTGAAATAACGCAGATTGCACCATATCTCCCGCACCTTGGGTCACCATTTTGCCACTGCCGCCATTCGTCACTACATCTTTGCCGGTTTGGTCTAAAATTGCTCCAACAGAGAAATTGACATCATTGCGCAGTTGTCCTTTCAGGCAAGATAAGGCCATATCAAAAGGGGTAAAAATATCGGTAATTGGTGGCCCTTGCACCAGACTGACAGG
Source organism: Acinetobacter terrae (assembly GCF_002135195.1). Classification (NCBI taxonomy): domain Bacteria; kingdom Pseudomonadati; phylum Pseudomonadota; class Gammaproteobacteria; order Moraxellales; family Moraxellaceae; genus Acinetobacter; species Acinetobacter terrae. The sequence goes on from NZ_NEGF01000016.1 coordinate 19,027, forward strand.
CTCCTTGTTTGAAAGCGCCATGCCCGTACACCCTGTCAGAAGATGGCTAAAAATGATCATGATGCTCACAGAAGATATTTGTCTTCTATTCAACCGAGGGAAATTCAGCATAGTGACTCTCCCCCTGGTTGGGTGCTTAAGTTAGGGCATTGCTGATTATTTTGAGTGGTATTTGAATTTACAGATCCGTCATTCGCAGTATCATTCGAAATGTCTACACCATTATTTGAACCATTTATATTCACATTACTAGTAGCTGAATTAACTGTACCTATAGAACTTGTCGATGTGCTATTTATTGTGGTTTTTCCTAGTCCAGAATAATAATCTGAATCCATGAGTTCAATCAGATTTGCTTGGACTAAATTCTCATTGGAACGATTACTTGATGCTTTCCAGCGCTGACTCCACTCATCAGATGTTGCATAAGTGTTACTCAGAAAACATAAGCAAAATAAACCCACATTGATCACTGATATTCTCATGATGTTTGCCATCCTTTGAGCTAAGATGTTTATTTATTTTTCGTTTAGTAATATTTAATTAGTAATGTTTAATTTCTATAACAAACATTAAATCACATAAAAAAAACAAAAGGCGAAACGTATCAGGATTTACATGTTTCTTGTTTGTAAAGATAAAACATCTTGTTGTTTTAATTAATAAATTGTTATTTGTTGTTTATTTTTGAATTGTAAGAAATCATAATGTAACAAATTTTAAAATCCATACTTCACATAAATAATCTAACTTAAGTAATATATTTTTCATATTAATAATGGTAAAAATTTTCGAAAATAAAGACTAAACTTGTCAAACCAATTCAGTTTTATGAAGCGGTTAACTTTGATTTTATTAGAGCTTCTATTTTAATGTGAACTAGATAGTGATTTATTAAAAATATAATAAAACAATCACACTTAAGATTATTTATAAGGGAATTCTGATATAAATATGGATTTTTGCGAGCATCGCTTCAGGCTCAGTATGCTTTAACCAAAGGCCCCCGTGTAATTAAGCGTAAAGAGATGACCAGTGAGCATATCTATGTTTTGAATTGTGAACATTCAGAGGGAAATTTTCATCGTTTTAGGGCTCATCATTACCCAAAAATGATTTAAGGAGGGCCAAAGTTAGATGAAGCGTCAAGGTATTTACAACTCAGATAAACTTCTATGACTTTCATTCAGCTAGAATCAAGTTGGTATGAAATGTTCCTAACATCATAAGATAGAGGATACATACCGTTCTTGTTTATTGTTAATGACCTATTATCTTGGAAAAGTACCCATACTCACTTTCTTGCAAGATAAATAAAAGATGAATATTTGATGGAAAAATCTATGCAATGTCCTAAATGCGGATCTTCTGAAGTTGAGAAACGAGATCACGAGAAAAACATCAAGACAATAAGCGGAATCCTTCTTACTTCTGCTGGGGCAACCGCAGGAACAGTCGGTGGTGCGGCAACTGGCGCATCAACTGGGGCAGCAATTGGCGCTGTCGCTGGGCCATTAGGTGTTATTTTCGGTGGAACCGTAGGGACTTTTGTAGGTGCAATTGCCGCTGGTGTCACTGGCGGTATGTTAGGTAATATCTTCGGGAAAAAAGCCGGTGTGATTATCGATAAAAATGTGTTCTTAGATTATAAATGTTTAAAGTGCAATCATCGTTTTAAAGAAAAAGTATAACGATTCAACGCTTAAATTTTATCCTGTAATTTAAAAAGACCATTCATTTTAGAATGGTCTTTTTATTTTTTATATATCGATAGAAATTCTATTTAGAAAGTCACCTATTTAAGCTCCCTTTCCACTTTAGAAAATTATGAATTTGCTTGTAATTTTTTAACCACATCACCCAAGCGTTTGCCCTGCTCTTCACACAGGACTTTTTCATCTTGGCTTAAACCCAAATCATGACGTGGACCACTGACATGACTTGCACCATACGGCGTACCACCCGATTTAGTATTGGATAACGCTGGATTGGCATTCGGTAGCCCCATAATCATCATGCCATGATGGAACAATGGTGGAAGCATGGTCAGCAAGGTACTTTCCTGTCCGCCATGCATAGAACCCGATGAGGTAAATACACAGGCAGGTTTTTGATGTAAAGCTCCATTTAACCAAAGACTTGTGGTCTGGTCCCAAAAATACTTCATCTCAGATGCCATATTGCCAAAACGTGTTGGCGAACCTAAAGCCAAACCTGAACAATTCGCCAAATCATCTAAAGTACAATAAATATCCCCTTCAGCAGGAATACTTGGTTCAGCTTCTTTGACCACTGTCGATAAATTTGGAACAGTACGAATTTTGACCACCATATCTGCAGATTCAATCCCATTGGCAATTAAATGCGCCATTTCTTTAGTCGAACCATATTTGCTGTAATATAAAACAAGGACATAAGACTGCATAATTTTTATAAACGAAGCTAAAAAAGAAAACTATACGGTATTTTTCCCATTTTTTGGTTAAGCTTGGTCATGAAAATTCATAAAGATGATTAAAAAAAATTGAGACTTGATACCTATGTTAGAAAAGTATTTAAAAAAACTTCCTTTTTATAATGAGACTTGGTTTCAGTTTGTTTTATTTGTCATAAGACGTTTTGAAGCAGATCGTTGTCGTGAACAGGCAGGTTCATTAACCTATACCACGTTATTTGCAGTTGTGCCCATGTTGACAGTTTTCTTGGTCATCATTTCTTCCATTAAAGCGCTTGAGCCGGCAAGGCAACAATTACAACAACTGATTTATAGTAATTTCTTACCCAGATCTACGATTGCTTTTGACAAAGCCTTCAATGCCTTTACCGATAAATCCAGCAATCTAACCGTTATTGGGATTTTATTTCTATTTATCACCACGGTGATGATGCTGACCAGTATCGAAACGGTTTTTAATCGCATTTGGCGAGTCCGGGAAACGCGTGGCGGCATTATTGGCTTTATGCGTTATTGGACCATTATTTCACTCGGTCCAATTTTATTAGGTAGTGCATTCGCTATTTCATCTACCGTAGCATCGTTAAATGTGCTGAGCAATAATTTTGCCGGCTACGAGTTAAATGGCGAGTTTATCTTTTGGTGTATTTCCTTTGTCCTGACCATTCTGGGTTTTTTCATTTTAAATTGGACTATTCCTAATCGGACTGTTCCGATCAAGGCGGCTTTGATTGCAGGTACATTTAGTGCGGTGGTATTTGAATTATTAAAGAATCTGTTTGGCGTAATCATGTCCAATTTCACCAGTTATGAAATTGTTTATGGTGCTTTTGCTGCCGTGCCAATTTTCCTGCTATGGATTTTCTTGTCCTGGAACATTGTCTTGTTAGGCGTTGAAATCAGTTATGCGCTGACGGCATTTCATTCAGGCAAAGAACAGAAGCGACATCCTGTGATTATGCTGCTGGATTTATTGGAACTGTTTTATAAAAAACAACTTAAAGGCGAAAGTATCTCTGATGAAGAAGCTTTGGGCATTTTGGGCCGTGGAGAAATTGGACGCTGGCCTTCTTATGTACTGATGCTCGAAAAACAGAACTTAGTTAAACGTACTGACAATGACGAGTTTGTTTTAGCACGCAATTTGGATCAAGTCGATTTCTGGAGTTTCTATACCCAGTTACCCTACCCACTTCCACGCCGTCAAGATATGGGCAATATTCATCCTGACGATGTATGGATGCAAAAACTGGGTCCTGCACTGATTGAAACAGATGACTATCTTTCAGCCAAACTGGCGATTCCCTTATCCAAAATTCTGGAAGAGAAATAGAACGCTCTTTCTCTCACACCACCGAGTGTTGAGGAAATTTATCCAAGATAAAATATCTCTCCTTCCTTCTTAAAAGAGGAAGGGATATGGATAAGGCTTAAATTTCCGCAGTGTTCTTCCAGCAAATCATGGCCCCGAAAGTCACCAAGCATGTCCCGATCCAAAAGGTAAGACTGGGTGTTGCATCCAAAATCAGCATCGACATAAAGGAAGATAAAACAGGCATAAAATAGGTAGCGAGAATCAGCAGCTTGATATTGCCGAACTGTAAACTCTGATTCCAATTGCTATAAGCAATCCCTACCAAACCACCTGTCACTGCAATCAATAGCCACATATTCAGCTGTGGAAAAATAAAAGCCTGATCCATCATAAAATGAATGCACCATAAGGCGATCGCCGTCACCAGAAAAAATAACGGCACCGCATTTTGCCCTTGGGCATATTTTTTGGTCAGTACGCTATAACACGGCCAAAGCAAAGCCCCTAAAAATGCAAAACAATAGGCCATTGGATTTTGTTGCAGTATTTGTAGAAATTGCTCCAGATTCAAAATGTCGGGATTAACCACCAGCAATAACCCAAGGACAGAAACAATAAATCCGACAATCACCGGCCAACGATAATTCAGCTGCTTGGCCAATATTGAAAAGACAATGGTGAGAGGCGGCCACAAATAATTGATCATCGCGATAATCAGCACCTGATCATGATTTTGTGACAAGGCAATCGAAACTAAAAATAGAATTTCATAAGCCACAAATAAAGCGCCACAGCCCCACAAATAAGCTTTCGATATGTGCTGAAAACGCGGCAGCCCATTCAACACTAAAATAGCCATCGCACTAAAACTATAAATCAGCGCAATGGCTGAAACAGGACTTAATGATTCAGTAATCAGTTTAACCACTGCAACCAGACTTGCCCAAATCAAGATGGATGACAAGCCGATCAAGGTGGCTTTATTGAATGCTTTCATGCTTTGCTATTTTTCGGCTTTAACCAGCCCTGTAAACTTACGACCAACACACCCATCATCACCATGACTGTACCGATAATAAAATTCATTTCGATGCTTTCATTCAACAACCACACACCAAACAACATGCCAAACAATGGCGTTAAAAATGAAAATACGCCTAAACGTGAAGCCAAATAGCTTTTCAGCAGCCAGAACCAGATCAGATAACTGGCAAATGAAATAACGATACTATGAAAGATCAAACTGCTAATGGCAAGGCTTGTCCAATGAATGCTGGCTTGTCCCAACACGAAAGTTAAAGGGAACAGGAACACAAAACCACCTGCCAATTGATAGAACAAAGTCTGAGTTGCTGGTGCATCGGAAAGCTTGGTTAAACGGACAGAAATTGTGGTGGCTGCCCAAAGTATGCCTGCCAATAAAGCGAGCAAATCCCCAAATAGCATTTGCGATAGGTCTTGCCCTGAACTGCCATCGCGTCCAACAAATGTCACCACGATGCCTAAAAATGCGATAAAAATACCGCTCCACTGCAAAATGGATAAGCGTTCTGAAGGCAATTTCCAATGCAGACCTAAAGCCACAAAAATAGGTGCGGTATAAAGTAGAACAACGGCATGCGAAGCAGAAGTAAATCGAATGGCTTGAGCAAGCATAAAGAACTCAGCTGCAAATAATAAAGCTACAACTAAACCCGGATACAAATAATCTTTGCTCCATAGTGAGTTCCCTTCCCCAAGCTTGATCAGTGGATAGACCATTAAGGCGGAAAGCCCTGATCGCAAGGCGACTTGCATTAAAGAAGAAATATCGGGAGCTGCCATTTTCAAGACGACTTGTTGCAAGCCCCAAAGAATACACAAGCCAAACATGATGGTAGATGCTCGTACATCCAGTGCCTTGCGTTCTATCACTATTATTCCTTGAAACTTACCGTATTTTTTACGCGTCCAAAGATACGCTAAACCGCTCAACTTTGAAATTGCAGAGAATCTAAAAAAGTATTCAGCGTCATATATATTTTTAAAAAAAAGGACTGCCAAAGCAGTCCTTTTTATTCATTCAAAGCTTAAGCCTGAACAAAGGTTTTCCAGACAAACTCTTGGGTTTGACCTTGTAACGTCATGGTCAGTTGATCGCCTGCTTTTAATGCTGCCACACCTGCAGGTGTACCGGTCATCACCACATCACCTTCTTCTAAAGTGAAGACTTGGCTGATGTCGGCAAGCAAAGTGGCAATATCAAAAATCAGTAAAGAGGTATCACCTTTTTGACGCAGCTCATCATTGACATGCAAGGTGTAATGCACATCTTTCCAGTCTTTGACTTCTGACAGTTCCACCCAGTCTGCCAAGACACATGAATCATCAAATGCTTTGGCACGTTCCCAAGGCTGACCTTTCTTTTTCAGGTCGTCTTGTAAATCACGTAGCGTCAAGTCTAAACCCAAAGTCACTGCGCCCACGGCTTTTAAGGCTTTGGCTAGATCAGTTTCTGCCTTTAAAGTACGGTCTATACGCAAACTCAATTCACACTCATAGTGACAATTGCCCCACGCTGGGTTCCATGAAATGCCTTGTTCTAAACTCGCCAAACTGCTTGGCGGCTTAATGAATAAAACTGGACGATCAGGAATAGCATTTCCTAATTCTTTGGCATGGTCTGCATAGCTACGACCGACACAGACAATTTTAGATGGACGTGTACTCATGATCTTCCCTTTTTTATTTCACTTTTACTGTATTTTAAAGCTTACTTTTTAAATGTATTTTCAAATACGGTCTGATCCGCAGATTGCTCAAAAGCGCGTTTCGGCACAATAATGACGGTACGATTTTTCAATTCAATCATATAGGTCAGCTTACCTGTGGCAAAGTTTTGTACTTCGCTATAGTTGAAAATTTGCTTACGACCATTGGCATAAATTTCTACATAATCTTGAAATAATTCGATGCCCTGTTCACTTTTACCAAACTGGTATTTCACAAATTGACGTTTAAACATCATCGGTAAAAACCAGTAACGCATAATCAATTGTAAAATTAGAAAGAAAGCACCCAGCGCAACATAATAGCGCCCCACGCCATTAAAGCCGAGGTAAAAACCCCAAACAATGATCCCGATACTCACCAACGGGGTAATAAAGCGTGTGAGTTGCTTTTTACCAAAAGTAGCAAGGGCAAAACCATCTTGTGATTCTTCCAGGTTTAAGGAATAACGTAGCGATACAGCGGGCTTGGTCTCTGACATAAGTGATCATCAAATTATTACAACAATTGCGCTAGATATTACACCAGATTCAGCCTTTTCCTTATTGTTTTTGCCAGCCTAAATTACATAAGTTCGCTTCACAATTACTGGGGAATTGATTAAAACATCAGCATATACTCATAAAAAGCATAAACAGGATGTAATATGCAAAACAATAACTACAGATACAGCCTATTGATTCTGTGCTGCCTGTGCGCTATGCCAGTTTCGGCAAAAATCATTCCATGGAAAGAACAAATTCCCAGCAGCTTAAATGTATTTCAAGGCAAGGCTCAACCACTGGCGGACTTAACTGCAAACCGTATTTTAATTTATGCCCATCCTGCGCAATCCATTACTTTACCGACCTTTAAAAATCCACAAAGTATGACAGGCAAGTTTTATACCGGTGCAGTGGTTGTTCCTGCAAATAGCCAAAATGTGGCGCGGCTTTTAAGTAACTATAGCGGGTACAATGGACTATTTCCGGTATTAAAATCTTCAAAGGTCTTGGAACAACAAGGCAGCATTACCCAGATGAAGTATCAGGTGCATATTCCCACCCCTATTCCAATATTAAACTTTAAAGAAAATGTGGTGATGCAGCATCATTTAACAGCCAATAGCATTTCCACCATTGTTCTGGATGCGCCCATTCCTTACGGCGCGGGCAAAATTGAATGGTTTGATTTAGGCAGTAATAAAACTTTAATTACCCTTACCCAATGGGGTGATTTGAACCAGCCTAAAGGCTTTTTATTCAGTACCATTCTGAAGGCCATTCCAGAGGCCAAACTCGGCATTCCCTCGGGCACCAACGCTTTTTTATTAGAAGCCTTGCAACAACACTTTAAAACACCCACATATCAAACCTTAAAAGCTGGAAAGTTACCCGAACCCCACTTAAGCTCGAGCCAAGTTCAAAAAATTGCAGCGCTGAGTCAACAATCACAAGAGCCGGTTTCTTTTATCCTGCCATCTAATAAAGTACCTTATCAGCATGGTTTGGAAAGTTTGCGTTTTAGTAGTAGCTATCAGTATTTTGCCAAAAGCCCGCAACAGTTACAGCATTGGCTCAGTGCTCCTGCGTATCAGGAACTTTTTCCACGTCAGATTAAAGACATCGAAATTAAAAAAATTGATCCCAATACCTTTGATGCCGACTATAAAATTTCAGTCGGCTTAGGCGTGATCAATATTCCATTTGATTTTAAGCTGCGTTTTGACTATCCAAATAGTTTGGAAAATGAGTTTCATGCGGTCGGTGGAGATTTACAATTTGTCAAAGGTGGAATGCAACTGATTCCTCAAGGTAACGGTACGCTATTAAATGTCACCAGCGCCATGAAAATCCACGACAAAGCACCATTTCTGCTTCGGGCGATGCGAAGCATGCCTTATCACGACATGTTGCCGGCACTTGGTAGCAATACCGTCTTGGCATTAAAGATTAAGCAGAAGATGAAATAATTCTTTAACAGATTTAATTTATTCTAGGCACAAAAAAACCACTTTAAAAAAAGTGGTTTCTTCCAGTTTTACATCTGTCGATGTAATCAAGTTGGTGCGCTCAGAGAGATTCGAACTCCCGACCCCTTAGTTCGTAGCCAAGTGCTCTATCCAGCTGAGCTATGAGCGCGACGTCTTGATGTGGTGCATTATACGCGTTTTTAATGCTCTGTTAAGTGCTTTTTAACAAATACGCAATCAAGTGGACAGTTATTGGGCAAAATTGAATTTCTCATCTATTTTTTAAACAAAAATAGCCAATTTAGTGATTTCTCACGACCTCTTTCCCAAAAGCTGATCTTGAGATCAGCAACAAGCACTGAAAATACATCAATGCTCTAGATTATGACACTCAGGAAACTTATCTGATTGGTAGAGACCGATGTGAAGCCGTTTAAATACTACCTGTGGTTCTAGAATATTAAGTAACCACAGGAAAATATGCATGTAATTTCATAAATATATTTATGGCAATAAAGAGAATTTTTTAATTTTCTCCTTTTTTTCTTGATAGGCTTGGGTATCAGCCACAATTAATTGTTCTCTTAAATCTTTATACTCTTCCCAATGAAATGGTGGAATTGTATTTGGGGGATAAGGTTTTTGTTTATTACTTGATGCATATACTTTATTTCCACAAATAAATTCACATGCAGCTTTTGCACCTAATGCAAATAGTGCAGCTTTCTTTTCATCCGACATATTGAAGTCAAGAATACCAAATGTATCTGATTCACTATGCTTAATTTTTCCTAATATTCTTCTCACAAGATTATTCGATTTATTTTTATTATTGGGTACATACTTTTGTGAAGTGTCTATATATGTAATCAATTGTTTGTAATCATCATTATTAAGCAAAAAAGTATAGTCATTGGTATGAATGGTCGTTTTGACGAGTGCTGTTAAATAGTCAGATATACTGTCTACTGTTGAAGCTTTTTTCCTACTAATATCAAGTTTGACTCCAAATGTGGGACATAATGGAATGCTGTCCCGAGAATGAAAAACATCAATTGGAAAGTTAGAGATCACACCACCATCAACAAGATAAGCGACTTCAGGAGGATTCCCCTCAAAACCAGTCAATACCTGCCAAAATTCTTCACGATTTTCAGGCATCTTGTTTATTCGAACAGGTTCAAAAAACAACGGAATGGACATAGAAGCCCTAACATAGTATTTAGGATGAGTTTCTAGGGGATTCTTCCAATATAAATACCCCATTTGAGGAAAAATAATTTTACTTTCAGTGGTAATATCCGACGCAATAATAGCCAACCTATTGGTTTTGAAAGAATTTTCAAAGCATATCTGATCAAGAACAGGGTATTTTCTTTTGCTAATTTCTCTGATTTTTAAATTTTTGTTCTCTAGTTTTTTAAAAAGTTTAGCCGTTGTTGAGACATTATGCTGATTTAAAATGCTTTCTAACCAGTTTTCAAAGTACCGCCCCGGGTTGATACCCAGTTTATTTTTACTAAATTTTCCGAGAGTTAAAAGACCTATCAGTTTTGGAAACATTGCAAAAAAGGGAGGATCTTTTTGCTCAATATCACTCGTTAATTCTTGAGCTAGAACACCGCCATCAACAAAACTTTTTAAATCCATTTTATTAAAAATAGCCAGAAGCTCTTCACTTTTTTTGTCAGATGACTGTCCTAAAGCTGCAAGAACGATTGCGTTTATTGCCCCTGCTGAAGTTCCAGCCAAGTTTAGAAAACGAATCCCCGCTTGTTCTAGCGTGTATGTATAACCGATTAATGCAAGTCCCCACACCACACCTCCTTCTAATACTAAATCAATATATTGGTTGCCTTGGTGATCGGTAATATCAGAGATTGGCTGTGCCGTAATTTTATTTCGAATTGAATTGATATAGCCATTTTGACCATGAATGTCTTCATCATCTTTGATTAACGCAAGTAGAGCCATATTCAAACCCTCACTATTATAATTTCTCGGACGTAAAACCTTTTTATTGAATTAATAAACTAAACCTAAATATAAAAAATTTCTATGTTTGAAACTCTTTCTGACAAATGCAGTGAGACATATTTTAAAAATATTTAAGCAGTTTTAAGGGGGAAGCTATAACTAAATTTCAGACACAAAAAAACCGCAATTAAGTGGTCTCTTTCAGTATTACATCTTCTATAAGTCATAGGGTCTTATTTCAACAAATCAAAACTCATCCCATCCAGACAATGATTTTATCATTTAGCATTATCCCACCCTACCCGTTTTCACTTCTCCTACCCGCTTGTAATAAGTGAACACCACACCACTTGATGTGACCAAGCTATCCGTTAATTCAAAAGCAGTGGGAGTTGAACCCTCAGCAAATAAACATTTACCTGTACCCAGGATAATAGGGAAAGTCATCAAACAAAGTTCGTCAACCAGATCATGTTTGAAAAGTGTCTGGGTCATATTGGCACTGCCATGAACTTTGATATCACCACCTTCTGACGCTTTGAGCTTTTTCACATCATCAACATTTTTCAAAAAGACAGAATTTTGCCAGTCCGAGTGCTCCAAGCTACTGGACATCACATACTTAGTGACATCATTGATTCCTGCCCACATCTCCTCATGCTTTGGCCAGTAAACTTCCCAAATATTAAAAGTATTTTTTCCCAAAAGAATATCTGTGGACTGCATCCATTTTTGCATGATCGTATTGACTACTTCGTCTGCATCAGCCAAATAAGGGGCAACCCAGCCACCATATTTAAAGTTGCCTGATTGATCTTCCTCTGGTCCACCTGGTGCTTGAATAACGCCATCTAAAGTTATAAATTCCTGCACAATTATTTTTCTCATCTTAATTTTTCTCGTATCAACCCTTCATTTTGTTTATTTTATAGCCCAGTATTTGTTTTTATTATTCAGCTTATTTCAATTCTATAAAATTCAGACACAAAAAAACCGCAACATGTGCGGTTTTTTCCAGTTTTACATCTGTCGATGTGTTCAAGTTGGTGCGCTCAGAGAGATTCGAACTCCCGACCCCTTAGTTCGTAGCCAAGTGCTCTATCCAGCTGAGCTATGAGCGCGTACTTGAGTTGCTTTTCAGCATTCGTTACATTTACGTTTAACTTGATTGGTGCGCTCAGAGAGATTCGAACTCCCGACCCCTTAGTTCGTAGCCAAGTGCTCTATCCAGCTGAGCTATGAGCGCATTTCAAGTTATTCGTGGCGGTGAGAGAGGGATTCGAACCCTCGGTGGGCTTTAAGACCCACGCTCCCTTAGCAGGGGAGTACCTTCAGCCACTCGGCCACCTCACCGTAACGAGCCGCCATAATACAAACTAAACTCTACTTCTTCAAGTCACATTTCAAAAAATTCTGATATTTTTAATCAATCATCTATTTTTTATACGATTTCCGGCTATATCGCCCCCTTTCCCCGCTTTTTTCGACAGTTGCTCGTGTGAAATGTGCCGCTTCCCTGTAAAATTGAAATTGAAAACACAATATTGCAATCATTTTCGTGCAGTATCATGCTGCATGACTTATGCTAATCCTATCTTCTGACATGAAGCCAAAGACATTATGAAAAATTGGGTCGACCCTGAAGCTAAGGCTGAAGCCGAACGTTATGACAATCCTATTCCAAGCCGTATTCTCATTTCAGAAACGATTGAAAAATTACAAGCACCACAATCTCATGCAGATTTAGTGGAATACTTCAATATTGCAGATGAAAGAAGTATAGAAGCACTCAGCCATCGTTTAAGTGCCATGGTACGCGATGGTCAATTGATGAAAGATGGATTTAAGTTCCTACTCGCAACCAGCCAACCGACTCATGAAGCAACTGTATACATCAACTCGAAAGGTTTAGGTACAGCAAAAATTTCCGATCATGATGATATTTTATTGCCAGAACGTGAACTGCGTTTAGTCTTTAATGGTGACCGCGTTAAAGTGCGTCAGACTTCTATCGACCGTAAGGGCAAAGCTTGGGGTTTTATTACTGAAGTTGTACAGCACCGGGTAAAACAGATTATTGGTAAAGTTGCGGTTTATGACGGCGAATACTTTATTCAGCCTGCAAGTCCAAATGCACATCAACCAATTACCTTAGAAAAAGAACTGATTGAACATGCCCACGTCAAGGTCGGTGATTCTGTTCGTGTAGCCATTGATGATTACCCGACCCGTGAAGAATTGCCTACAGGACACATCGTGCAATCGATGGCGGACAAGGCAGACACTGAAATCATTATTCCACAAACCATTTTAGAATTTGGTTTGCCGTATGAATTTCCGGAAGAAGTGGTACGCGAAGCAGAAAGCTTTAAAGAACCAAATGAACAGGATCGCCAAGGTCGTATCGATTTACGTGATTTAGCATTAGTTACTATTGATGGTGAAGATGCACGCGACTTTGACGATGCTGTGTATGCTGAAAAACGTCCAGGTGGCGGTTACCGTGTGGTGGTTGCGATTGCGGATGTCAGTCATTATGTCCGTAATGATCACCCGCTGGATGAGGAAGCAAAAGAACGTGGTACTTCAGTGTATTTCCCGCACTACGTTTTGCCAATGTTGCCTGAAGCACTTTCAAATGGTCTGTGCTCACTGAATCCACACGTAGACCGTCTATGTATGGTGTGTGATTTGACTTTATCACGTACGGGTAAAGTGACAGGCTTCCAGTTCTATCCATCAGTCATGCATTCAAAAGCACGCTTAACCTATACTCAGGTTGCGCAATATTTTGATGGCGAAAGCGATGCGATTCCTGACGACCGTAGTGTGCACAAGTCATTGAATACCCTGTTCCAGCTCTATCAGACCCTCAAAGGTTTACGTGCCGAACGTCATGCGATGGAATTCGAAACTGTCGAAACTTATATGACTTTTGATGAGTTAGGCGGGATTAAAGAAATTCTGCCTCGTTCACGTAACGAAGCGCATAAACTGATTGAAGAATGTATGTTGCTTGCCAATGTGGCAGCAGCAGAATATGCATTGGAAAATGACATTCCAATGTTGTACCGTGTGCATGAGCCACCTGAATTTTCACGTATCCAAAAAGTTCGTGAATATGTGAAGTTGCTTGGCTTGCCATTCCCGGAACAGCCAACACAAAAAGATTACCAAGCGGTGATTGATGCGACTAAAGACCGTATTGATGCGCCAAGTATCCATGCCGTGTTGTTACGCTCAATGATGCAGGCCTATTACGGCGCAAACAATGCTGGGCATTTTGGTTTGGCTTATGATGCGTATACGCACTTCACTTCACCAATTCGTCGTTACCCTGACTTGTTGTTGCACCGTGCCATCAAAGCCCATTTAAAACAAAAGCCTTTTGCGCTTTCAGGTGCTGCTTTAGATGATGCGGGCGAGCATTTCTCTCAAACTGAACGCCGTGCTGATGAAGCATCTCGCTCTGTGACCACATGGTTGAAATGTCACTATATGCAGCAGCATTTAGGTGAAGAATTTGTGGGCATCATCAGTGCAGTCGCTGAATTTGGTTTATTCGTCACCCTCAAAGACCTCTATGTCGATGGCATGATTCACGTCAGCCAATTGGGTGATGACTTCTTTGTTTATGATCAAGCCAGTCAAAGCTTGGTCGGTCAAAGTCGTGGTCAAACCTTTAGTCTGGGTGATGAAGTCAAAATTAAAGTTGCAGCCGTGAATCTGGAAGATCGTAAGATTGACTTTCAACTGTTGCAACAAATGACCCATGTCGGTCGTGCGATTCGTAGCCGAGCACCGCGTGTTGCCAAAACTACAGCGAAAGAAGAGGTTTACACCCCTCGTGCTAAAGCCGTAGTCAGTGAAGATGGTGAACAGCCGATTCGCAAGAAAAAGCCAAAAACCAAGTCAGATGCTTTTGCTAAAAAGTCAGATAAAAAGCCTGCAGCTAAACCGGACCTAAAAGCCAAAGATAAAGACAAAGTGAAGAAAAAGTCTAAGCCGAAAAAGAAAAAGGCCAATGCGAAACCTAAAATAGAGTAAATTCAAAAAAGAGAGCTTCGGCTCTCTTTTTTTATTTATAATCAGCACACTATAAAAAATTAAAAAGATCTATGCCAATTCTTCAAATCACAAAATTTTACTACCATTACTATGTATGTCTTCTTATGTTCTGTTTGATGATCAGTGGAACTATTTATCTCTTATGCAGTAACTTCTCCCCAACTCCGACGATCCAAATCATCACCCTAACCATTTCAGTCATTCTCTATATTTGACTGCTATTATATTTTATTTACTTAAATAAACGCCAAGAGTGGTTTATTCCTCATCACTGGAAAAATGTTCGCAAAAGACCTAGATTCTACTGCTTGCTAATTTTTCCACTCGTTATTATTTTTCTATTTTGGCTCAATCTTTCTGGCACACTTCCCATGTTTTATACAGCGATGGCCGGAAAACAACAGGTGATCCATACGCAAGCCCAAGCTACTAAAAGTTCGTTTAAAGGTAAAATCTCTTATTACTTGAAAACACCTTATAGATCCTCTCCAATTTTTAAAATCAGCCCTGAGTAATATCAACACTACCAGAATCAGCAAGTCCGCCTACAACTGACCATTCGCCAAAGTTCAGTTGGAACATCCGTCAAATCTATTAATCATATTCAGGTTAAGCCGAAAACTACCAATAAGGAACAATAAATCCTGATCGAGTCTTGATTTCCCCTGCCATAAGCCCTACATCTACTATTAAGTTTATAAATGATATGGCGTATAGAAATGACTTTAGAAAAGGCGACTTTGCCTGTTCCACAATTTGATCAAATTCAACTTGCAGATTTAAAACAACAGATTGAACAAGCCATTCAACAAGGACAAAACTTTTTAAATAATTTAACCGAAGTTCCTGACAGTATTCAGGCACAACAGGCCGTATTAGACCAAGTCGATACCCTCGAAAATAATATGAGTGAATCTTGGGGTGTGCTGTCACATCTCAATGCAGTGATGAACAACGCAGAAACTCGCGAACTCTATCGATCCCTGCTCCCAGCTTTAAGCGAATACTATACCCAACTGGGTCAGCACACAGTGTTGTATCAAACCTATCAACATGTACATGATGCGCCCCAGTTTAATACCTTGCCTGCAGCACACAAAAGTGCGATTAAACTGGCACTCCGTGACTTTAAACTTTCAGGTGTGGCTTTAGAAGGCGAAGCCAAAACACGTTATGCGGAAATTTCTGCACGTTTATCTCAGCTTTCATCTGACTTCTCCAATCATGTGCTGGATGCAACCCAAGCCTACTTCAAACCACTGACTGAAGAACAACTCAAAGGCTTACCGCAAAGCAGCATTGATCTACTCAAACAATATGGTCAGCAACGTGAACTTGAACAGGCGGTTGCCACTTTAGATATTCCCTCTTATCTTGCCATCATGACCTATGCAGATGATCGTGCCTTGCGTGAGGAGCTGTATAAAGCCTACACCACACGTGCCTCGGATCAGTCTGAACATACAGAATTTGATAACACCAAAATCATCGAAGAAATTTTAGGCCTGCGTCACGAAATGGCACAGCTGTTAGGTTTTAACAACTATGCCGAGCTTTCGCTGGCCAGCAAAATGGCACCAGACGTCGAAACTGTAGATAAATTTCTAGTCGACTTGGCTGAACATGCACGCGCACCGGCAACTCAAGAAATTACCGAACTTAAAGCCATCGCATCTCAAGACGGCATTCAGGATTTACAGCCTTGGGATACTGGCTACTATTCTGAAAAGCTTAAAGTTCAGCAATTCAATTTATCTCAAGAATCATTAAAACCTTACTTCCCTGCACCGAAAATTCTGCAAGGCTTGTTCAGTATTGTGAACCGTCTTTACGGCATCAATATTGTGGAACGTGAAGCGCCAGTTTGGCATCCCGATGCACGCTATTTTGAACTGGAAGATCAAGGCACTGTGGTTGGCGGTTTTTACTTTGATCTGTACGCTCGCAGTGGAAAACGCGGTGGTGCATGGATGAGCGGCTTCCGTTCACGCATGCAAACTAAAAATGGCTTACAAAAACCGATCTGCTACATGGTGTGTAACTTCACTCCTGCGGTCGGTGATCAACCGGCACTGCTCACCCATGATGAAGTGAATACCTTATTCCATGAATTTGGTCATGGCTTGCATCACATGTTGACCGAAGTCGACCATATTGCCGTAGCAGGAACGCACGGCGTCGATTGGGATGCTGTCGAACTGCCAAGTCAATTTATGGAATTCTGGACCTGGGATACCGACAGCCTGGATCTGCTCAGCGAACACATCGAAACCAAACAGCATCTTCCACAAGATTTACTCAAATCTTTACTCGATGCACGTTTTTTCCAGTCCGGCATGCAAACCTTGCGTCAGATCGAATTTGCCTTGTTTGACCTGTCTATTCATAAACACAGTTCCGCTTTAAATGCAGAACAAGTCCAAGCCACCTTGGATGATATTCGTCAAAAATATGCAGTAGCACCAACGGCAAGTTATAACCGTTTCCAGCATAGTTTTAGCCATATTTTTGCCGGTGGCTATGCTGCAGGTTATTACTCGTATAAATGGGCGGAAGTTTTGGCCAGTGATGCCTTTGATCGTTTCGAACAGGAAGGAATTTTTAATGTTCAGACCGGAAAAGAATTTCGTCAATTTATTCTAGCAGTTGGCGGAAAAGATACAGCACTTGATGCGTTTATCAATTTCCGCGGACGCGAGCCAAAAATAGATGCGTTATTACGTCATCAAGGTTGGACGAACCCCTCTAAAAACGCTTAAACTAGGCGCCTTAGATTGATCAGAAGGTAAGTAAGATGGCTATTAAACGTCGTTTCATTGCAGGTGCAAAATGTCCTAAATGTGAAGCGCTAGATAGAGTAGTCATGCTTACCTCTGGCGAAGATGAATGGATTGAATGTGTTGAATGCGATTATACAGAAAACCGCCCAACGCATATTGATGAACCACAAATGCCGGAAGTACCGGATGAAGTGGGCGTTATTCAATTCAAACCTCGTCAGCCAAAATAAAAACAGGTTCAATACATGACGTTAGATCAAAGAAATAGCCCAAAACTTTTGTTGGGCATTACTGGGGGCTTGGTTGCAATCATTGTGCTTTTTTTGGCATATCAATGGTTTTTTGCAACATCAAACGAAGTACTTCCTGAACATGAAGGAACCAGCTTAAATACACCGGCAAAGCCTGCGGCTTCTGCTGAAGCTAAACCGACTGAACCCGAAGTTGCGACAGATGAAAAAACCATTCAATTGGTCGATGAAAAAATTCTGAAAACAGCTGTTCCAGAGAATGAATCATTAGCCAAAGAAGAAGTCGCTAAACTGGATGATATTCAAATGCAACTGAAGGATCAGGAAGCCATATTGAAAGCACAACATGCCGATGCCGATGACTTAGTTGCACTAAAAGAAGAGCAAATTAAATTACTTGAAGCTCAACTGGCTCAGAAACAATAATTTTATAATGGAAGATTCAGCTAAAATCTCAGCAAACATTCTAGCTAATTTTTTTCATGCCTATAGCTACAAGCAATCGCAACTTATTTAAAGCGCTTGCTTTACTCACCTGCTCTGCTTTTCTCTTTTCCCTGATGGGTGTCTGTATTCGTTATGCATCGCATACGGTCGACAATCCCACGATTGTCTTTTTCCGAAATTTTGTCGGCTTATTCATTTTCCTTCCACTCATTTTGAAGCAAGGAACCGGATTTTTTAAGACTGAAAAAATCTGGATGCATACCTGGCGTGCAGTCATTGGGCTGATTGCAATGTATGGCTTCTTCTATGCCATTGCACATTTAAAACTGTCCAATGCCATGGTATTTACCTACTCGTCCCCGATTTTTATTCCATTGATTGCCTGGCTATTCCTCAAAGAAAAAATCACCAACGCCATGTTTCTTGCTGCAGCAATTGGTTTAATCGGTGTGATATTTGTCGCCAAGCCTGATGCAGGTATGTTTAATCAAATGTCGGTGATTGGACTGGGCGCAAGCTTCTTGGCCGCCATGGCATTTGTCACTGTTCGAGCACTGACCAGTACCGAGTCGCCTGAAAAAATCGTGTTCTATTTCTGCTTTATCGGCACCCTTATTTCGATGGTTCCGATGTTTTGGCTATGGCGTCCATATACTTGGACTGAACTGGTTTTTCTGATGTGTGCAGGATTACTGGCGAATATCAGTCAAATTTTTATGTCGAACGCCTATAAACTTGCACCCGCAGGACAGATTGGACCGGTAAATTATATTGCGATTATCTTTGCCGGCATCTGGGGTTTTATGTTTTGGCGAGAAATGCCTGATCAATATAGTTTGATGGGTTTTGCACTGATTCTTAGTGCGATTGTGCTATGTAGTCCTTTAGTACAAAAGCGTTCAGCACAATAAGCAAAAATAACATGCCATCAAAAAAAGCACCCGAAGGTGCTTTTTTTTATCGCTTAAAAACTATTGATACCAATCAAACAATCTAAAAATATACGGCGCATAGGTCACAATCAGCAACGATGGGAACAGCACCATAATTGGCAATAACCAACGCTCATAGCGGTAATAGAACTTGGTATATTTCACTTTGGCTTCTGCATCGGCAGCCCGAACTTCATCATCTCCGACCGACATTCGCGTCAGCAGATGATTCAGGGCAACCGGCGGCGTGACATAACCCAATTCAAATGCAACCAGTACAATCATCCAGAAATGAATTGGATGAATACCATTTTCATAGGCTACCGGCGCAATGGTTGCAGCAACCAGAATTACCGCACCAAATGGGTCTGTAGTCATACCAATAATGGCAAGTAACAATGCGATAAATGCCAGTGAAATATAAATATTGCCCAAATGCGTTGGCAATAATTCAACCACTTCACTACGCTCGATCAAACCGCCTACACTTGCAGACAGGGCCATCAAGATGATTAGTGCACCAATATGACCAACCGTTTCTGCCGAAGCAAACCAGAGTGAATGGCCAAAGCCTCGCGCTTTCTCTCCCGCATGCGGCGTATGTTCGCGCATAAAGGTCGATTGCTTTTCATGTTCCAAGGCCAAAGCGGCATGTCGATCTGGTGGAGTTGCAAAACGATCACCCCACCACTTATCAAACATAATATAAGCAATCAAAATGATCGGTAAAATCACAGGTGCTGTGAATTCATCCATTTTGGTGTCTAGACCATATTTATATAAAGCAATCACAATAATCGTAATCACAATATAAGGAATCACCGGAACAATGGCTTTCAACATTCCGGGAACCGCAACTTTCGGTGAATTCACACGGAAACGTGTTTCGGCCAGATATAACGATACCCCAAGGAAGATAAATGCGGTCAGCCAGAAGACATAGATACCATGATTAAACAGTTCATCAGAAGTCACATGACGACTATCCAGCATCGAAATCAAAATCACCAATAGACATGGACGAATCACCACACCCAGCGAACCTGACATTGCAGATACTGCCAAGGCGTATTGACGACGAGAACCCGAGTTCCACACTTCCTTATAAATGATCGCACCTGCGGCAACAACGAAAATTCCTGAAGCGCCGGTATAAGCGGTTGGAATCGCAGCAGCAATCAAAATTAACCAGGTTAGCGTTTCTGGTGCAAGGTTCCACGGACGTAAAATCCCTAGGAATAAATCCATGACACGGGTTTGGGTCAGCAACATCCCTGCCCAGATAAACAGTGCAAGGTTTAAGAAGATGCCTGAGAATTCAACCAGAATCCCGAGGTAAATCCCTTGCCCCATTGGATAATCCATGACAAAGGTAAAGACAATCCCGGTCAGTAATGCCATGTAGGCATATAAAGGCACACTCAGTAAAGCTAAGCCGAAATTACCTTTGCCTTCCTGTTTGGCTGCAGGTGGCTTAATAAGCTGGAGTAAACTGATCAAGGTCAGGGTAATAAACAGGAAAATCCACAGCCAGTAAACCACCAGCGTTTCATAGCTCGAGGTCACACCTGAATTGATGATTGAATGATATTGACTGAGCACAGATGACGCCAGCAAACCATTACCGAGCATCATAAATAGCGCATAGACTCGATAATCCAGTTTGGTAGTTGGAGCACGCAAACCAATATGATGAAACTTCACTGATGCAGTAATCGCAGCAACCACCACCATCAATAATAAAATAATGACTCGATTTTCAGTCCCAAACTTAAAAACACCAAAGAACGATGTTTCAAGCGTACGATAGGCTCTGATTGTTGAATGCTCATCCATATATTGCATGGCTTTATCATAGAACTGATACTTTTCTTCGCACTGTTGTTGCCCCGCCAATACTGAAGCACGCACATCTGCTTCCGATGTGGTACCAAAAATATCGGCAAATTCATCATTGGCATTGGCTTTCATTTGCTTCTGAACTTGCGCATCTACATCGGGATGACGGTCACAAGTGGGCGTTGTTGGCTCTGCACGTAAAAAAGAATATTGCATGCCAATGTCTTCATTGCCATACAAACGCTCTCCCACACGTAACAACTGACCATGAATCATCTCACCGGTACCGATGATGAGCGTTAGCAAAAGTAGTAATAGAATGACAAAAGTCGAAATCCACTCTGTCCATATATAACGTAACAGACCTAATCCTGATCTGTTATTTTCATCATTTTGCATGTGCATTCCTATTTTTTATCTTGGTCATTGCAACGGGTTCAGCAATACCAACTTTTCCTTTTTCGAATAGAAAATATCCTTTCTCTATTCAATCTCTTTATTGTTATGAACAAATTTGCATCAATTCGGTATGGATAAAAATGACAATATGCATTTTCTTTTATGTTTTAAATGTCAATCTCATCACTATTCAAAGAAATAATCCCATAAAATATAAAACATTGCGATAATTACTCCCCCAATTACCCCTAATAAATGTGACTCAACCAATACCGGACTACCAATCAGTTCAGCCGTTCCTACACTGCCGATGGTATTTTCCCAAATCAATTTGGCCAGAATAAGAAACAGGACAAACGCAGCGAAGTTACGCTCTTTCTTATATAGCAAATGTACGCATGCAACCGTGACATAAGCGCCGTGCAAGACCCCAGACAACCCTGCATAGGCTTCAATATCAGGAAAAAAATAGTAGAAACACAGACTAATAAACAATGGAAGTAAAATAAGCAAAGCAACAAAATGCCAAACTTTTACCCGGGGAAAAATGAAAGGTAAACAGGCAAAAGCCAGCATGTTCAGCGCAAAATGGATCCATCCCACATGTACCCAATGCCCGGTCCATATCCGCCAAAATTCTTTAAAAAAGCCTGCCTGCCAATAAATAAATGAATCTGCGAAAACTTGAAGGCATGCCGAAAATGACACCACAATTGCAATAAAAACAATTTTCCGTGTGAGAAATTGGTCTTTCATTGACATGCCCTCTGTTTAAAATGACTTATCAAAGATTAAAATCATCCATTCAGGCCAATTAAAATCCTCTTTTAATTGAACTCAACTTAGGATTGAGCCGTTACCTCTTCACTAAATAAGTCATCCAATTCTGCGGTGTCCTCTTTATCATCCCAGAAGCGCTGCATACCATCATCGCTGGTACGGATACCAGTATGTTCAGTCCAATAACGGTCTGAAATACTCTGTACCATATTCTTCGCCATGCTATCGACCAGCTTAAACTGTGGATTCACAGGTTTTTCCTCTGTACGAGAAGCGGCAAATGTTTTTAGTGCCTCACGAATTTTGGCATCATCACCACTGGCTTGTGCAGCAACGGCATATAAGGCATGTGACAGGCGCACGCCTTTTTGTTCACCCAATTGCACTGATTCTTTTAAGGTTTGATAAGGATCAGGTTTGCCATCTCCCGCACCCGGCAATAGTGTCCAAATTACGGCACGGGCTGCATTGGGTGCACCCCAGAATTTGGCATTGTCTAAACAGCTCATACCACGTTCAACCACTGCTGCAATATCTTTTGGCACATTGATTGCACCGCCAGAATTAATGTCATTGGTCATGGCTTGCAAACCACTAATCATCCCCATCAAATAAACGGTTTGATCCAGATCACTCTTCATTTTCGGGCAGCCTTCGCCCAGTTTCTTGTTATATTTTGCGGCCCAACGATTTTCAAGGAGCTGGTAACCTGCATATTGACGCTGTGCAGCAATCGCCGCCCATCGTTTTTGTTCTATACGGGCATCTTGAGCTTCTGAAACTTGACCCGCTTTAGAGGCGCGTAAATAACGTAACTCTGATTCGAGCGCCTGATTTTCAGCACAAATTCCAGACGAAGCATATAAAAGAACCGCAATACGGGTTGGATCTGCACCCATATCCTTGGTTGACATAATGGCTGGAGTTAACGCATTCCCCGAATTACACGCCATATCAGCATCATCCATCGCTAAAATAGGCGGTACAATGTGTTTCTCACTAAAACCCAGTGCAACATTGGCCCCTGTTTTAACCACTTGAGAACAACCTGATAATAAAGAACTTGCAACTGCAACAACTGCCATACCCTGGCATATTTTTTGGACTCTCGACATTTTCCTGTCCTCTATAATTGTGTTTATGTCCATAGCAACTAAACATATCAGATGCGAAATCTGAATAAAAGAGTATTTACTCTAATCAGATCAGCTACTTTGCCATGAAATAAAGTTTGGAAGATTGACTGGATTGAATGAAGTTATAATTTTTGGGCAAAAAAAAGTAGCATTGCGACGGTTCGGCACATGCTACTTATCAAGGGGTCGAAGCCTAAGGGCTTTCATGTTGTGCAAATCGATCCTTCAGCACAGTTCCTAGTCGTCCAATAACAATTGCCAAAACAATCGCTACCACCAGAAACATCCAAGTTGGAATCACCATCATGATGTCCTCATTTGCTGTTGGTAAATTTAATGTACATTTAGCGTAAATAATTCAGCAGGAAAATTGTCTAACAATTGGGATATTTCGTAACTTTATATTAAAGCTGTCTTACAAAGATGAGCTTAAAACATCTATATTATTGATTATTAAAATTTTTATAATATTTTAAAATATACAATTGTCTAACAATTAGATCAATTTCGCCAATTTCTTTAATGCTTTCCACTGTTTTAGCGGCAGTTGATCGATCCAAATCAGTAATGGTTTTTCCTGAAAATGCTGGAAATAAACCACAATATAAAGTTGATGATCAATAATATGACTAATCGAAACGCGTTTAATCTGTTCAGATTTAACATTTGAAAGTGACCATTCTCGCGCTTCTAAATATTCAAAGTAAATGGGTTGCGGTACTTTTAAACCATAGGCATAAGCCATCACACCCAGCAGAACACACAACAGCCATAGCCATGGCACTAAGAGTTGCTGCAAAAGGACAATCACCAGTGTAAAAATGATCAACTGAAACACAAAGGCCAAGCGACTGCGTTTCAGTTGAAAAGACCGATTAACCATGTACGTAGTGTTTCAACTTAACAATCAGATCTTTCATTTCAGGACGTGGTGGTTCAGACACTTCCATAAACCAGTCTAATAAGTCTGGATCTTCTTGTGCCACTAACTCTGCAAACACTTCTTTTTCCGCAGTATCAGCTTTTAGATAATGATTTTTTACATAGGGATCAAAGTACACATCAATTTCTTTTAGACCACGACGGGCACGATAAATTACTTTGCGTTCTTCTAAGCTCATTTCTTCACTCACAGCATTCCCCAATAGTGTCAAATTTTTGCTAGTTTACCCTATCAGTGCTGCATGTTTCGACTCATTTCCTGCAATTGACCAAATTCATCATTAACTCCAAATATTTGAGCATTCAGCACATTGTCGCTTGCTGATGGATCTTTTACTTTCTATACAACAATGACTCTGAAAATGGACACAATAAAAATGCAATCAGCTGCGATCCGCCCCATAGCCAATATGTTACCGCGCAATCTATGCACAGCAGAGCATGATGCATTTCGTGAAACCGTGCGTAAGTTTTATGAAAAAGAAGTGATTCCCAATATTGAAAAATATGAACAGCAACAACATGTCGACCGTAATTTATGGAATAAAGCCGGTGCAATGGGACTGCTCTGCGCCACCATGCCAGAAGAATATGGGGGTTCAGGAGTTGACCGCCTTTACAGCATGATTCTGATTGAGGAACAAGCCTATGCCATGGATTCATCTACTGGCTTCTCGCTACACTCGGATATTGTTGCGAACTACCTCAATAATTTCGGTAATGAAAAGCAGAAATTAACATGGTTACCGAAAATGGCTACAGGTGAAGTCGTTACAGCCATTGCCATGACCGAACCCGGCACTGGTTCAGACCTACAAGCAGTACGCACCAGTGCAGTTTTAGATGGCGATGACTATGTGATTAATGGTTCCAAAATTTTTATCACCAATGGCTATCTGTGCGACATGGTCATTGTGGTCTGTAAAACTGGCAGTGCAGATAAAGGTTCTGCCAATTTATCCTTACTCATTATTGAAGCCGATCGAGCAGGTTTTAGCAAAGGAAAACCACTCAACAAGATTGGCATGAAAGGACAAGATACCTGTGAATTGTTCTTCGATAATGTCCGCGTGCCTAAAGAAAACTTGCTCGGCATAGAAGGCATGGGTTTTATGATGCTGATGAAAGAATTGGCTTGGGAACGTATGCTGGTTGGCATCATCTGCCAAGCAGGTGCAGAAGCTGCATTCGCTCATACAGTAAAATATACCAAACAGCGTCAAGCCTTTGGTAAACCGATCAGCGCTTTTCAAAATACACGTTTTAAGCTTGCCGAATTGCGTACCGAAATAGATTTCTGTCGTGCTTATTTAGACCGCTGCATGGAATTACAGCTTGAAGAAAAACTTGGAATTGATGCCGCCGCTGCTGCCAAGTACAAAATTTCCGAGATGTTCTCTAAAGTGGTGGATGAATGCCTTCAATTGCATGGTGGCTATGGCTACATGATGGAATACCCTATTGCACGGGCCTATATCGATAACCGTGCCAACCGGATCTATGCAGGAACCAATGAGATTATGAAAGAGTTAATCTCTCGTTCACTTTAAATAAAACATAAAAGGAGCTTAAGCTCCTTTTATGTTTGCTGTTTGAATTAAGACACTAATTTAGGTTTACGCGAATCTACGCCTGTGTGCTTTTGAAATTTAAGGACGCTATCCTCAAACTTGGCATTTTTTAATACTTTGCGATCAGCCAGATAATTATTGGTCACATTCCAAGGCGCATGTTTACCTTGCTTCGGCATGACATCCGCTGCACGTGCAATATAACCTGAAGATAAACTCCCCATCACGGTATCTTCCATCAATTCAGTCTGATCACCTTGAGCAATCACTTGGTCATAGCCATTCTTGTCCATATAATTAATTAGGCGACAAATATAATCAGCCGCAATATCAACTTTAAGCGTCCAGGATGCGTTGATATAACCAATAATCATCGCCATATTCGGTACATCACTGACCATAATCCCTTGATACAACATATGTTTAGAGGTATCTATAGGCTTCCCATCAATGCTGGCTTTAATACCGCCTAGAATTTGAATCTGCAAACCTGTCGCAGAGACAATAATATCGGCATCCAAATGTTGACCGGATTTCAGCTGAATACCTGTTTCAGTAAACTTCTCAATTTGATCCGTTTCTACACTCGCCTTGCCTGAGCGTAAAATCTTGAATAAATCACCATCAGGTACCACACAAAGACGTTGATCCCATGGATTATAAGATGGCGTAAAGTGTTTCATATCCACTTTACCCTTGAGTTGCATCTCAATGGATTTCAACAAGAATTTACGCAGCAATTTCGGCTGCTTTTGGGCAAGCGCATAAATAGCACGTTGCATCCCGATATTCCGTGCCCGCGTCAGTTTATAAGCAAGATCTTCCGGCAAGACTTTACGCATTTTGTCATAGACAAAATCAACCGATGGAATAGAAGCAATATAGGTCGGTGAGCGTTGCAGCATGGTAACATGCGCTGCCCCGCCTTTCGCCATTGCAGGCACCAGTGTGATTGCAGTTGCACCACTGCCGATAATCACGACTTTCTTACCGGTATAGTCGAAATTTTCTGGCCAATGTTGCGGGTGAATAAACTGCCCTTTAAATGCGGCTTGATTTGGAAAATCCGGCTGGAAGCCTTGGTCATAGTTGTAATAACCCGTGCAGCCTAGTACAAAATTGGCAATCCAGGTCTGTTGTTTTTGATTTTCATCTTCAATTTGTACCACCCACTTACTAATTGAAGAATCATAATTCGCGGATAGCACACGATGCTTAAAATGAATTTTACTTTTTAATTGGTATTCATCAACAACTTCAGATAAATAGCCTTTGATGGATGCCCCGTCTGCGAGGACATTGGCCTTTTGCCAAGGTTTAAAATTAAAACCAAAAGTTGACATATCCGAGTCTGAACGAATCCCGGGGTATTTAAATAAATCCCAAGTCCCACCAAAGCTTTCACGACGTTCAATAATATCAAATTGACGTTGCGGACAATTCTTCGAAAGATGTGCAGCAAGGCCAATACCTGAAATACCTGCGCCAACAATCAAAATATCAATGTGCTTTTCCATGTTCTTTTTATAACCTTGTTGAACTTTATTTTATTAAACCATAAATTTGACAATACACAATGTCAAGTTTAAATAAATCTGACAAAAAATATATCAGTTCAGGACAAAATCTAAAATTTTCTGCTAATGAAAAATCATCAGGCATAAAAAAAGACCGGTGAAACACCGGTCTTTTTCGAACAACTGAAGTTCTTTTTGCGAAATTATTTAACTTCGCGATCTACTAGCTCAACGTAAGCCATCGGTGCAGCATCACCTGCACGGAAGCCCGCTTTAAGAACACGTAGATAGCCGCCGTTACGTTCTTTGTAACGAGGGCCAAGAACTGTAAATAATTTACCTACAGTTGCAGCTGAACGAGTACGAGCAAACGCCAAACGACGGTTTGCTACAGAATCGACTTTAGCTAAAGTGATTAAAGGCTCAGCAACACGACGTAATTCTTTTGCTTTAGGAACAGTAGTTTTAATTAACTCGTGTTCGAACAAAGAATTAGCCATGTTTTGGAACATCGCTTTACGATGACTGCTTGTACGGCCTAATTTCACACCACTATTACGATGACGCATGGTGATAGTCCTACTTAATTAACGGCTACGATAAGCAAAGCGATCGTCCATGCGGAGGCTAGCCGGTGGCCAGTTCTCTAAACGCATGCCCAATTGCAAGCCTTTCGATGCCAGAACATCTTTGATTTCAGTTAACGATTTTTTACCCAAGTTAGGAGTTTTTAACAACTCAACTTCAGTACGTTGAACCAAATCACCGATGTAGTAAATATTTTCTGCTTTCAAACAGTTAGCAGAACGAACAGTAAGCTCTAGATCATCTACTGGACGAAGCAAGATTGGATCCACTTCTTCGCGAGGCTCTTGAGCAACAGGAGCTTGATCTTTCTGAAGATCAACAAAAATTGCAATTTGTTGTTGCAAGATTGTTGCCGCTTTGCGGATTGCTTCTTCTGGATCAACTGTACCGTTGGTTTCAAGGTCAATGATCAATTTATCAAGGTCAGTACGTTGTTCTACACGAGCATTTTCAACTGTGTAAGACACGCGCTTGATTGGGCTATAAGAAGCATCTAACTGTAAACGACCCACTGGGCGAGTTTCGCCTTCTGGGAAACGTGAGTCAGAAGTCTCATAACCGCGACCTTGAGAAACTTTCAGGCGCATTTTTAATGAGCCTGAAGCACTTAAAGTGCCAATCAAATGCTCAGGGTTTACCACTTCAACATTATGAGGTAAACGAAGATCAGCGGCTGTTACGTCGCCAGGACCTTGTTTTTCTAATGTCAAATATGCTTCGTTTTGATCGAACAGCTTAATCGACAATCCTTTTAGGTTCAGCAAGAGCTCGACGATGTCCTGCTGCAAGCCTTCCAAGGTACTGTACTCGTGCTCAACCCCTTCTATTTCAACTTCAACCACAGCAGCGCCAGGTAAAGAAGAAAGAAGGATACGACGTAAAGCATTACCCAGAGTATGACCAAAGCCACGCTCTAATGGTTCTAGAATCACTTTTGCCGAGGTCCCGCTAGCCGCTTCGACCTTGATCGCTTGCGGAGTTAGAAACTCATTTGCAGTACGCGTCATTATTGCTACCTCAAGGGATTATTTAGAATACAATTCTACAATCAAGCTTTCGTTGATTTCAGCAGGTAAATCAGAACGATCCGGTGCAGCTTTAAACGTACCTTCCAATTTAGAATGGTCAACTTCCATCCAAGAAGGAATACCACGTTGAGTAGCTAACTCGATTGCGCCTTTAATACGCAATTGTTGTTTAGCACCTTCGTGAACTGCAACCACGTCACCCGCTTTAACTTGGATTGAAGCGATGTTAACGCGACGACCATTTAAAGTGATTGAACGGTGAGATACAAGCTGACGAGCTTCTGCACGTGTAGAACCAAAACCCATGCGATAAACAACGTTATCAAGACGGCTTTCAAGCAATTTCAACAAGTTTTCACCTGTTGCGCCTTTAACACGAGCAGCTTCTTTATAGTAATTACTAAATTGACGTTCTAACACACCATACGTACGACGTACTTTTTGTTTTTCACGTAATTGTAGTGAGTACTCAGATTGTTTTGCGCGGCTTTGACCATGTTGGCCAGGAGCTTTCGCATGTTTTTTTGTCTTAACGTCAAACGGTTTAACGCCTGATTTAAGTTGCAGGTCTGTCCCTTCGCGGCGAGAGAGTTTGCATTTTGGACCAATATAACGAGCCATGAATGTTTCTCCTTACACGCGACGTTTTTTAGGTGGACGACAACCGTTGTGCGGGATTGGCGTCACATCGGTAATGCTGTTAATTTTATAACCCACTGCACCTAAAGCACGAACCGCAGATTCACGACCAGGACCAGGACCTTTTACAAGGACGTCCAAGTTTTTCAAACCGTAGTCTAAAGCAGCTTTACCAGCAACTTCAGCAGCTACCTGAGCAGCGAACGGAGTTGATTTACGTGATCCACGGAAGCCTTGTCCACCTGAAGTGGCCCAAGCCAGTGCATTACCTTGACGATCGGTAATAGTCACAATGGTGTTATTAAAAGAAGCGTGAATGTGTGCAACACCTTCAGAGACGGTACGGGTGACCTTCTTGCGTGTGCGAGTATCTTTAGCCATCTTTTAGCTTCCAGAAATCTTATTTCTTAATAGGTTTGCGCGGACCTTTACGGGTACGTGCGTTAGTTTTGGTGCGTTGTCCACGGACAGGCAAGCTGCGACGATGACGAAGACCACGGTAGCAGCCTAAATCCATTAAACGTTTAATGTTCATGGAAATTTCGCGACGTAAATCACCTTCGGTCGGAACCTTAGTAATTTCTGCACGAATCGCATCAAGCTGAGCATCATCCAATTCACGGATCTTAGTAGTAGTTGGAATACCTACAGCAGCTAAGATGCTCTTAGCAGTGTGGCGACCGATACCAAAGATATACGTGAGGGAGATAACAGCATGCTTGTTATCCGGAATGTTTACACCGGCAATACGAGCCATTCACTTTCTC
This sequence comes from Acinetobacter terrae, assembly GCF_002135195.1. Lineage (NCBI taxonomy): Bacteria > Pseudomonadati > Pseudomonadota > Gammaproteobacteria > Moraxellales > Moraxellaceae > Acinetobacter > Acinetobacter terrae. The sequence goes on from NZ_NEGF01000016.1 coordinate 49,178, forward strand.
CAAAAAGGCAGTAGAGATAATCAACCGCCCGACAAAAACCTTGAGGGGCGGATATTAACCCAATTCACCTACTGAAATCAACAGGTCTTGATTAGATTAACCTTGACGCTGTTTATGACGAGGTTCTGCGCTACAAATCACGCGGATAACCCCATTACGACGGATAACTTTACAGCTACCACAAATTTTTTTAACAGAAGCTTGTACTTTCATGATGAAACCTCAAGTGCGCTTATCCCTTAGGATGAGCAGTCGTTTTTCTCATTAACGTTTGATTATCGTATTGATGCGAGGTGAGATGTGCTTGCAGCTGAGCCATAAAGTCCATCACGACTACCACAACGATCAGCAAAGAGGTACCACCCAAAGAGAATGGAATACCAAATGAGCTCTGTAATACCATCGGCATTAAACAAATCACTGTGATATAAATCGCGCCAATAAAGGTCAAACGATTGAGAATATGATCTAAGTAACGAGCAGTTTGCTCACCTGGACGAATACCAGGCACATAAGCTCCGCTGCGTTTCAAGTTCTCTGACACTTCTTTAGGGCTAAATACTAGCGCAGTATAGAAGTAACAGAAAAAGATAATTAACGCACCAAAGAGCACCAAATACAACGGCTGTCCAGGCGACAACACGAGCGCCAAATCTTGCAGGCCACGTTTGATAAATCCTGCACTAGGATCAGCACTACCCACCCATTGCCCTAAGCTCGCAGGGAACAAAAGCAATGAACTGGCAAAAATTGCTGGAATCACACCCGCCATATTAATTTTTAATGGCAAATGTGTCTGCTGTGCAGTAAATACACGACGACCTTGTTGTTTTTGAGCGTAATTGACTGGTATACGACGTTGTGCTTTTTCAATAAACACAATCGCTGCTAACACACCGATAGATAACAAGCCAAAAATTACCAAGCCAATAAGACTTGTTTGACCATTATCTACTGATGATAAAGATTGCATAATTAAATTCGGCAATCCAGCAACAATACCCGCAAAGATGATCATGGATATACCATTCCCTACTCCGCGTTCAGTAATTTGCTCACCCAACCACATCAAGAACATGGTACCCGCAACCAGTGAAGTCACAGCAGGAATGTAAAAAGCCAGGCCTCCAGTCAAAGTAATCCCTTGACTAATAAGTCCTGCACACATCCCAACAGACTGCACAAGTGCAAGCAATAATGTACCTTGTCGCGTATATTGATTTATCTTACGCTTACCTTGTTCGCCTTCTTTCTTTAAAGCTTCCAGCGAAGGAACTACCGTAGACATTAACTGCACAATAATTGAAGCAGAAATGTAAGGCATGATCCCTAAAGCAAGAATTGACATCCGCTCTAATGCACCACCTGAAAACATGTTAAACAAACCCAGGATAGTACCTGAGTTTGCATTAAAAAGATTTTCGAGTGCAGCATTATTAATGCCTGGTACTGGAATATGTGCTCCTAGTCGAAAGACCATTAATGCACCAATAAGGAACATCATTCGGCGAATAATTTCACGATATTTCACATGAAACGGCTGCCCTTTCATCATGTTAACATGACCCGAAGAACTAGGAGACATAGACACTAGCGATTACTCCTCGACTTTGCCGCCAGCAGCTTCAACAGCAGCTTTAGCGCCTTTAGTCAATGCAACACCTTGAATAGTGAATGCACGAGTAATATCACCAGAAAGTACGATACGAGCACGAGTCATATCTCTACGTACAACATTCGCTGCTTTTAAGGTTTCAAGTGAAACGATGTCACCTTCAACTTTAGCAAGCTCAGATAAACGTACTTCAGCAGTTTTCAAAGCCAATTGGCTAGTGAAGCCGAATTTAGGCAAACGACGATATAACGCAGTTTGACCGCCTTCGAAACCTGGACGTGTACCACCGCTCTTACGCGAGTTTTGACCTTTGACACCACGGCCACCGGTCTTACCAACGCCAGAACCGATACCACGGCCTAGACGAAGGTTATCACGCTTAGCACCTTCTGCAGGTGCAATAGTATTTAAACGCAGAGTCATGGCTTATTCCTCTACACTAACCATATAGTAAACTTGGTTGATCATACCGCGGTTAGAAGGAGTATCAACAACTTCTACAGTATGACCAATACGACGCAGACCTAAACCTTGAAGGCTAAGCTTGTGATTTTTCAAGCGATGCGATGAAGATTTAGTCTGGGTAACTTTAATCGTTTTCATGATTGATTACCCTTGAATTTGTGCTACAGAAAGACCACGTTTCGCAGCGACTTTCTCAGGAGAAGTCATATCACGCAAACCTTTAAAAGTTGCGTTTACTACGTTAGCAGCGTTTGTAGAACCATAGCATTTTGTCAATACGTTATGCACGCCAACAGCTTCTAAAACTGCACGCATAGCACCACCAGCAATTACACCAGTACCTTCAGAAGCAGGTTGCATGTAAACGCGGCTTGCACCGTGACGAGCATTAATAGGGTGTTGTACAGTACCGTTAACAAGATCAACAGTAATCATGTTGCGACGTGCAGCTTCAAGTGCTTTAGAAATAGCAGCTGGAACTTCACGTGCTTTACCACGACCAAAACCTACGCGACCATTACCATCACCCACAACAGTTAATGCTGTGAAAGAGAAGATACGACCACCCTTAACAACTTTGGCTACACGATCAACGGCAACCAGCTTTTCAACAAGACCTTCGTTTTGTTCAACTTTAGCCATGATTAGAACTCCAAGCCGTTTTCACGAGCAGCATCAGCCAAGGCTTTGATACGACCATGATATTTAAAACCAGAACGGTCAAATGCAACTTTAGTTACACCAGCTGCTTTAGCACGTTCTGCGATTAAAGCACCTACTTTTTGAGCTGCTTCAACATTACCAGTTGTGCCAGCACGTAAAGTAGCATCTAAAGTTGAAGCTTGCGCTAAAACTTTGCCACCATCTGCTGAAATAACTTGAGCATAGATGTGACGCGGAGTGCGGTTTACACACAAGCGAGTCGCACCCAATGCACGGATGTGCAAGCGTGTGCTTTTCGCACGACGCAAACGGGATTGTTTCTTTTCGTTCATAAGAACCTCGCGCCTTATTTCTTCTTAGCTTCTTTACGAAGAACAACTTCATCCGAATAACGAACACCTTTACCTTTATAAGGCTCTGGTTCACGATATGAACGGATATCTGCAGCTACTTGACCCAACATATGTTTGCTTGCTGATTTCAAAATGATTTCAGTAGCAGTTGGAGTTTCAGCAGTTACACCTTCAGGAAGTTTATAATCGATAGGGTGTGAATAACCTAGGTTAAGATGAACAACATCACCTTTAACCGCAGCTTTATAACCAACACCGATTAGTTGTAACTTACGTTCGAAGCCTTCACTAACACCTTTAACAAGGTTGTTAAGAACAGCGCGAGCAGTACCAGCTTGCATCCAAGAATCTTTAGATTCTTTAACTGGAGCAATATGAAGCTGACCTTCTTCCTGTTTTAGCTCGACCAGCGCATGCAGGTTGAAAGACAATGTACCTTTACTGCCTTTCACTTCGACCTGCCGGCCGTTCTGAGTAACTGTAACGCCATTAGGCACAGTTACTGGGGCTTTAGCCACACGAGACATGAGGATTCACCTATTAAGAAACAAAAGCAATAACTTCACCACCGATACCAGCAGAACGTGCTGCGCGATCAGTCATGATGCCTTTGCTTGTAGAAACAATTGCAATACCTAAACCTTGCTTAACGCTAGGAAGTGCATCTTTACCGCGATACTGACGTAGACCTGGACGGCTTACGCGTTTCACAGTTTCGATAACTGGTTTGCCTTCAAAATATTTTAACGTAATTGTTAAAGTTGCTTTACCTTCAGCATCAGCAACTTCTACGTTAGAAATGTAACCCTCTTGTTGAAGAACGTTAGCAATAGCAACCTTCAACTTAGAGTTAGGCATAGAAACAGTTTGTTTCTTAGCCATTTGTGCGTTACGAACACGGGTTAGCATGTCGGCAACGGTATCTTGCATACTCATTATAGTCGCTCCTTACCAGCTTGCCTTAACCATGCCCGGTACATCACCTTGCATGACAGTTTCACGTAATTTGTTACGGCTTAAGCCGAACTTACGGAAGTAACCATGAGGACGACCAGTTAAACCACAACGGTTACGAAGACGTACTGGAGACGCATTACGTGGTAATGCCTGAAATTTCATCATCGCTTCGAAACGTTCTTCTTCTGTTGCATTTACATTTGCAATCGTAGCTTTTAATTCAGCACGTTTTGCAGCAAATTTAGCAACAGTTTTTTCGCGTTTCAATTCGCGATTAATCATACCTTTCTTAGCCATATCGACCTCTTATTTAAACGGGAAGCCGAATGCACGCAATAGCGCACGGCCTTCGTCATCGGTGCGAGCAGTCGTAGTAACGGTAATATCCATACCACGAATACGATCAATCTTATCAAAATCGATTTCAGGGAACATGATCTGTTCCTTCAAACCCATTGAGTAGTTCCCACGACCGTCAAATGATTTCGCAGAAAAACCACGGAAGTCACGGATACGAGGGATCGCAATAGAGATCAAACGGTCTAAGAATTCGTACATACGTTCGCCGCGTAAAGTAACTTTACAACCAATCGGCCAACCATCACGGATTTTAAAACCAGCGATAGATTTGCGAGCTAAAGTAAGTACTGGTTTTTGACCAGCAATTGCTTGCATATCAGAAAGAGCGCCGTCTAACAATTTCTTGTCAGCTGATGCAGCACCAACACCCATGTTGATGGTGATTTTTGTAATGCGAGGAATTTCCATCACATTCTTAACGCCCAATGTTTCTAACAATTGAGCTTTAAGTTCTTCGTTGTAACGTGTTTTAAGTCTGGCCATGGCCTATATCAACCTATTACTTCGCTACCGCCACTGATTCACCATTTGATTTGAATACGCGAGTTTTCACGCCTTCAGCATCAAATTGGTAACCAACACGGTCAGCCTTTTGGGTTGTAGCATTAAAAACTGCCACGTTTGAGATATGAAGCGTAGCTTCCTGAGTTACGATGCTGCCTTCAGCGCCAGTAGCTCGGTTCGGCTTTTGATGCTTCGTCACCAAGTTAAGGCCTTCAACCTTAACACGGTCATTTGAAACAGACAGAACAGTTCCCTGTTTGCCTTTTTCTTTACCTGCGATCACAATAATTTGATCGCCTTTTTTAATCTTAGCCATGAGTGCCTCTTATAGAACTTCAGGAGCCAATGAAATGATTTTCATGAACTGTTCAGTACGAAGTTCACGAGTCACTGGTCCGAAAATACGAGTTGCAATCGGCGCTTTGTTGTTGTTCAAAATCACAGCAGCATTGTCATCAAAACGGATGATAGAACCATCCGGACGACGTACACCGAATTTCGTACGTACAACTACAGCATTCATCACGTCGCCTTTTTTAACACGACCGCGAGGAATAGCTTCTTTTACAGTAACTTTAATAATATCGCCAACAGAAGCATAACGACGGTGTGAACCACCAAGTACTTTAATACATTGTACGCGGCGAGCACCACTGTTGTCTGCTACGTCGAGCATACTTTCGGTTTGAATCATTGCCCTACTCCAAAACCGAGCATCACCGGTCACAATTTCGAAAGGCTCAAAGAGTACTCGAAATCAACCGATGATGCAACAAGAACGTCTAATTACTCAGCAGCAGCTTCAATAACTTCCACTAAAGCCCAAGCTTTAGTTTTAGAAATTGGGCGGCTTTCTTTAATGGTTACCAAGTCGCCGGTTTTAGCAACATTGTTCTCATCATGAGCGTGTAATTTAGTTGAACGGCGGATTGATTTGCCATACAACGGGTGTTGAACGCGGCGTTCAATAAGCACAACAATAGACTTGTCCATTTTGTCGCTTACGACCTTGCCGGTTAACGTGCGAACTGTTTGTTCACTCATTGTCCGTTCCCCTGTTTTTCGGTAAGGAGTGTCTTGATACGAGCAATAGTCTTACGAGTAAGCGCAACTTCATGCGATTTACCCAATTGACCAGTTGCCTTAGCCATACGAAGACGGAATTGGTTAAGCTGTTGCTCATCAAGCAAAGCTGTCAACTCTTCTACCGATTTTTCACGTAGATCATTAGTTTTCATTACATCACCGTCTTAGTAACGATAGTGGTTTTAAACGGAAGCTTAGCAGCTGCAAGCGTAAACGCTTCACGTGCCAATTCTTCGCTAACACCATCCATTTCGTACAAGATCTTACCTGGTTTGATTTGGCAAACCCAGTATTCCACAGAACCTTTACCTTTACCCATACGAACTTCTAATGGCTTTTCAGTAATTGGTTTGTCTGGGAAAACACGGATAAAGATCTTACCACCACGTTTTACACGACGGCTGATTGTACGACGCGCAGCTTCAATTTGACGAGCGGTCATTTGACCACGCTCGAGAGATTTAAGTGCAATAGTACCGAAAGATACAGTGCTACCACGATGCGCTAGACCAGTGTTACGGCCCTTTTGTACCTTACGGAACTTAGTACGTTTAGGTTGCAACATGGATTATTCTCCTTTTTCAGCAGAACGATCATTGCGACGACCACGACGCTCCTGACCTTCACCACGACCGCGACCGCGTTTAGCTGGACGTTCTTCAGCAGGAGCAGGGTTCATGACTTGTTTCATGCCACCTAAGATCTCGCCACGGAATACCCAAACTTTAACACCAATCGTACCGTATGTAGTTTCAGCACGTACAGATGAGTAGTCGATGTCAGCACGAAGTGTATGCAAAGGTACACGACCTTCACGATACCATTCAGTACGGGCAATCTCTGCACCACCTAAACGACCAGAAACTTCAACTTTGATACCTTTAGCACCAGCACGCATAGAGTTCTGAACCGCACGCTTCATAGCACGACGGAACATTACACGTTTTTCTAGTTGAGAAGCGATTGCTTCAGCAACCAAACGAGCGTCTAAATCTGGGCGATCGATTTCGTTGATGCTTACTTGCGCAGGAACACCCATGATAGATGTTAATTCGCGTTGTAATTTCTCAATGTCTTCGCCTTTTTTACCGATAACGATACCTGGACGAGCAGTGCTAATAGTAATTTTAGCAGCGCCTGTAGGACGTTCGATAAGAATTTTGCTAATCATCGCGTTTTTAAGTTTTTTGTTCAAAAACTCACGAACTTGAAGATCTTTAAGCAAATATTCAGCGTATTGTTTCGGACTCGCATACCAGTTAGCGTTATGACGTTTCACAACACCTAGGCGGATACCGATTGGATGAACCTTCTGACCCATATCAAACCCCTACCTTAACGGTGATGTGACAAGTACGCTTAGTGATACGATCTGCACGGCCTTTAGCACGTGGCATAATACGTTTAAGGCTTACACCTTCATCAACGTAAATCGTAGCAACTTTAAGGTCGTCTACATCTAAACTGTTATTGTGTTCAGCGTTTGCAACTGCAGATTCCAACGCTTTTTTCACTAAAACTGCAGCTTTTTTGTTGCTGAAGTTTAAGATATTTAAAGCGTGAGCAATAGATTTGCCACGAATCAAATCTGCAACCAAACGTGCTTTTTGTGCCGAGATAGCGGCACCGCGTAATTTAGCAGTAACTTCCATCATAGCACCTTAACGTTTAGATTTCTTGTCAACACCGTGACCACGATAGGTACGAGTTGGCGCGAATTCACCGAGTTTATGACCAACCATATGTTCAGATACAATTACCGGAACATGGTTACGACCATTATGAACAGAAATTGTTAAACCAACAAAATCTGGGAGTATCATCGAACGACGCGACCAAGTTTTGATCGGCTTACGGTTATTAGCCGCGATAGCCGCTTCAACCTTAGCGAACAAGTGCGCATCGACGAATGGGCCTTTTTTCAGAGAACGAGGCATTGTCAGATTCCTTTACTTGTTACTTAACGCGACGGTCGCGAATGATCATCTTAGTCGTACGCTTGTTGGTACGTGTTTTGTACCCTTTAGCTTTTTGACCCCATGGGCTTACAGGTTGAATACCTTTATTACGCCCTTCACCACCACCATGTGGATGGTCAACTGGGTTCATAGCCATACCACGTACGGTAGGACGAACGCCACGCCAGCGTGAAGCACCCGCTTTACCGAGTGAACGAAGGTTGCTTTCTTGGTTAGAAACTTCACCAAGTACAGCACGGCATTCAACGTGAATTTTACGCATTTCGCCAGAACGTAAACGAACAATTGCGTAAGAACCGTCACGACCCAACAACTGAACAGAAGTACCAGCTGAACGAGCTAATTGCGCGCCTTTACCGATTTTAAGTTCGATGTTGTGCAGAGTAGAACCGATAGGCATGTTGCGAAGTGGCAAGCAGTTACCTGGACGAATTGGAGCATCGTTACCAGATTGTACTTTATCACCAGCACGTAAACCTTTAGGAGCGATGATATAACGACGCTCACCATCAGCATACAATACCAAAGCAATGTGTGCAGTACGGTTAGGATCGTATTCGATACGCTCTACAGTTGCAGGAATACCATCTTTGTTACGTTTGAAGTCAACAATACGGTAGTTCTGCTTATGACCGCCACCAACGTGACGAGTCGTAATGTGACCGTTGTTATTACGACCACCAGTACGTTTTTTAGCTTCAACCAACGGAGCATAAGGCGCGCCTTTGTGAAGATGGTCGTGAACGACTTTCTCTACAAAGCGACGTCCTGGTGACGTTGGCTTACATTTTTGAATAGGCATAATTCTCGTCCTTATTCCGCTGCGCTTTCAGCGGTATCGCCCAAGTCAGCCATTTGAACATCTTGGCCAGCTTTCAGGGTGACGTATGCTTTTTTAACATCAGAACGACGTCCTAATGTTTTACCAAAGCGTTTAGTCTTACCTTTAGTGATCGTCGTGTTAACTTTAACAACTTGAACACCAAAGAGTTGTTCCACTGCTTTTTTGATTTCAAGTTTAGTTGCGTTAATAGCAACTTTAAAAACTTGAACACCAGCAGCTTCACCTAGAGCTTGTGCTTTTTCTGAGAATACAGGTCCTTGTAGGACTTGATAGATACGTTCGTTGTTCATCCGAGTTCTACCTCAATTTTCTTAGCAGCAGCTACAGACATAACAACTTTGTCGAACGCGATCAAGCTAACAGGATCAATTGCAGCAGCATCAACCACATCTACATGCGGAATGTTACGTGCAGCAAGATATAGATTCTCATCTACAGCATCCGTAACGATTAATGCGCGAACAGCATTTAAGTCGTTAAGCTTAGCAAGCAATTCTTTAGTTTTAGGAGCAGCAACAGCAAACTCTTCAACCAATACCAAGCGATCTTGACGAACAAGTTCAGCTAAGATGCATTGCATAGCACCACGGTACATTTTACGGTTAACTTTTTGAGACCAATCTTGTGGACGAGCAGCAAAAGTTTTACCACCGCCAACCCAGATTGGGCTACGAATAGAACCAGCACGCGCACGGCCAGTACCTTTTTGACGGAAAGGTTTTTTACCACCGCCAGATACATCGCCACGTGATTTTTGAGCTTTAGAACCTTGACGACCACCAGCTAAATAAGCTGTAACAACTTGGTGTACAAGAGCTTCGTTAAACTCACGTCCGAAAGCAACTTCAGATAATTCAACAGCAGAGCCGGAAACAGTATTTAAATTCACAATATTTCCCCTCAGGCCTTGATCGTAGGGCGAACGATTACGTCGCCACCAGTAGCACCAGGAACCGCACCTTTAACAACAAGAACTGAACGTTCTGTGTCAATAGATACAATCTCAAGACCCTGTGTAGTTACGCGTTCAGCACCTAAGTGACCAGGCATTTTTTTGCCTTTGAATACGCGACCAGGTGTCTGGTTTTGACCTGTAGAACCTACAGCACGATGAGACAATGAGTTACCGTGAGTTGCGTCTTGCGTACGGAAGTTCCAACGTTTAACACCACCTTGGAAACCTTTACCTTTAGACTGACCAGTTACGTCAACAATTTGACCCACTGTGAACAATTCAACGGTAAGCGTACCACCAACTTCACGACCTTCAAGATCAGCTTCTGTAGCGCGAAATTCTTTAACTAAACGACCAGCAGCAACACCCGCTTTAGCGAAGTGACCTTTCTGAGGATTAGTTACGCGAGATTCGCGACGCTCACCAGTAGTGATTTGAATCGCTTGATAACCATCAGTTTCAAGCGTTTTGATTTGAGTGATGCGGTTAGGATCAACCTCAATCACTGTAACAGGTACAGAAACACCAGCATCTGTAAAGATACGTGTCATACCGCACTTGCGACCGACTAAACCAATAGCCATGTGCATAAACCTCTAAAAAAGCGGCTTAATTAACTTAGAGTGTTAATTAACCCGAAAGCCTTAACCCAATGCGATCTGAACATCTACACCAGCTGCAAGATCTAATTTCATCAATGCATCAACAGTTTTGTCTGTTGGTTGAACGATATCAATCAAACGCTTGTAAGTGCGGATTTCATACTGATCACGCGCGTCTTTATTAACGTGCGGTGAAGTTAGAACGTTAAAACGTTCGATGCGTGTAGGCATCGGAATTGGACCACAAACTTGTGCGCCAGTGCGTTTTGCTGTTTCTACGATCTCTTGAGCAGATTGATCAATCAGACGATGATCAAAAGACTTCAAACGGATACGGATTCTCTGGTTAGACATACCAGTAAACTCCAAGCCAAAAATATAAAGAATCACCTCTGACGCATCTCACCCTATTGGTAAGTGTCAAAGGCAGTGAAAATCACTAAGGTCATGATCGATGCCACGACTGTCACGATATTAACTACTTTATTCGTAGTTAACCCTTTTACTAAAAGGCCGCTCATTATAGCTATTGTTTAACGCTTAAGCAAATCTCTTTTCAACTTTTTAGTATATTTCTCACATCGCAAATTTGTAACATTGTTTAAAAATAAATCAGCGTGCGGTTTTTTGCAAAACGTACTCTATCGCTTGGTTTAATATTTGATTTCCTTGAATAAAATTGCTTTTTGTCGACTTTTTTAGTTGTTGTTCAGATTGCACATATTCTCCTGAAAAATTTACCAGCTCTTCATCATTTTCCAAAAACAGCTTTAATGCCTCCGGGGTAATTTCTGGATGAAATTGGAATCCCAAGACATTTTTTCCGATTTGATACATTTGGTTTCGACAAACCTCATTTTCCGCTAAATGAATCGCCCCTTTCGGAATTTCAAAGGTTTCGCTATGCCATTGCATCACATTAAATTGATCAGGTAATTCAAAACACTCTTCAGGCACATGATTCACTTTGCGCACCCCACTCCAACCTCGTTCTTGTTTTTCATTGCGGCGGACTGCTGCACCCAATGCATTAGCGATGAGTTGCCCCCCCAAACACAAACCGATTGCAGGTTTACCCATCGACAAATAACGTCGCAACCAGCGTTTTTCCACCTTCAACCAGGGAAAATTTGCTTCATCGTTCACACTCATCGGTCCACCCATAATAATGAGTAAATCGACATCTTCCACGTGAGGCAAAGCTTCAATATCCAAAGGACGGTCTACAGGTAATGCAAAAAACTCCGTTGCACTAATTTTAGCATGGTGCTGTTTTAAAAACGGATAACAACTGCCGAACCCTTCACCAGCAATATGCTGAAAATAATGTACTTTTAAATGCGACTTCATGCGCTCCCACCTATTGTTGTGTTCTGATATAGGTTTAGCAAAAATGAAGCCAACTTTATGTGCAGATTAACGTTTCTATACATTCGGGCATTTATATAGCCTAATGTGAGAGTTTCTCTTAAGCTAAGGCTAATTTTGATACGACTTAGAGCAGAACCTTGAAAAAAAATCCACAAACAGAACTTATTCATGCACCACGAAAAGCCCCGCAATACATTTCTACGGTTCAACCTCCCCTGTTTCGTGCATCGACCATTATTTTTGAAGACACAGATGCACTGTTTAATCGCCATTGGACAGATGCCTATGACTATAGTTATGGCACCCACGGCACACCGACAACTTTCACCTTAGGCGACAACATTGCTCAAATTGAAGGAGGTGAATATTGCCTGCTGGCACCCAGTGGTTTGTCTGCCATCAACCTGGTGAATTCATGCTTTTTGGCACACGGAGATGAAGTTTGGGTTGCAGACAACATCTATGGGCCAAACATGGAACATTTGCGCAATCTGGAAACGCGTTACGGCATTACAGTTAAGGTTTACAATGCAATAGATGTGGATAGTTTTCAACCCACAAATAAAGCCAAACTGATCTGGTTAGAAGCTGCAGGCTCAGTCACTTTAGAATTCCCCAACTTAGTGAGTCTCGTCAATAAAGCCAAACAAGCCAATGTCTTGACTGCACTGGATAATACCTGGGGTGCCGGCCTTGCCTTTAATGCCTTTGATTTTTCTGACCAGCATTTAAGTGTTGATCTCACCGTGCATGCGCTGACGAAATATCCAAGCGGTGGCGGCGATATCTTGATGGGTTCGGTGGTGACACGTGATCAGAAGCTACATCACAAACTGTTCCGTATACATGCCATCCAAGGCATCTCCGTTTCAGGTGATGATGCTGCGCAAGTTCAACGTAGCCTTGCTTCAATGCAAGTGCGTTATCAACATCAGTCACAAAGCACTTTAAAACTGCTAAATTGGCTTAAAAAGCAAAAAGAATTTGTTCAAGTGCTACATCCTGCCGATGAATCATCTGCTGGTCATGATTATTGGAAAGAAATTTGCACCACAGGTCACAGTGCCGGCTTGGTTAGCATTATTTTTAAACCCGAATATACGCTTGCAGATATCCGCAAATTCTGTGATGCCTTACAACTGTTTAAGCTGGGTTTTAGCTGGGGTGGTCCTGTCAGCCTAGTCATGCTATACAACTTAAAAGATATGCGTGTTTTGGAAACTACACATTTACAACAAGGTTTATTGGTTCGCTTTTGTATAGGGCTAGAACATCCGAGCGATTTGATACAAGATATAGAAAACGCGTTAAAACAATTGAATACGCCACAACTCGAATAACTTCAGACACAAGAACATAAAATAGGAACACATATGGGTACACCTATCGTTATTGCCAAGAAAACCTCAAATACACAACAAGAGATTGTTTTACATTCACAGTTCGCCAACCGTCATGGCTTAATTGCAGGTGCAACTGGAACGGGGAAAACGGTCACCTTAAAAGTGCTGGCTGAAAACTTTTCCCGAATTGGTGTGCCCGTATTTTTAGCCGATGCCAAAGGCGATGTTTCCAGTCTGGCCAAAGCTGGCTCAAGCAATCCTAAATTTGATGAACGTCTAAAAGTCTTAAATATTGAATCCATTCCGTTTGCTGCATCACCAGTAGTATTTTGGGATTTATTTGGAGAACAAGGTCATCCGATTCGTACCACAGTTTCGGAAATAGGACCGTTATTATTAGCGCAAATGCTCAATCTGAATGATACCCAAGAAGGCGTACTTTCAGCGGTTTTTCGCATCGCAGATGATCAAGGCCTACTATTGATTGATTTCAAGGATTTAAAATCAATTATTACCTATGTATCTGAACATGCTGCGGAATTTCAGGCGGAATACGGCAACCTTTCTCCTGCCAGTCTGGGGGCTATTCAACGTAATTTATTGGCACTTGCAGACCAAGGCGGTGATCAATTTTTTGGTGAGCCCAGTTTAAATATCCTGGATTTTATTCAGACGGATAGCCAAGGTCGTGGTTATATCAATATATTGGCAGCTGACAAGTTGATGAACACCCCTAAACTGTATGCCACCTTCTTGCTCTGGATGTTATCGGAACTATTTGAACAATTGCCAGAAGTGGGCGATATGGATAAGCCCAAACTGGTGTTCTTCTTTGATGAAGCGCATTTATTGTTTGATAATGCCAGCGTAGCGCTACAAGAAAAAATTGAACAGGTGGTGCGTTTGATTCGTTCCAAAGGCGTAGGGATTTACTTTGTCACTCAAAATCCACTCGACTTGCCTGAAAGCGTACTCGGACAACTTGGTAACCGCGTCCAGCATGCCTTACGTGCATTCACCCCAAAAGATCAAAAAGCGGTAAAAACAGCAGCAGATACCTTCCGCGCCAACTCTGAATTTAAAGTCGATCAAGCCATTACCGAACTGGGTGTTGGTGAAGCTTTAATTAGCTGTCTGGATGAAAAAGGCATTCCACAAATTGTAGAACGTGGCTGGGTGATGCCGCCCTACTCTTCATTTAGCCCGATTAGCTTAGATGAACGCAAAATACTGATGAAGCAAAGTATTGTTGCCGGTGTTTATGAGCAACCTGTTGACCGCGAAAGTGCTTATGAAATGTTGCAGCAAAAAGTCGCCCAACGTCGGCAACAGGCAGTTGTCGAGGAAACAGCGAAACAGCAAGCCAAACAACAAGAAGCCTTAGCCAAAGAGCAGGAAGCATTTAAAAAGCAGCAATCCCGCGAACAAGAGCGTATTGCTCGTGAACAAGAGAAAGAAGCTGAACGCGCATCGAAACAACGTGAAAAAATGACCCAAGACATTGTCGGGACATTTGCGAAAAGTGCGGCACGCAGTTTAGGTGGCAGCACCGGACAGAAAATTGTCCGTGGCTTACTCGGCTCTCTTTTCGGCAGAAAATAACTCTTTTTATTCCTATCAAGATTTTTAAAATTATGGGATATTCAGATATCCCATAATAATTTTAGGGTTTTTCTAAAAGATGTATTTACAACCGATTTTATAAGATGTATTTTAAATATATCTTATAGCCACAATACAGATGTTCTAGCCATGACTCCACAACATATTGAACTTGTTAAATCAACTGTCCCTGTCCTTCGTGAAAATGGTGTTGCACTGACCAGCTATTTTTACAACCGCATGCTGAATAACAATCCAGAATTAAAAAATGTATTCAACCTAGATCACCAAACTAGCGGTCGTCAGCCACGTGCCTTGGCTGCTGCAGTATTGGCTTATGCAGAACATATTGAAAATCCAAGCGTATTGGCTAAAGCAATCGAGCACATTACAACTAAGCATGTCAGCCTTGATATCCAACCCGATCAATATGCCATTGTGGGTGACAACCTATTGCATTCAATTAGCGAAGTTTTAAATGTACCTTTCGAATCTGACCTGATTGCTGCCTGGAAAGAAGCTTATATGCAATTGGCAGGCATCTTGGCTGGGGTAGAAAAACAGAAATATGAAAACCTGGCTGCACAAAATGGTGGTTGGGCTGGATGGCGTGCCTTTGAAGTTGCCGCAGTTGAAGCAACTGACAGCGGTAAACGTTTTACTTTAAAAGCACAAGATGGTCAGCCAGTGGTTGGTGCTGAAGCAGGAAGCTATATTTCTGTGAAAGTTCAAGTGCCTGGACATGACATTCAACAGCCACAACAATTTACGTTTGCTGAAGCCCAATCTGCAGATCAATTTATTTTTGATGTAAAACCTGAAGTAAATCATACAGAATATTCTGTTGCCAACATCTTGCTTGAAAACTACAAAGCAGGTGATGTGGTTCAGGTTTCTGCGCCCGTTAAAGGCTAAATGCTTAATAAATAATTAATTGCTTGTTATTGAAAGTTCCTTTCGGGGGACTTTCAAGCTACGCTATCTATATATCTTTCCCCACCTTTTAAAGACTCCATGCAACTCAATAAATTTACTGATTATGCCTTGCGTCTATTGATGTACATCTCCAGACCCAGAGACACCCCTTATACCATTGCAGAAATTGCACGGGATTTGCATGTCTCTCAAAACCATCTGGTTAAAATTGTCCATTTCATGGGAAAACAGGATTGGATCATTACCACACGCGGAAAAGGCGGTGGGATTCGCTTAAATGCAGAAACTTTAAATTTAAATCTGGGTCACATTGTCCGTATCCTGCAAGGCAATAACCAGATTGTGGAATGCAATACCCCACCCTGCGTACTGCGCAGCAACTGTGGTCTTAAAGGTATTCTAGATCAAGCACTTGAACAGTTTTATCAATCCTTAAATCACTATCGTTTAGTCGATGTGCTCGATCAAAGCAGTTCCAGCAAAGTCGCCACCTCATCCCCCATTTCGCTGATTAATCTTTAAATCATCAGCCGAAGTTTTACTGCTTTCAAAATGCAAAGGTCGCTTGCCTAGACGACTTCCTTTATAATGTTTCTTTGTAGATCATTTATTGAAGTTGAGTTATGCACCACAGCAGAGGAAAATCCAAAAACAGTAAGATAGCGAATGCGCCTAAGCAAAAGATCAGCTATGAGAAAAAAGTTGATTCTGCCATTACTGAATATTCTGTGCGTTCACTCAACTGGTTACGCAAAGCTGAATTCTTAATGAGTGCGCCAAAGCTCAATCTTTGTGTAGAAGATACAGGCTATGAAATTGCTTTTGCCGGCCGTTCAAATGCAGGTAAATCCAGTGCAATTAATGCTTTAACCAATCAAAAGCAATTGGCACGTGCATCGAAAAAGCCGGGTCGTACCCAAATGATCAACTTCTTTAGCTTGGGTAACCCTGACCAGCGTCTGGTCGATTTACCGGGTTATGGTTATGCAGCCGTACCTGAAGCAATGAAACTGGTTTGGCAAAAAGAACTTGAAAACTATTTGATTCATCGCCAAAGCCTGCAAGGTTTGGTGCTATTGATGGACATTCGCCATCCACTGCAACACTTTGATGTGATGATGCTGGAATGGGCCTATTCACGTAAATTGTTTGTCCATGTGTTATTGACCAAATCAGACAAATTGAACCGTGGCCCTGCATCAAAAGTGCTGCAAGAAGTGCAACAACAATTGAGAAAAATGAAACTTCAATTCTCGATTCAGCTGTTCTCATCAATGAACAAACAAGGTTTGGAAGAACTTGCCAGCGTGATGGCCGGTCGCCTGAACTTTACCCTGGAACAATCGACTAAATTCGATTTAGATAGCATTCCTGAAGCTGATGTCGACGATCTGGATGAACCATTAGAATCGATGGATGCTGATGATGAGGCAGAGATCGAAATTGCCGAAGATGCCACCGATGAAAGCAGACAAGCTGATTAATACCGGTTGTCTGACAAAATTCATCATCTATTGATATTTGAATGTCCTCTATTGCTAATCACAATTGAGGGCATTTTTTTATACTGATTCTAAGTCAATGTGATCTTGATCACTGACAAAACAAGGACAGGATGATGAAGCTTTTATCGTTATTGAAAAAGTCTAAAATTGGCTCTTCAATTCAGTACCAAATCAAACCACGTAAAGTCAAATTCGAATGGCAACAAACACCTGTCGACTGGATTCCGAATCATCCCTTTGTCAGTTATTTCGTCAACGAAATTAATATGATTTTACCTGCCGGCGAATTCTGGTTCTGTCGCCTGTATAACAAAGTTTTGCCGCAAATTAGTGATGAAAAACTCAAGCAAGATGTCAGCTTTTATTCGTCAGGAAGCCATGCATGCACAGGCACACGCTTCAGCAAATATAGAATATCTCACCGTGCGCAATATTGATGTGCAACGCAATCTTCAGCTCATGGATTTTCTGTTCGGCAAGTTACTCGCAGACCAACCTCTCGGTTTAAGCGTACCGAAATCACTAGAACATCAGTGGGACTTATTTCGTCTCGGCATTATTGCCACGGTTGAGCATATGACCTGCGTGCTCGGAAAATATGTGTTGTATAACCAATATTGGCAGCAACTCGGTGCCGATCCAGCCATGCTCGACTTGGTGAAATGGCACGGCGCAGAAGAAATAGAACACCGTACCGTGGCATTTGATTTATATCGTCATCTTGATGGTGGCTATATTGCACGTTATTACTTAAGTGTGGTGGTGATTGCAGGTGTACTTGGCTTATGGGTCGATGGTGCAGCACATATTATGAGGCAAGATGAACGTTTTAAATCTGTTCGCCCCAACGTGTTTAAACCGTGGATTTGGCGTGAATGGTATCGCATTTCACAAAAAGATAATCGCTTAATGCCGAATCCACTCTGGCTGGTTTCACAACAACTGGCATATTTAATGCCTTGGTACGATCCAGTGCATGAAGCCAAAACTGAAGATGCAATTGCGTATTTGAACAATTCCCCTGCTGCAAAACGAGCAGTCCTGAAAGTCGCTTGAATCAATCTCACAAATTCCAAACAGTAGGGCTTTATGCCCTGCTTTTATTTGCACTACAATAAATCCAGATAAGAAAAACATAAGGATAAAAGATGAAACCCTATATTTCTGTCATCACGCTTGCCGTCAAGGATTTAGAGCAGTCACTGAAGTTTTATTGTGAAGGTTTAGGCTTACATAGCGAAGGTATTTTGGGTCAAGACTATGAATATGGTGCAGTCGCTTTTATAGAACTACAGTCGGATGTAAAACTCGCCTTATGGCCACAGCAAAGTATTCAGCATGACACGGGTCTGGAACTGACTCCAATGTGTCCGACTCAAATGACTCTTGGGCATAACGTTTTTAGTCCATTAGAAGTTGATCAGGTGATGGCGCAAGCAGCTCGGGCAGGTGCTCAAATTATCAAACCTGCACAAGCCACGTTTTACGGCGGATATGCAGGTTATTTTCAAGATCCCAATGGACATTTATGGGAAGTGGTATGGAATCCATGTTGGGAAAATGATTAAGTGGTAATTTCATCATCACGGGTATGACGATCGACCACCACACTAATCATCATATCGCCTTGCACATTGACCACAGTACGCACCGTATCCAGTAAACGGTCAATCGGCAATAAAATGGCAATCGCTTCCGCCGGTAAACCTACCGATTGCAACACCATAATCATGGTCACCATGCCTGCGCTTGGAATACCCGGTGCACCGAGCGACGCAATCATTGCTGTCATGCAAACAATCAGCTGCTGACCAATCGTTAAATCCAGGCCCATCAGGTTGGCAATAAATAAAGCCGCGGCAGCTTCATACAGAGCGGTTCCATCCATGTTCAGTTGAGTTCCCAGGGGGATCACAAAACCTGCTGTTGCTGGACGTACACCCAAGTTTTCCTGGGCACACTTCATGGACAGTGGCATGGTCGCAGAACTGGAACTGGTGGCAAAAGCCGTAATCAGTGCGCTACGTGCCCCTTTAAAAAAGGTCAGCGGATTCATCTTGCCGAAAATCCACAGTAATAGCGGTAAAACCACAGCGCCGTGGAAAATGGTGGTTCCCGTCACCACAACAGCAAATTCAATCAGACGATTCAGTACAGAAATATCTTCCGTTGAAATGAGTTTCGCCAGTAAGGCAAAAATACCTATCGGCGCCAGTCGCATCACCCAGATGATCATAAACATCATCATATCAAAAAACTGCTGGCTGACTTGACGTACGGTTTTAAAACGTTCACCGCCATGCACCAAAGCCACGCCAAAAAATAAAGCAAACAGCACTACAGCAAGGACATTGCCTTCAGAAAATGCTTTAAAAGGATTGATTAAGGTATTTTGAATAAAATTAGTCAAAAATGAGGTGGGCGTTAAGGTATCCGGGGTTTGATGGGTATTCATCGCATCCTGAAACATGGCGATGTCTACACCCTTGCCCACATCAAACAAATGCGCAGAACTGATTCCGAGAATTAACGCCAAGGTCGTGGTGGTCACGCAGCAGGCTAAAGTAATTTTCCAGACTTTGCCTAATTGCCCACCCGATTGCAAGTTGGATACCCCAACTACAATTGAACTAAAAATCAGGGGAATTAAAAGCATCTTTAACAAGCCAATAAAAATACTGCTGGCAATTCCCAAACCATACAAACTGGCATCAAAAAATGGGGTATTGGGATAAAGATTCAGGATAAAACCGAAAGCCACGCCTAAAATCGCAGCAATCAAAATTTGGGTGTTTAAGCTCATCTCTGCATGCTTTTATTGTTAAGTCTTGCAGGCACTATGCCATGCCCTATTTTTAGAATCGAGGAATTTTTTGTCACAAGTTCAGCATAAATAGGTAAAAGCATGATTTACACTTTGTCTGAATCATTAACGACTTACTAAATAAATGGCATAAAATCTGCTTTTGAATTACAACTAATCTACCAATAATTAAAAGAGTCTACCTATGAAAAAAATAATCCTCATCACCGCACTCCTTTTAAGCATTGGGCAGACTTTTGCCCATTCAAATCATGGCTGCCATAAAGATGTATCGGAAGACATTCCCCGCTGTCACTAAAGCACTGTCATAAAAAAACCGGACGCTATGCCCGGTTTTTAAAAGTAAAACTTGATGCCTTATTGGGTTTCAATTTCACGGATACGAATTAAACCTTCTTGGGTGGTACTACACACCAGCTCACCGTTTTGCCACATGCGACCGAAGTTCAGGCCACGTGAACTTGCACTCACGGTTGCATCCATATCGTACAACATCCAGTCATCCACACGGAATGGCTTATGGAAATACATGGCATGGTCAATACTGGCACATTGCAAACTTGGCGATAAATAACTTAAACCATGCGGGCGAAGTGCCGTGGTCATTAAGGTAAAATCTGAATAAAATGCTGCAATGGCTTGATGTAAAGAAATCTCATCAACCTCTGGCGCAATTTGATCATGCGTGCGTAAATAGTGCGCATAGGATGGCGCTTCAGGCTGCGGCTGAAATGGATTGCTTGGATCAATCGGACGGATATCAATGTGACGATCGCGCATAAAACTGGCACGCACATTTTCCGGCACAAATTCCACAAACATTTTCTTTAATTCAGCTTCAGATTTCACTTCTTCTGGAGCTGGATATTCAGGTTCACTAATTTGGTAATTTAAACCTTCTTCTGGATGAGCAAAAGAAATCATCGCGGTAAAAATGGTGCGACCATGTTGAATGGCACGAACCTGGCGACTGACAAAGCTTTTCCCATCACGCAAACGATCGACTTGATATAAAATAGGTGCGTTGACATCGCCCCCATACAAGAAATAAGCATGCAATGAATGTGCAGGACGATCAGTTGTATAGGATGCCGCGCGTAATGCCTGCCCCAAAACCTGACCACCAAAGACACGTTTTCCGACCAGGTTGCGGCTGATACCTCGGTAGACATTTTCTTCAATTTTTTCAAGGCTAAGTAATTCAACCAATTCTTGGGTTAACGCATTCATAAGCGACCTATTTTGATGTGGGATACCTGAAATGTAGGCGAAAAATTTAAATCAATCAGATAAGCTATTGCAGCTATTTTGCCACAAATCCAGATTAAAACCCTAGAGTTAGGCTGACTGCTGTGTCACATTATTTTTAGCTCAGATCGGCTAAAAATACGATTTTTAACGATAAAATTTAACACTCAATATGAATTTTGTCAGAAAATGACATACTGTTTTAAATTACAATGATGCAAAACAATTTCCCCCCTCAGAAAATCTGTGGTTTCGGTCATTTAAGTAGGAGTGTATATGTCCAAGAGTGGCTTTGGTCAAATGTATCGTCAGCTTTCCAGTAAGCTGCTTGACCTCGTGGTAACCCCACATGTTCTTGGTGAGGTTCCTACTGAACCGACAACTACAGAAGCAAATGCAGAAACAGATCAACCGATCAAGCAA
Source organism: Acinetobacter terrae (assembly GCF_002135195.1). Taxonomy (NCBI): domain Bacteria; kingdom Pseudomonadati; phylum Pseudomonadota; class Gammaproteobacteria; order Moraxellales; family Moraxellaceae; genus Acinetobacter; species Acinetobacter terrae. The sequence continues at coordinate 70,813 of NZ_NEGF01000016.1, forward strand.
AAAATGATCTGCTATGTTTTACAAAATTACTCGCGTAGCAATGCACTGATTGTCGATGGTGAAACACGACGTCTCAAACTTTCACCAGCCTTAAATCCATTAGTGGTCGGGAATCAGAAAGAGAAAGCATCGGTACTATTCTTACAGCATCACAATGAAAATAATTTACTTAATCCACCACCACATGCTTTTCCGCCACGTTTACTCCGTTTAATTGATATTTTAGAAAATCATCCTGAAGTAGATATCGAACTGATTCCTGTGACTGTGCTGTGGGGACGCTCGCCAGATAAAGAAGATTCCTGGTTCAAGCTGCTGTTTACTGATACTTGGGCGACTCCGGGTACAATCAAGCAATTGGTGAATATTGGCTTGCATGGTCGTCAGTCTTATTTGGAATTCCATCAAGGGCAATCCTTACGTACGCTGATCGATTTTGCTAAAAAGACCCATCCCAACTTATCGCCAGCAACTTACATTCTAAATACGCTGAATAAATACCTAGATGGTCAGCGCGAAGTTGTACTCGGGCCTGACCTGTCAGACCGCCGCAATGTGATGCATTCACTGATCAAATCTACGGATGTGCAAGAAGCGATTCGCCGTGAAAGCATCCGCAGCAAAGTCAGCATGATTGAATCTGAACGTCGTGCAATTGGTTATTTAAACGAAATTGTTTCTGATTATTCACATTCTGCAGTGCATTTTGCCGATATGGCGCTGACCCGTTTATGGACGCAGCTTTATGACGGCGTAGAAGTGCATAACTTCAGTACGGTACGCGAACTTGCCAAAGACTACGAGATCATCTACACCCCTTGCCACCGCAGTCACATCGACTACTTATTGCTGTCTTATGTGATTTATAAGCGTGGCATGATGGTGCCGTACATTGCTGCAGGTGATAACCTGAATATGCCGTTTGTGGGTCAATTACTCCGTGGTGGCGGTGCATTCTTTATTCGTCGTACTTTCCGTGGTAATGGCTTGTATACCACTGTATTCAAAGAATATCTGTACAGCATTTTGTCGCGTAACACGCCACTTGAATACTTTATTGAAGGCGGTCGTTCACGTACAGGGCGTTTGCTGCCACCGAAAACCGGCATGCTCGCGATGACCGTACATAGTCATTTACGCGGTCGATCAAAACCCATCGTGTTTTTGCCGACTTATATCGGTTATGAACGCCTGATGGAAGGTTCAACCTATGTCGGTGAAATGCAAGGCAAGCCGAAAGAGTCTGAATCGATTGTGGGCATTTTAAAAACCTTGCGTAAAATCGAGCGTATTTTCGGTAAAGTGCATGTGAACTTTGGCGAACCGGTGTTTTTAGATGACATGCTGAAAAAACACGGCGCAGATCAAATCAAGATTGAAAAGAATGATGATCCAGTTCCGCAAGAAGTGTCGGATGCAGTCAACAGTTCTGCCCATGCGATTTTAGAAAATATTAACCGTGCTGTGGTAATTAACCCTGTTTCACTGCTTTCTCTGATTCTACTGGCAACACCAAAGCATACCTTAGATGAAGAGATCTGCATCAAACAGCTCGATGCATACCGTAATCTGGTCGCTGCCTTACCTTACGATGCACGTACACAAGTCACGCCGCTTTCAGGCAAAGAAATTATTGCCTACGGTCTAAAACTGAAACTGATTAAACGCATCAAACATGTGTTAGGCGATATTATTGCCATTGAAGACAATCAAGCCGTTTTACTGACTTACTTCCGCAATAACATTCTGCATGCCTTTGTATTGCCGTCTTTAATTGCTGCCTTGGTTGAACATAACGGTTCAATCCGTCGTGGCGATTTGATCAATGTGATTCGCACGCTCTATCCATTCTTGAAAGCTGAATTGTTCTTGAAATGGCAAGATGATGAGCTAAAAGATCAAATCTGCGCCTATGTTGAAGCATTAATTAAGGCTAAATTGATCTCTGAAGATGCTGACGGCAACCTAGAATCTCCAGCACCAAACTCGGAAGATCATAACCAGCTGGTGGTGCTTGCTGCCCCGGTGATGCAAAGTCTTGAGCGTTATTACATGACTTTAGCCCTGATCACTCAGCGTGGTTCAGGCAACATTTCGACCCGTCAGGTTGAAGAACTCAGTCATTTGGTCGGTCAACGTTTGTCTGTATTGTATGAATTCAATTCACCTGAATTCTTTGATAAAGCCCTGTTCCAAAGCTTTATTAAGGTACTGACTCAACAAGGCTATATTCGTAACAACGAAGACAACGCCATTGTGTTTGACGAGAACTTCCAAAATGTGGCGCAGTACGCCAACCTAGTTCTTGATGATGTAACTTTACAAATGCTTCAGCATATTACAACCTTCAGCGATGAAGAGTTGAAAGAAGCATTGGATGCAGTTGCTGCTCAACAAGCGAAACGTCGTTTGAAGCGTAAAAAGAAATAATTTTGTTTAAGCCCCTTCTCCCTCTGGGAGAAGGTTGGGATGAGGGTTTTAATTTAGCCTCTTCTCATCCTTCAATTGCAGGATGAGAAATATCATTTCATCAGAGAAAGGTTTTAATTTTAATCCTCCCCTAACCCCTCCTTTAAAAAGGAGGGGGACTTTCTTATATTTTTTCTAGCATCTTCAAATAATCCCCAAAACAATCTTTATGTTCCAACTCAAATCCTGTTTCCTCTATTCGAGTTGCATAAATCCTTTTTCCTGACAGTTGTTTACTTTCTAAAACCAGTTCAGGTAAATGCAACTGCCGTTGAAACCATTGAATCGTTTCATGCAAAGGGACCGGCTGATTATTGCCAACAATATACGAATTTTCTGGATGTTCCACGTGAATCAATTTCGCAAGGAATCGGGCCAGATCATCGATGTGAATACGATTGCTATAATGAACTTTGGGATAGCTTTTGGTGATTTCAGCCAGTTTGATCATTCGGGCAACTGATGTGCCATAAATGCCTGTTGGGCGAATTACGATGCATTGTTTCGGAAAAGCCTGCTGATAAAGCTGTTCCATTTTTAGCAACAATCTGCCCTGCTCATCAATGGGTTGAATGAATGACTCATCATCAATACGCTCACCCTTATTTTCACCGTACACACGAGTGGATGACACAACCACAATCTTTTGAACCGGATGCTGTTTTAACGCTGCTACAATGGGAGCAACAGAATCGACATAAGTCTGTTGATACCCCTCTACAGCGCTTTGCGAGGGGGATAGCAAAACATAAACCCAATCGATGGCTGCAACATGCGTTAAATCCAACTGATGAACATCCTGAATCAGATGCGTCGCAAATTGATCCGTTTTCGGACTTTGGCTAATTGTGGTAATTTGGTGGCCTTGCTCAAATAATTGTTTAGCAACGCGCTGAGATGTTTTACCATAACCAATAAATAATATATGCATTAAACACCTGATTACATAACCGAAGTTGAGGGTAAATGGCCGCAGTCCATCAATTGCAAGGGGTTGGAAACGCCTCTGCTGCTTTACTGGAAAAACTGAATATTTTCAGCACAGATGATCTACTGTTTCATCTGCCGCGTGATTATGAAGATCGTAGCACGATCATCCCCATGAACCAATTGACCGTGGGGCGCAGCTATTTGCTAGAAGGCGTGGTCAAAGGTGTGGATTTTCCACCGGGTAAGCGCAAATCGATGGCGGTGCTATTAGAGGATGATTTTGGCAAAGTCACCTTGCGTTTTTACCATGTCTATAAAGCCTTGACCGATCGCGCCAAAATAGGCAATCAACTGCGAATATTTGGTGAAGTCCGTGTCGGTGCGCGTGGTTTGGAAATGTATCATCCTGAAATCCAGCTGATTACCGAACATACACCCTTACCCAAAACTGAACTGACCGCCATTTATCCGGCTACTGAGGGTTTAACCCAAGCCAAAATCCGTGACTATGTCAAACAGGCACTGAAACAGCATAGTGATGACCTGCCTGAATTATTGCCAGAAAAATTCACCAATGGTTATGCGCTGAAACAGGCCCTGGAATATATTCATGAGCCGCCACTGAATGCCAATATGTTGCAACTAGCACAAGGCTCACACCCTGCTCAACAACGCTTAATCTTTGAAGAATTGGTCGCGCATCAGATTAGTTTACTTTCACGCCGTGCTTATATTCAGCAAATTGAAGCCCCTTCTTTTTCACCAAGTAAAAATTTTGCCAAACAATTATTAGGCAGTTTGCCCTTTAGCCTGACCGGTGCGCAAAAACGCGTATCCAAAGAAATTATTCAGGATTTAAAACAAAACAAACCGATGCTACGTTTAGTTCAGGGGGATGTCGGTGCAGGTAAAACTCTGGTTGCAGGAGTCGCAGCGTGTCATGCCCTAGAAGAAGGCTGGCAAGTAGCGCTGATGGCACCGACTGAGATCTTGGCTGAACAGCATTATTTAAATTTTAAAAAATGGTTTGAACCCTTAGGGCTTAATGTTTCCTGGCTTTCAGGGAAACAAAAAGGTAAAGCGCGCGCAGCAGCAGAACAAGGTATTAAACAAGGCACCGCAAATTTAGTGGTCGGTACCCATGCCCTGTTTCAGGAAAATGTCGAATTCGCCAAACTGGGTTTGGTGATTATTGATGAACAGCATCGTTTTGGAGTGGATCAACGTTTGGCATTACGTAACAAAGGCTTAAATGGCATGACACCGCATCAACTGGTCATGACGGCTACACCTATTCCACGTACGCTCGCGATGTCGGCTTATGGTGATTTGGATACTTCGGTGATTGATGAACTTCCTCCGGGTCGTACCCCGATTCAAACCGTGACCATTCCTTTAGACCGTCGTGAAGAAGTGTTAGCCCGAATTGCTACCAACTGTGCTGAAGGCAAGCAGGCTTATTGGGTGTGTACGCTAGTGGAACAATCGGAAACCTTGGATGCTCAAGCGGCTGAAGCGACGTTTCAGGAAATCAAAGAACGCTTTCCTCATCTAAATACTGGCTTGGTACACGGCAAAATGAAAGCCGATGAAAAACAGTCAGTGATGCAACAATTTAAAGACAATCAGCTGCAACTGCTAATTGCCACCACAGTAATTGAAGTAGGTGTTGATGTTCCAAATGCCTCGATTATGGTGATTGAAAATGCTGAACGCCTAGGTTTATCACAATTACATCAATTGCGTGGGCGCGTTGGACGTGGCGCAACCGCCAGTTTCTGTGCCCTGCTTTATAAAAGCCCGCTGTCACAAAATGGACAGGAACGCTTACGCATTTTGCGTGAAAGTAATGATGGTTTTGTGATTGCAGAAAAAGATCTGGAAATTCGCGGTCCGGGTGAACTGCTCGGCACCAAACAAACCGGTGATATGGGTTTTCGGGTTGCCAAACTTGAACGAGATGACCACTTACTCAATCAAGCGCATTATGTGGCACAGCAAATTCTCAAAGATTATCCAGAGAATGCGAAGGCTTTATTAAAACGCTGGTTGCCTGAAGCCCCACGGTATGCTTATGTGTAGAGAGTCATTTAAAAAATATATTTAATAATGAGTATAAAATAATACGCTTAGTCAGGTAGTTATGATTGCGTGGGCGGCATGGATGCTGCCATTGTTGAAACTAAATACAAACTGTGCAAAATTAACGCCAAATAAAAGAAGAATAAAAACATGCTGCAATTCATTAATCCATTACTGCACAAAGCGATCCAAAGCATTTCGCCTTGCGTACTTTGTGGAATCGACCGACAGCAACACAATTCACTCTGTAGAGATTGCTGGCAACAATTGCCGTGGTCTAAAAGTACTGTTCAGCGACAGGAAATCGATATTCAGGTGGCATGTCATTATGACTACCCGATTGATCGCATTATTCAAAAATTTAAGTACGAACAACACCTACATTTTCAAAACCTGCTTGCAGGCGCCTTACTGGAACTTCGCCTCCCCAAAATTCAAGCGATTGTGCCAATGCCAATATCAAATAAACGACTGGTAGAACGTGGTTATAACCAGTCTTTAGTACTGGCTAAAATAATAGCCAAAGCACTGAATATTCCAGTATGGCAACCCGTCACCCGCTTACAACAGCATTCACAAAAAGGCTTAAGCCGATTAGAACGGATTGATAATATTGAACAACAGTTTCAGATCAATACCAGATCCAAACTTCGTTATCGCCGTGTGCTTATTTTAGATGATGTCGTGACCACAGGCAGTACCATCTATGCTTTAAAACAAAAGCTTGAGGAACTCGGTTGTCAGAAAATTTATGCAGCATGTGTCGCAAGTGCGGAGATTTAAATATTCCTCTCATTTTAGGAAATAAAGGATACTGATTTCCTCCCCCTTGTCGAATAAATCCCTCACTCCCTGAGCCATATATGGCGCAAGAGAAGGAGTTATTTTCTTTTTAAGCAAATTAGGTGATAGAGCTTTCGATTAAAAATTGCTTCACCCACGGCATTACAATTTCAGTGGTTAAGGGTGCAAGTTTAGTTTGCTGATCATCTAAATCAACCCATTTCATTTCTGCAATTTCTGCATCGATTTTTGGCGCATCATCCAAAGTCACCACATAGACATAGCTCACCAATAAATGATCTGGCTCATTGGCTGTGGCTGTTTCAAAGCGACCAACAAATTGCTCAATCGATGCCTGACAACCAATTTCTTCCTGAATTTCACGCAGCATGGTGTGTTCAGAGGGTTCATTCTGTTCCAGCTTCCCGCCCACCTGCATGAAACATGAGGTATGACGCTTACGAACCACTAAAAGCTGTTGTTCATCATTTAAAATAATCGCAGCAGCAACAGTAATCACTTTCATCTTTATTCCACCAACGCTTGCTGATCAACCACGCCCCATTTCGGTTGTGGCGCTTGGAAAGCATCAAATTGCTGTAAAATATCTTCGATAGAATCTGAGGCAATAATGCTGTCAGAAAAACGTGGATGAGTAAAACCTTTCACTGTGGTCAGATGGATAAATTTCAGCAAATCATCATAAAAACCCGCCACATTTAAAAATGCACATGGCTTTAAATGAATACCCAATTGTGCCCAAGTCCACTGCTCAAAAATCTCTTCCAAGGTTCCCGCACCACCCGGTAAAGCAATAAAAGCATCAGAAAGTTCCGACATCTTGGTCTTGCGTTCATGCATATTCGCAACAACATGCAATTCCGTTAAATGTGGATGCGCAAGCTCGCGGTCGACCAATGCATTTGGAATCACGCCTATAACTTTACCGCCCGCCTGTAAAGCACTATCCGCAACAATCCCCATCAAACCTGAACGACCACCACCATACACCAGTGTTTTGCCTTGCCGAGCAATTGTTTGACCCATTTTCTGTGCAGTGTCCAAGAAAATGGAATCTGTCCCCACAGATGAACCACAAAAAATTGCTATCGATTTCGTCATTTTTTCACCATGTTTTGAAGATGTCATACTAATAAAGTAAATTTTCAGGAGATTTTTTAACAAATAAGCGATTCAATCAGTGTTTTTATTCAATTCCTTGTCTAAAATACACCCATCGATTAACCTATACTGCGCAGGGAAAAGACAGCATGCTTGAAGCCTTTTACGCCACAGAGCGCGGTAGTTTGGAAGATGCCACTATTAATGGGGGCTTCGATCTTCATCAAGATTTAGTGTGGATTGATTTAATTGCACCCTCACAAGAAGAACAACAATGGGTATTAGATGCTTATGAACAGAATTTACCCACGCTAAAATCATTAGAAGACATTTCCTCATCAGCACGATTTTACCGTGATGATGATGGTATTTTACATATCAGTACCTACTTTTTAACGAAAAATAAAAACTTTCAGGTCGATGGCGAAACGGATGACGATTCGAGTATTTTAGCCACCGTACAAACTGTTGCTTTTATTCTGCACAAACAACATCTGTTTACTTTACGTGGTGAAAAGCTGGTTGCATTCCGCGCCTTTCGTGCCCGTGCGCGTCGTAATGACTACGAAATTGACTATAAAGACCCAACCTGGGTGTTACTGGGTCTACTTGAAGCCAAGCTGGATGAGCTTGCGGATATTCTGGAAGATGTACATAAAGATTTAGAAAAATATTCAACTGAAGTCTTGAATAACCGTCATCGTGAGCAAATGCTCGATTTGGATGACATGATTACCCGCTTGGCACAATTAGAAGACATGCTTGGAAAAGCACAATTGTGTTTAATTGACTTACGCCGTGTGCTGACTTTCTTGTCTCGCCCACGCGCTTTGGGAAGTCATATTTACGATGCTGATATTCGAGAGCTCAGTGAAGACGTGCGTTCCCTTGTTGAACATGATGCGTTCTTATTCCAAAAGGTTCGATTCTTACTGGATACCACCTCTGGATTCATTAACACTGAACAGAACGACACGATTCGTCGATTCTCGATCTTGCCAAGCATGCTCGCTCCACCGATGCTGGTTGCCAGTGTTTATGGCATGAATACCGATGTACTGCCTTTTGCCAGAGGAACAAGCAGCTTCATTATGGTCGGTATTATTTTGGTCGCTTTCTTTATTGGCCCATTGATTTATTTCCGCTGGAAAAAATGGATTTGAGCGAGCTTTAAAGCACTGCTTTTAAAGCGAAGCGCAAGAAACGCTCCCGATTTGATAAATGCCTATTTGCAGAAAATAAAAAAGCACCTTTCGGTGCTTTTTTATTGTGTGTGTTCAGTCAATCAATTGCAGATCATTTTGCAAATGACAGGCTTGAATGATTTTCATCATTTTTTCAGGAACTGCCTTGAACTGCAGACCTTGGGCTTGTGGCGTTTGACGTAACCAACGAACCAATACTGCCAAAGCCAAGGTATTACCATGCTCCAGCTTCGCCAAATTCACCACTACAGGAAACTGATTTTGAGATTGAATCAGTTTCAAACCCTGTTGGTAATAGCTTTCAGCATTTACATAATCTATTTTTCCAGAAACCTGTAATTCCTGATTAATGACTTCAATCACCGAACACCTACTTATTTATTTTTTATTAACAGCTGCATCTGCATCTGGCTGGAAGTTTGCAATCGCTTTATCCAAGTTACCGCCATTCAGTTTTACGGTTGAAGCAAACTGATTACGGAACTGCAAACCTAAATCAATGCCCGAAACATTAATGTTGCGGATTTTCCATTGATTGCCTTTATCCACCAATTGGAAAGATACAGGAATTTTTTCACCTTTGTTATTAAAGTCCATCGTCACAACAGGGTTTTTACTGTTGGTGTCTTTGTATGGACGAAGGCTATAAGATTGATTTGAGAACTTGGCAAATGCACTACCGTAGTTTTCAATTAAAGTTTCACGGAAGTTACGTTCAAATTGAGCACGCTGGGCAGCCGTACTGTATTGATTGGTCGCATACGTACCCATCACAATACGGGTAAATGATTGTGAATCAATATATGGATCAAGATTTTGACGTACAATAGTTTTCACTGCAGCTGGATTGTTTTGCAATTTCGCATGATCCGCTTTTAAGCGTGAAATCAGACCATCTGCAACTTTTTTAACAAAAACAGGAGGTGCTTCTGCTGGTGCTGCAAATGCAGTAGTCGCCATCATTGTTGATAAAACACTAGCTGCAAGTGTGTATTTAACTAAAGTATTCACTAAAATTTCCTCTCCAAATTATTCAACAAATGATGCTTCTGCATCAGTTGATTCACCCGATGTCTTTGCATCTGCCGCTTTTGCCGATGATTTACTTGCACCACCAGTAATAAACTTACTAATTAAATCTTCAAGATCCATAGTACCTTGAGTATTGGCAATACTTTCTCCACGTTTCACGTAGTTCAAACCACCGCCCGGCACCACTTTTAAGTATTTTTCACCCAATAATCCATTGGTTGCGACCATAATATAAGCATCTTCATCAATACTGGTGATGGAGCTCATGTTATCCAAAAGTTGTTTTTCCATTTCTTTTTGTTTCGCAGGCGCCGCTTCAGTATATTCTGTGCTATAGCGCAGTTCTTCTAAAGCATTGGCTTCCACCGTTTTAAGCTGTTCTTTATTAAATGAAGTCAGCTTACCATCCAATTCGAAATGTACTGTAGCTAAGCGCGATACCGGATCAAGGGTAATATCAGTTACCCGACCAATGGTGACCCCACTCATGGTGACTTTTGCACGCGGTTTTAAACCGTTCACATTGTCAAAACTTGCGGTCATGTCATAGCTATCACGCAGGTTGGTTCCCACCAAGCCACTCACTTTCATGGCCAAGAAAAATAATGCAATACCGGTAAGAATGACAAAAATACCTACGGTCAGCTCACTTGTACGTGATTTCATTAAACACCTCCAAACATGACCGCAGTCAACACAAAATCAGAACCTAAAACACACAATGAGGAATACACTACTGTTCGCGTAGTCGATGTTGCAATCCCTTCAGAAGTCGGCACACAGGTATAACCCTGATACACCGCAATCCAGGTACAAAGTAATGCAAAAACTAGACTTTTAATAATGGTACCGTTGAAAATATCTTTATGGAACTGCACGCTATTTTGCATCCCACTCCAGAAAGAACCTTCATCTACCCCTAAAAAATCGACCCCCACCATTTTACCGCCCATGATGCCAATGGCACCAAAAATGATCGATAACATCGGCAGACTAACAATACCTGCCCATAAACGAGGGGAAACGATACGTTTCAACGGATCGACACCGATCATTTCCATACTGGCCAATTGCTCTGTCGCTTTCATCAAGCCAATTTCAGCCGTTAAAGCTGAACCGGCACGCCCTGCAAACAATAATGCAGCGACTACAGGAGCCAATTCTCTTAATAGCGTTAAAGACACCATCGTGCCGAGCATGGCTTCTGAGCCAATATTGACCAAAATGGAATAGCCTTGTAAGCCCAGCACCAAACCAATGAACAAACCTGATACGGCAATAATCAATAAAGACATCACGCCAATACGGTACATTTGGTAAATAAACAGTTTGACCCCGAGCCAGGTCGGCATGGAAAACAGGATTTGTAGCAACATCACCGTTGCCACACCGATGCCACATACACGTTCAATGACGCGTCTACCTAATGAGGCAATAGCATTCATGAGCGCACCTCATCACTTAAATAAGCCTTATGACTAAACTGATAATCGACAGGACCTTCGGCAGCACCGGTTAAGAACTGACGGACAAATGCCGATTCATGTTGTTTTAATTCAGCTGGGGTTCCCTCACCCTGAATGACACCTTCAGCGATAATATAGATGTAATCGGCAATCGATAAGGTTTCACCCACATCATGCGAGACAATAATCGTGGTTAAATCCAGTGCTTCACGCAAGGTTCGAATTAAACGCGTGAGTACTCCTTTCACAATCGGATCTTGTCCAGCAAATGGTTCATCATACATGATCAGCTCTGGATCAAGCGCAATGGCCCGTGCCAAGGCGACACGACGGTTCATCCCTCCAGATAATTCTGCAGGCATAAACTTTTCAGTACCGCGTAAGCCCACCGCTTCCAGTTTAAGTGCCACCAGTTCTGCAATGAGATGTTCAGGGAGTTGGGTATGCGCACGTAACGGAAAAGCCACATTTTCATAGACGCTCATATCGGTAAACAGAGCACCACTTTGGAATAGCATACCCATACGCGCCCGAGCCGCAAACAGGTCAGAGCGCGACATATGCGCAATATCATTTCCATCCAATAAGACTTGCCCGTGGTCTGGAACGAGCTGCCCACCAATCAGACGTAGCAAGGTTGTTTTACCTGTACCTGAAGGCCCCATAATGGCAGTAATCTGACCACGACGAATCTTTAAACTGACATTATCGAAAATGACGCGTTCCCCTCGTTTAAAGCTCAGATTTTTAATCTCAATCAGAGACTGAGATTGAGAGGGTATTTGATTATTCATAGCTGAGCGTTTTCCTACATTTTTTCAGCATGCATACTATAAAGGATTAGAGTTTAAAATGTTACTTTTAGATAAAAGGCAACGAATCCAGTGAATTTTCTAATGAATTTAATTGTAATTCTATTTTTTATAAAAAACAGGTATAAAAACAGGACACTGTGTTACAGAAAAGAATTATAGATATAGTACCCAATGTTGCATAACAATAAGGCTAAACCAATATAAGGCATAATCACCTCTTGATTAAAATTCCAATTATAATGAGCAGATTCATTGTTCATATTTAACGATTTTAAAACAAAACATGATTGAGTATACATTTTTATCTTATAAGATCAAAGATTAATCCATAAAAAAACCGGTGTTTCCACCGGTTTTTTCTATCTAAATCTAACGATTAAATTAGTCGTTAAATTTACGACGTGGACGTTCTTCGCCAGCAAAAGCTGGACGTTCGCCACGTGGTTTGTCATCAAAGCTACGACGTGGACGATCTTCACCACCGAAAGTACGCTTAGGACGATCATCGCTGAAAGAACGTTGTGGACGATCACCGAAACCGCCTTCACGACGTGGAGCTGGACGATCACCGAAATCACGACGTGGAGCTGGACGATCACCTTCACGAGCTGGCTTGTAATCTACACGGTTGCCACGGTTGTCATCAGCCGAACGTGGTTTGTCACCAAACGAACGTTGTGGACGATCACCGAAACCACCTTCACGACGTGGAGCTGGACGATCACCGAAATCACGTTTTGGACGATCATCAAACGAACGTTGTGGACGATCACCGAAACCACCTTCACGACGAGCTGGAGCTGGACGATCACCGAAACCGCCTTCACGACGAGCTGGAGCTGGACGATCACCGAAATCACGTTTTGGACGATCATCGAAAGAACGTTGTGGACGATCACCAAAACCGCCTTCACGACGTGGAGCTGGACGATCACCGAAATCACGCTTAGGACGATCATCGCCATAAGAAGGACGTTCGCCACGTGGTTTGTCATCAAAGCTACGTTGTGGACGATCACCGCCACGACCGCCATCACGACCACCGCTGAAACCGCCGCCGCTACGACCGCCGCCATCACGACCACGACCACCGCCGAAACCGCCACGACCACGACCACCGCCATCACGACCGCCGCCATCACGAGCACCGCGTGCAGGAGGTGGAGATGGCTCAAGACCTTCAATTTCAGACACGTTCAAACGTGCATCTAGGAAGTCTTCAAGCGCACGGATTTTACCGCGTTCACGGTAAGTCGCCAAAGTAATTGCA